>DATNDP010000224.1:0-17083 GCA_035553195.1 Candidatus Acidiferrales bacterium
GCCTCGCAAATTCAGCGTTGCGAAACACAGCTAAACGGCTTTTTCAGGGAAGTGCTTTCCGGAGTCTCCACCGACCTTACGCGCCGAATGCTTCCGAACAAATGGTCTGCGCACGAAAACCTGGCCCACCTCGCCCGCTACCACGAGGTTTTTCTCCAGAGGATCAATCGCATACTGAACGAGGACAAACCTGTTTTTGGCAGATACCGCGCAGAGGATGATCCGGAATGGGAGTTCTGGCGGCAGCGATCGCATCGTGATCTGCTCGACAGATTAGCGACTATGCGCGAGCAACTCGTTTTGAGGCTCAAGTCGTTATCTGATCAGGATTTTCAACGCGGCGGAGTTCACCCGAAATTCGGCGAGATACAGTTGTCACAGTGGTTCGAGTTCTTTCTGGTGCATGAGGGGCATCATTTGTACCTCATCTTTCAGCAGGTCAGAATGCTTCAACAGCCAGCTTCAGGTGACTAAAACGCCATCAGGATTCTGATGTCCCTGACGTTATTCCCTGTCGGCCCAGTTTCTATCAAGTCACCGAGACTTTCAAACAGAGGAAAGGCATTGAACCCGCTGAGATGCGCGGCGGCATCAAGACCGGCCGCTCGGGCTCGCTCCACCGTGGTGCCATCCGCCACAGCTCCGGCCGCCGGGCTGGTGCCATCTATTCCGTCCGTGCCCGCGCTGAGCACAACCATGTTTTCGCCGGCAATTTTTTGTGCGCAATATAGCGCGAAATGCTGGTTGCGGCCGCCGATCCCCGCATTTCCGCTGACCTTCACCGTGACCTCGCCGCCGGAGACGATGCAGGCTTTGCTGACTCCACGCTTCATCTCGCGCAAACGGCCCAGCAAGTAATCGGCAGCTTTGGCGTAATCCCAGTCGTCGCACGAGTGGTCGATCTCGACGGCAAAGCCATGCCGCGACACAGCAGCGGCGGCAGCTTTCTCGGCGGTTTCATTCGATAAAATCTTCCACCAACGCGCGCGAGCGAACGCCACATCGTCCTGCTTGGGTGTCTCTTCCAAAGCGTGACGCTCAAACAGTTCCCGAACTGATGCTGGAAATTCCGGCAGCAGCCTGTAATCGTTCACAATTCGATAACAATCATCGAGTGTGCTGCTGTCCGGCATGGTGGGCCCCGAAGAAAGCGCATCCAGCGCGTTCTCCGGCACATCGGAAACCATGATGGAGACTTGTTGCGCCGGATAAGCAGCCCTGGCCATGCCCCCTCCTTTGGTGGCAGAAACATGTTTGCGCACGGCATTGATCTGCGCGATGGGCGCTCCGGAAAGCACCAGTGACTTGTAGGTAGCTATCAGATCCGGCAGCGAGATCTCATCGTCCACGGGCTTCTCTACCGCCGCCGACCCGCCGCCGCTAATGAGGAAAATGGCCAGAGCCTTCTCGTCAAGTGCATCTAATGATTTAAGGATCGCCTCTGCCGCCCGCATGGATTCTTCATTGGGCTGCGGATGACCTCCGGCAAAGTAGCGGTAGCCGGGGAGCTGGTAAGGATGCGCTGTTGGATCTGCGACGATTCCCTGCACTGTCGGGCCGACTTGGCGCGCCAGAATTTCCGCCAGCCGGTGTCCGGCCTTGCCGATCGCAATCGCGAGCACGCGCGAATAGGATTTGAGGTCGTAGAGGTCTTCGCAGACACGCAGCACGCCGCGGTCATACTGCACGTGGCGCTCAAACGCCTCACGTATGCCTGCCTTGCTCAGCGCTTCCAGAAAGATCTCTCGTGCCAGCGAACGCATGGTGTGCGCCAGTGACATCAGCTCCCCTTCACAGCTCCAGGGAAATTCTTGCTGATCCATTCCTGAATGGCATCCTGCAATTCCGGCAGGTGCCCTTCAAAAAAGTGATCTGCGGCTTCGACTAGCCGCAACTCTTTCGGCTCGGCAGCCGCTGCCACAACCTCGCGCAGCTTTTCCTTCGGGCTGTACTGGTCGAGTGCTCCGCTCACAAACAGCTTGGGCCGGCCGCAGTCGTGCAGGAACTGGTAAGTATACACACGACCCTCGGCAGCAACTGGAGTGCCGAGTGAGATCAGGCCAACAACGTTCGGATCAGGACAGGCGGCGCGCAGGCCGGTGGCGGCGCCAAAAGAGAATCCGCAAAAAATGATCGGCAGATGATATTCGGAGTAGAGCCAGTTGAGCGCAGTGCGTACATCATCCACCTCGCCGTGCCCGCGATCGTGCTCGCCTTCGCTCAGACCGGCGCCGCGAAAATTGAAACGCAGCACCGGAAGTCCGAAACCGTGCAGCGCCTTCATGGCCCGATACACGACCTTGTTGTGGACAGTGCCGCCATACAAAGGATGAGGGTGGCAAACCAGCGACGAGAAATGCGCGTTCGGTCGGCCTTCATTCAGCAGCGCCTCGAGCCGACCGGCCGGGCCGGAGAGGAAAAAGGATTTGAGTCCAGCGGGCACATTATCTTTTACACGAAAAATGAAATTCGCACCAAACCCAGAACCTTTGAAACACAGAGGAACGGAGGCGGCAGAGGAGTGAACCAAGGGGTGCATGAATGAGAATCTGCGAGAGCTGTGCCGTTCTCATTGGCGAAACATCGGGCTTCTTCAAACTTCTTGGATTACAGTCGAACTCCTTCTTTGGCTCCTTCGTTTAATCCGTTCCTCTGCGTCTCAAAGAGTTTTGGGTGCCTCCGTGTCTCCGTGCCTCCGTGGTGGATTTTATTTATCCTGTATTCGGAATTTATGGACCCTATAAAGCTCACGCGCAGGCTTGTGGACATCGAATCGATCAGCGGCAATGAGGGCGCTGTTGGGGCGGAGCTGTACGATGAGCTCTGTCGCCTCGGTTATACCACGCACAAAATGCCGGTAGCGCATGAGCGATTCAACGTTCTCGCCACGCTGGATGACGTTCCTGCACAGATCGTCTTCTCGACGCACATGGACACAGTTCCGCCCTTCATTCCTTCGTCGGAAGACCACGACAACGTTTACGGCCGGGGCTCGTGCGATGCCAAGGGCATTATCGCCGCGCAAATTGCCGCCTGCCAGCGTTTGCGCAAGGAAGGCGCCGCCGTGGGAATGCTGTTCCTGGTCGGCGAGGAGCGCGACAGCCTGGGAGCAAAGGTCGCCAATGAATCACCCATCGGCAGCCGCTTCATGATTAATGGTGAACCAACCGATAACAGGCTGGCAGTCGCATCGAAAGGAGCTTTGCGCGTGGAAGTGACAGCACGCGGAAAGATGGCACACTCGGCCTATCCCCATCTCGGCGACTCGGCCATTGAGAAACTGATTACGGCGCTCGATCGCTTGCGGAAAATGAAGCTGCCTGAAAATCCAGGAGTGGGGCCATGTACGCTCAATATCGGGATCATTGAGGGTGGACGAGCGCCGAACGTGATTCCTGATTTTGCGAAAGCTCAACTGCTCTACCGCCTGGTGGGCGCGTCAGACGAACTGCGGCGACAGATCCCTCAAATCGTGGCCGGTCTGGCCGAAACGGAAGTGGTGCTCGAGATTCCTTTCATGAAGCTGCAAACCGTCCCGGGGATTGAGACGATGGTTGCCGCATTCACCACGGACGTCCCCGCGTTGAACAGATGGGGGACGCCCATGCTGCTTGGTCCCGGATCAATCCATGTAGCGCATACCGACCGCGAGTTCATCTCCAAGAAAGAGCTGCGTGAGGCCGTGGACTTGTATTGCCGCGTAGCGAAGCAGGTGCTGGCCAGCTAGGTCATTCGATAGATACGGTCAGCGCGAGCGGACCATGCGTTCGCGCTTACTTGCTCGCCCCGCAATGGCACTTCCGCTCGCCTGAGCAGCAGTTCCCCGGCTCCGCCAGCTTGCCGTCCGGCCCGATGCACGTCTGCGTGAGCCCACACCAGAACAAGCCATCACCCGAACGCGGTACCGTGGGATCCGGCTCCGACCATATGTATTGACTCTTCCAGTGCAGGGCGGAGCACAGGCCAGGGCGGTCAGTGTTGAAACGATCAGATATGTTGCTCATGCTGCGCCTCCTTCTGCGCCCGCCGCTTTCAGAATGGCCCGTTTGACCGCCACGCGCGCTAGATGTATCTTGGCTGCGTTGTGTCCCAGGCTCTTTGCCTTGGCTACGGCCGCCTTGGCGGCTTCGTCGGCCGTTGCCTGGGTAATGGCTTTTCCCTTCAGCGCTTCTTCTGCCTCGGCAGAAACCCACGGCACCGGAGCTACATGTCCCATGACCACGCGCGCGCTCTGGATGGTTCTTCCGTTCATCTTGAGCGCAACAGCGGCGGTGGCGTAAGGCCAATCGAACGCCTCTTTTTGCCGGATCTCATAGTGCGCTGCACGCACGCCCGGCGCCGGAGGAACGATCACGTCAGTGATGAACTCATTCGGCCGAAGATCGTGTTCCCGTTCAGCTTCCGATTTCGGGATTACAAAAAACTTCTCCAGCGGAATCTCGCGCTGCCCGCGTGGGCCCAGAATCCGCACTCGAGCATCGTAGGCGATGAGCACGGGCGCAATGGTGGACGGGCTCACGAAATACGCCGGGCCGTCGTTGCCAAGAATCGCGTGATAGCGGTTATCACCCTGGAGGACGAGCGACTTGCCATTCTTATCGAGCGCCAGCAAGCCGTGCCCGGTGCGGAAGTACCAGCAGCGCGGTCGTTGGCAAAGATTGCCGGCAATGGTGGCGACGTTGCGGATTTGTGGGCTAGCCGCGTCCCCGGTGGCATCGGCCAGCATGGGATGGTGCTGCTTGATTTGCGAGGCAGCGGAGATCTGGTCCAGCGTGACCAGTGCACCCATGTGTAGCGCGCCGGCCTGGTTGCTGATGGCATGAATGCCGGCAACTTGCTTGATGTTCACCAGCCGTTTCGGGGTCGTGATGTCGTCCTTCATGAGCGAAAGCAGATCGCTGCCGCCCGCGAGGATTTCCGTCTCACCCCAGGTTTGGCCCAGCAGCCCGGAGACCTCTTCTTTGCGTGTTGGTGACGCGTAACTAAACGGCCGCATGGCTGCCTCCTTCATTCTCGTTTAGTGCCGCCACCACGCGATCCGGCGTTATGGGCATGAACGGCACGCGCGCGCCAATTGCGTTGGCTACTGCGTTTGAAATGGCCGCCATGGGACCGACAGTCGGCGGCTCGCCCAAGCCAATCGGCCCACGCTCATCATAGCCTTTGCCTGTCATCATGTGCACCACCAGTTCGCCCACGTCGCCGATGCCCGCAAGCCGGTAGAAATCCATGTTCGGGTTGAGCATGGCGCCGGTGGTCGGGTCCATGATCTTCTCTTCGTAGAGCGTGCTGGCAATGCCCATGATCATGGCGCCGTAGACCTGGCTTTCCGCGGTTTTCATGTTGATGATGAGCCCGCAATCTTGCGCGCAAACCATTTTGTTCATTTTGACAATGCCGGTTTCCGTGTCCACGCTGACGTCGGCCATTACGGCTCCGCCCACGCCGCTGGAAATCAAATCGCCCGGCCCGGGATTCTTACCCAGCACCTGGATGGGCTGCGTACCAAGGCGCGCGCATGCATCTTTCCAATTCATGCTTCGCGACGGAGCTGATTTTACGCGGATCACCTGGTTGACGATTTCCAGCTCCTGCGGCTGAGCATTCAGGGCAGGCGCCACTTTGGCCAGCAGTTGATCGCGCGCGTCCACCGCTGCACGGCGCGTGGAAGAGCTAACGCCGCCGATGGTCGTGCTGCCGCCGGAGCCGCCGTCCGGTGGATATTCGTTGTCGCCGATGTTGAGTTGGATCTTGTCAATCGGCAGACCAAGCGTGTCACCGGCGACCATCAAAATTGCCGTCCGTGTGCCTGTGCCCAGGTCCTGGCTTCCCATCTTGATGTCGACGGAGCCATCGGGATGAATGGTCAGCGCACAATTGCTATTGTGCCCGCGACCACCCCATGTGTGGATCGCTACGCCAAGTCCGCGCTTCACCACTCCCGACCCGCCCTGATTGCGAGGGTGCCAGTTCTTCTTCCAGTTCATAAGGTCGGAAGCAATGGCCAGCTCTTCGCGATAGACATCCGCGCGTTGCGTGAGCGAGAGATTCTTCAGCAGCAGCTCTACCGGATCCATGTTCAGCTTGGCCGCCAGATCATCCAGCGCGGCCATGGTGATCAGGCAGCCCTGTGGATGGTTGGGAGCGCGCCAGGCGCGCGCCGGACCAATATTCGTCAGCACAGCAACATGTTGCTTGCGCTGGTTGGGAATCTCGACTACATACGGCATGGGTGGCGGCCCACCACCACCCGGACCACCAGTTCCCCAGGACTCCGATTCCCACGCCAGCAGTGTGCCGTCTTTCTTCGCGCCCACTCGCACATGCGCGTACCCCGAAGGCCGGCATCCAGCCACTTCCAATTCCGGAGCACGCTCCAGCATATAGCGCACCGGCTTCCCTCCGGCTTTGCGCGACACCTCAGCCGTGTATGCGCCCCACCTATCGATGCCGAATTTGCTGCCGAAACCGCCCCCAATATGGTCTTGGTGCACATGAACATTGCCGGCTGGAATCTTCAGCGCCTGGGCAAACTGTCCGGCCAGGCCAGACACATTCTGGGTGGAAATATGCGTGAACAAATGTTCCTTGTCCGGCCATTCTGCAATTGACCCATGCGTCTCCAGACAGCAGTGCGTGATTACCGGACAGCCGTATACGCCTTCAGAAACCACTTCTGCCTGTTTGAATCCCTGGTCCGGATCCCCCTTGGTCTGTTCCGCTTCCTTGCGATATCTTTTTTCCGCCTTATCTTCCGAGGGCTTCACCTGCGCCGCCTGCAACGCGGAAATCACGCTTTCACTTACCTCGTTCTCCCGCAATCGATCAAGCAGCCGCTTTTCCGGCTTGAAGGTGATGCCTCGCGTCTGAAGGGCAGAGATAATTTGTGGGTCCGGCGCGTCATTGCGCAACATGGTGATGAAGTCTTCCTGGTCCATGGGACCGTGCTCTTCCGGCACGTTCTTCGGCTGGGTGAAATCATCTACAAAGTGCGGCAGAGGCTCGTATTCCACCTTCACGGCTTTCAGCGCATCTTCGGCTGCGCCTTCATCTGTGGCAGCAACCACTACGATGTCATCGCCAGCCCAGTGGATCTCTGTTCCCGGACTCTGGATCACATGCACCGCAACCACACCCGGCATCTTTTCCGCCGCAGAGGTATCCACGCTCGACACTTTGGCGTGCGCATAAGGACAGCGCACGACTTTGCCGTACAGCATGCCGGGCCGGTGGACGTCATAGGTGTACTTGGCGCGACCAGAGGATTTTGCCGGACCGTCCACCCGTGACACGCGTTTTCCGATGAGGGTGCGCTCGCCGGCGTCGGGCCATGTGTATTTCGTAGTTTCGTCGGCCATGGTTTACGCTCCCTTCGTAGTTTTGGCAGCCTGCAACACCGCCAGTCGCATGCCTGCGTAGGTTCCGCAGCGGCAGAAGTTTCCGCCCAATCCGTGCTTCACGTCTTCCAGCGTGGGATTGGGCTTGCGGTCAAGCAGAGCTTTGGTGGCCATCACGAACCCGGGAGTGCAGAACCCACACTGCTGGGCATCATTGTCCACAAAGGCCTGTTGAATGGGATGGAGTCTGCCCGGCTCGCCAAGAGCTTCGATTGTCGTAATCTCATGCCCTTGCGCGTCAATGGCCAGCACAGAGCACGAATAAACCGCCTTGTCGTCCATCAGGACCGTGCAAGCGCCGCATGTTCCACGATCGCATACGCGCTTGGCCCCTGTGAGCTCGAACTTATCGCGCAATGCATCAAGGAGTGTCAAGCGCGGCTCGAGCTGCGCGTTCATCTTTTTGCCATTGACGCTCAGCGTGATCGGAACTTTGCCGGGACCGAGTTCGCGGACTTGATCTGCCGCGGCTAGCGCCGATACTTCGTTGACCAGCGGGACCGCCGCGGTCACGCCGGAAATTTTCAGAAAGTCGCGCCGGGACACCCCTGCGCTGGATGAAGATGATGAACGTTTTTTTGATTTCGTGCCTTTCTTTTTTTCAGGCAGGTCGTCCACTGGGGGCCTCCGTGCATGCAGCGTGGAATTGCCGCGTCTTGGGAAACGGAGAATTGTAACTCTCCAGCGTTGCGCGTGTCTTGTCTTTACAGATTAGAACAATGCAGGAGAGATCTCTGCTTGCTGCAGGCAGGTGTGGTAAAGGCACTCTGCCGGGACTTCTTCTTCATGAATCACAGGCACAGTGAAGAGTGTCTGGGCCAGACGGCTTTCAATAGAGCTACAGGGCCGGAGTGTCATATCCGGAGTAACTTGTGCGCTCGCATACTCCCGGATATTGTTGCGAACAACAGCGGGCTGTTACAGGCCCTTGAAGGAGCTATCCATGGCCGCCGGAGATATCACGTTTATTGAATGCCCTTTCGGAGATCTCTTCCCAGTGCGCAAGACAGCATCACGCGCCTGGGACTTCCAGAAGATGGAATGCCCGCGCTGCGGGCACAAGTTTGAACTGCTGCTGGAGGAGTCTGTCGAAAGACTGTCGGCAGAAGCCGTCGCAACCCAGTGAAGCCAGCTTAGGAAACCAACGGCAATTGGGGCGTGGCCCTGGTTCGCATCTTCTCGCTATCCTTCTTTGCGGAAAATCGGCCGAATTTGCGCCGGCATGTTACCCTGTCCCGTTTCCATCGGACCTAGAAATGAATCAACGGCACAGGAACCATATCGATCTACAGGCAACGGCCCGGCAGATCATGCTGGAAAACGGCTTTGAACCCGACTTCCCGCCGGAAGTACACGAGCAAGTGGCGGAGATCCAACGCACGCCGCCACAGGTCACGCCCTCTGCTGACGTTCGCGATCTCCGTTCCCTTCTCTGGTCATCTATCGATAACGACACCTCGCGAGATCTCGACCAACTGGAAGTCGCAGAAAAGCTCAACGACGGTTCAATCAAGGTTCTGGTGGCGATCGCCGATGTTGACGTTTTTGTGCCGAAGGACTCCCCCATCGACCGGCACGCAGAGCGCGAGACCACTACGGTCTACACGGGCGTGCGCAATTTTCCCATGCTGCCGGAACAGCTTTCTACAGCGGCCAGTTCCCTGCTGGAGAATGGTGACAATCTCAGCGTGGTGACTGAATATGTGGTGGCTGACGGCGAAGTGACACGACACCAGATTTATCGCGCGCTCGTCCGTAACAAAGCTCAGCTCGCTTACAACGCAGTCGGGGCATGGCTGGAAGGGCGGGGCGCACCTCCGCCAAAGGTCGCGGCATCGCGGGAGCTCCAGGCGCAACTCAAGCTGCAGGATGAGGCAGCCCAGGCGCTGAAAAGCAGCCGCCATCGTCACGGGGCGCTCGATATAGAAACCATTGAAACGCATCCGGTGGTGCTCAACGAGCAGATCGTGGACCTGGAAAAGCAGGAGAAGAACCGCGCTACCGAATTGATTGAAGATTTTATGATCGCCGCAAATGGCGTGATGGCCGTGACACTGGCAGACGCAAAGATTTCATCCATTCGCCGGGTAGTGAGAACGCCGGAGCGATGGGACCGAATCGTCGCATTGGCTGATCAACATGGGGCCAGGCTCCCGGCGCAACCGGATTCAAAAGCCTTGAACGACTTCCTTGGGCAGCAAAAGAAAGCCGACCCTGACCATTTCGCAGACCTGTCCTTGGCAGTCATCAAGTTGATGGGGCCGGGAGAGTATGTGGTGGAGCGTCCCGGCGAACCTGCCCCGGGCCACTTTGGCCTTGCTGTCCAGAACTACACTCACTCCACGGCCCCGAACCGCCGTTTTGCGGACGTGGTGACGCAACGTTTGATCAAGAACGTGATGGCAGGAAAATTCACTCCCTACTCTGACGATGATCTCAGTAGCGTTGCGCGCAACTGCACCGAGAAGGAAGACGCAGCGCGCAAAGTGGAGCGCGCCATGAGCAAACGAATTGCAGCGGTAACCATGAGCAACCGCATTGGCCAGACATTTGACTCCATCGTCACCGGCGCCACCCCGCATGGGACTTTTGTCCGCGTTCTCAAGCCGCACGTAGAAGGCATGCTGATGCATGCTCGAGGCGAAGACGTCGGCGACAGGCTGCGCGTAAAGCTGATCAATACCGATCCGGAGCACGGCTATATCGATTTCGTTCGCGCATAAAAGTGTCCGGCGGAACTGCCGCACCCTTAATCTCTAAAGCGTCCGACTCTGCGGGTTTCATCGCTTCCCGTGCCAAGCCGGCCGGAGCATCACTAAAGTAACTGGCGATGAATTTGCTCCTGTCTATATTTCATGAGCTTTTCCTAACCCTTATACAGCAGTAGTCGCATCACAGACTTAGCAGTACGGTTCAGCTCTAAACGTGGCAAACAAGACAGTTTGAATCTGTGATTCGTGGAACCTCACGACCCCAGACGCGATCTGCTCTCGTGTAATTATTGCAAGTTGCTGGAAAATAATTCATCCCCCCGGGAGAGGCTCATGGACGACTTTCAGAAATGGCTCGAGGCTGCCGCTGCTATTCAAGAAGACATTCAGTACCTGAAAGATTCGTTGAGCGAACGCGACCTCGCTGCCCTGCAAACGGCGCTCTCTGTGTATATGAAGAACGCCCGGACGGGAGAACGCTGGCCGGAACCAGACGACCTCTACTGCATTGAAGAGCTTTCGAGAGGTCCTCAAACCGTAATCAGCACAGCGACGCGGACGGACTACAAACTGGCTTGCTGAACATGGGAATGCATCATGAAGAAGTTGAAGGTCATTGTTGCGGATGAGGAGCCAATCTCCTCCAGCCTGCTGAGATCTTCGCTCTCCTACTGGGGCTGTGATGTCGTCAGAGTCCACAGCGAAGATGAAGCGCGAACCGCGCTGCAAGCGGGCAACGTGGACATTTGCATCCTCAATTGGGACCTCAGCGGCTTCAACTGCCTCAACCTTTGTCAGTGGATTCGCCACGCCGAACTCAAACGCGAACCTCACATCATCGTTTTGATGGAAACGGCCTCACGCGAAAATATCCGCGCCGCATACCGGGCCGGCGTGAATGACTATCTGACCAATCCGTTCCGGGTAGAAGAGCTTCGCAGCCGAATTTCCGCGGTCGCCGCCAGGGTGTCGCAAATGGACTCCGTCCACTGGCAAGCTGGGCGCCTTGACCCGCTCGAGTGCTACCGCCTGAACCTGGCCTTCCACACCAACACCTACAGCCGCGTTTAGCGCCGTCCCTCGCAGCCGGCCATCCCCATAAGTATCTGAATGGCCGCGCCTGGAAAGACCACGCGCGGCCCGATTCGACTTGGATTCAAAACACCCTGCTGCGCGCGGCTTGCTGTTCGCGGGAAGCGATCACTGGCCCATGAAAGCCGGATTCAACCAGGATTTTGCGCAGCCGCTCCAGGCACCGGCCTCGAACAAAGCCGATGGAGCCTGTGGCGAGCCCGAGCCGCCGCGCTACTTCGGCGTACGGCAATGGCGGCTGTTCAAAGAATAGAAGCCGCACCAGCTCAGCGCAACGGGGCGGCAGTTTCTCCACCACCTCACGCACAATCTGCTCCTGCTGAATTTGCAGAACGCTTTCCGGAACCGCTGCCAGCTCTTCCGCCACTTCCGGCTCCATGGCGTCCAGTTCGAGGTGGTTCGATTGTTTTTTCTTCCAGCGATAGGACTGGCGCACGGCTACGGTTATCAACCATGACCGTAGCGAATCCGTATTCTTCAATTGAGCCAAACTGTTGAGCACCTCTATGCAGACAGACTGAAACACGTCGGCAGCATCTTCCGGGCTGGCGCCGTACTTAAGCGGGATCGAATAGATAAGCCTCTTGTACTTGTCAATCAAGATTTCCCAGGCCTGCTGATCGCCTCTAAGGCACATGGCAACCAGGCGGGCGTCTTCTGTATTGATAGTTTCGCCGCAACGGGCGCATAACGGGGAACAGGGGTCGCCATCTTCCTGACTAACAGGCACTTCTTCCTGCGGGACAATAGCTGTAAACACGGGTTCACAGAACTCGGTGGACTTCATTTTTCCATTCCTTTTTTGGCTCAACAGCAACGGGTTTCATGCCGGCAGACACAAGCCGGAATGAATACTGGCCAGGAGTACAGAACAGCAAAACTACGTGCGCCTGACCAACAGACACACTTCGGGAATGGAGAACGAATCAGTTTCTTAGAGGCGGGGAGAAAACAGCGGAAGCGGAATGAACTCCTGCGAGTTCAAATTCCACCGTATGCAGTGGAACCATGTGCCGGCGGAACGCGGCCATGATCAGCTCCGGGAGCAGCGTGGCCACTCCAACGAAGACCAGAAACATCCCGATCAGAGCCAAAGCGAAGATCATCTGCAGCTCAATGTCATCGGTGGACCGGGGAAAGGCATCGAAACTATCAAGCTGCATGAAAGGCGAAACGAGTACCATCACCGCGATCAAACACAGAACAACTTGGCGCAGCCGGTTGAGCATGGGTACTCTTTCGCTTTCCAGCCCGACTATACCACCTTGCCAAAACTATCCCAAGCACTTTTTGGCTTCGTGAGCAGGAGGTGTCGCAGCACGACGTGTAACTTGCTGAAAGTAAGAGATCTTACGAACATGTTTGGCAATTCAAATCCTTTCCTTCGGCTCCCAATTATCAGAAACGCTAATAAAGGTTGGCGAAGCTATGAAATGAAACTATGCAAAAGCGCCAAGGTAAAAACCGTTCCGTGGCCATTTCGGCGCGGCGACAATAGGAAGACGAAGCATGACTTATAGCCAATCCGTGTGGGCTAAAATCGGAGGTTCGCCTGGAAGATCAATGCTGTCCTGCATCGAGCCGGAGAGGAGCTCGTAGGGTGCTCCTCCCCTTTTGCTTGAATGAGCTTAATATCTGCCGTACATCTGGAACGGGGAACTGTCCAGATCAAGCCCCAGTTGAAGGCGAGCGCCTTCTGACATGCGGCCAGGATGCCAGGGTGGTTCAAAAACGACTTCAACATTGACCTGATTGACGGAAGGTAGAGTGGCGATCTGCCGCTGAATATCTGCCTTGAGCACATCGGCCATGCCGCAGCCCGGGGCCGTCATGGTCATCTTGATATCGATGTTGTGGCCGCTGCCCGCGGAAGTAATCTGGCAGTCGTAGATCAGGCCCAGGTCAACCACGTTTACCGGAATTTCCGGATCGTAAACTGTGCGCAGCCGGTCCCATACCAGCTTCTCGCTGAAGTCGCCAGGGGAGGCTTGCGCCTGCGCTTCTTCTGGGCTAATGCCCAAAGCATCGGCATCTTTGGCGTCGAACCGGAGCATGTATCCCATGTCGGTCATTACGGTATAGCTTCCGCCCAGCGCCTGCGTAAGCCTGACCTTGGTGCCCGCGTGTACAGGATATTGAATGCCACTGGGAATCTGGGTGGCGACCGCGTCGCGCGTGGTAGTGGTTGTATCGCCCGATTTCAATCATCCCTCCTGTACGCCGTTACTCCGTGGAAACCGCCTGTTGCTCTCCACGCAACGCGGCCCGCATTGCATGCCAGGCCAGAGTGGCGCATTTTACGCGCAGCGGGTATTCCGATACGCCTGCGAAAACTGCAAGCTTCCCAAGCGAATCCGGCGCGACGCCGTGCCCGGTCACAAGGTCATGAAAGCGCGTAAACAGCGCCTCCGCATCAGCGGTCGACTTGCCTTTGAGCGCCTGCGTCATCATCGAAGCTGAAGCCTTGGAAATGGCGCATCCGGCTCCCTGAAAAGCAATCTCGGAGATCGCCCCGTCCTTCACCGTCACGAAGATGGTGTAGTGATCGCCACACAACGGGTTATAACCCTCCGCCTTGTGGTTTGCCGATTCCAGCACCCCATAGTTGCGAGGCTTCTTGCTGTGCTCCAGGATCACTTCCTGGTAGAGGTCCCGTAGCTCGCGAACGTCCGCCATCAGCCCAGCACCTCGCGCACTTTGTGAATGCCGCGCACCAGAGCGTCCACTTCTTCACGCGTGTTGTACAAGCCGAAGGAGGCCCGCACAGTGGCGGGTATGTTGTAGCGCTGCATCACCGGCTGAGCGCAGTGATGGCCGGTTCGCACGGCAATGCCTTCGCTGTCGAGAATGGTTCCGATATCGTGCGGGTGAATGTCTTCCATCACAAATGAGAGCACACCGGCTTTTTCTCGGGCTGTTCCGATGATGGCCACGCCCGGGATCTTCTCGATTTCACGTGTGGCGTAGGCCAGCAAGTCAGCTTCGTGCTCCTCAATCTGCTCGAGGCCTAGCTGGTTCAGGTACTCGATGGCCGCTCCCAGCCCGATGGTGTCAGCAATGTTCGGTGTGCCCGCTTCAAACTTGTAGGGCAGCCGATTGTAAACAGTTTTATCGAAGGTGACCGAGGCAATCATGTCACCGCCGCCCTGCCAAGGCGGCATGGCTTCCAGCAGCTTCGCCTTGCCATACAGGAAGCCGATACCCGTGGGCGCGTACATCTTGTGGCCGGATACGGCGTAGAAGTCGCAATCGAGGTCCTGGACATCAACCTTCATGCGCGGCGCTGCCTGCGCGCCATCCACCAAAACGGGGATGTTCCGCGCGTGCGCCATGCGGACAATCTGCTTGATCGGGTTGATGGTGCCCAGCGCATTTGAGAGATGGCCAACGGCGACGATCTTCGTCCTGCCGCTCAACAGCTTTTCGAACTCGTCCAGAAGCAGTTCGCCGTGTTCATTGATAGGCGCCACGCGAAGCTGCGCGCCTTTTTCATCACACAGGATCTGCCAGGGGACGATATCGGAATGGTGCTCCATCGCGGTGATGAGCACTTCATCACCGGCGCCGACATGTTTGCGGCCATAGGTCTGCGCTACCAGGTTGATGGCTTCAGTAGTTCCACGGAGGAAGATGATCTCCCGTGAATCAGCAGCATTGACAAATTTTTGGGCAGCGGCGCGCGCCTCTTCGTACGCTTGTGTGGCCCGTTCGGAGAGCGTGTGCACGCCGCGATGGATGTTGGAATTGTCGCGACGATAATAATGTTCCAGAGCCTCAATCACAGCCAGTGGCTTCTGTGTGGTTGCCGCGTTATCCAGATACACCAATGGCTTGCCATGCACCTGCTGTTGGAGGACGGGAAAATCCTTCCGAATCCTGTAAACATCGTAGCCGCCATGTACGGCATGGATTTCGCGAGGGGTCTTGGCTACGGTACTCATCCCACTTCCTCCCAGTTTCTTTCTACTTCCGCGGGACGCTTACCCGCGTAGCGGGCCGTCTCGGGAAGCCACTCGTTCACCAATCGCTCCAGATGCTTGCGTACCTGCTCGGAGTTCATTCGATCGAGACATTCGTTGGCGAACGCCAGCAGCAGCACGTGCTTGGCCTCGGCTTCATCGAGCCCGCGCGAGCGCAGGTAAAACAGCGCGTTCTCCTCCACCTGCCCGATGGTGGCGCCGTGCGTGCATTTCACGTCGTCAGCGTAAATCTCAAGCTGCGGCTTGGTGTCGATCTGCGCGTCGTCAGAAAGCAGAAGATTTCGGTTGGTCTGCTTTGCGTCAGTCTTCTGCGCGTCTTTATGAACGATGATTCTGCCATGGAAAACACCGTGCGACTGCCCGTTGAGCACGCCGTTGTAGAACTGCCGGCTGTTGCAATGCGGGCTGGCGTGCTCCACCAGCATGTAGTTGTCCATGTGCTGACGATCATTGGCCATGAACAAACCATTGATCAGGCACTCGGCGCCTTCGCCCGCCAGGACGGGATGTACGTTGTTGCGCACCAGCGCGCCGCCCAGCAGCAGCGAGTGCGTGGCCATATTGGTACTGCGGCCCTGCTGAATGCGAAGCGTAGAGACGTTGAAGGCATTCTGCGCCGGACGAACAATCATGTAGTGCGATGCCACAGCGTTTTCGCCTGCAATCAATTCCGTGACAGTGTTGGAGAATGACGGGAACGAACTGCCGTTTTTGACCGAGACGTAATCTTCGACGATCGTGGCCTGGCTGTTTTCTTCCAGCACGATCAGGTTGCGCGGGTGCTCGATTACCGGCTTGTCTCCTGGTACGGAAACGTACAGGACGTAAATCGGCAGTTCCACCACGGCGCCGCGCGGAACGTAAACGTAAGCGCCGTCTTCCATGAACGCCGTGTTCAATGCAGCGAAGGCATCGCGCTGGTAGTTGAGATAGCGGCCGAGATGCGGCTTGAGGCTGTCTGGATCCGAGGCAAGCGTCTGCGCAAGCGAAGCGACCTTCACCTTGCCCAGAGCGGGCACGTGCGACAGTGCCGGAAGATATCGTCCATTCACAAAGACGATCTGGCAGGCGAAGTCAGAGGTGCCGAACTGCTCCAGGTCGGCTGCTTTGATGGCGGCCTGAGGCGCAGCCTCAAATTGCGTGCTCGCGATCGCGCTCACATTGGTGAAGCGCCAGTCTTCGTCGTGGGTGCTTGGGAAGCCGGTTTCAGCAAAGCGGGCGAACCCCTCCTGGCGGAGCGAGCGAAGCCATTTTGGCTGGCCCGACGCTTTGTCAACCCTGTCAAAAGCTTCTAGATATTTTTCCGGAGCTGCAGTCGTTGTGATCACGAAATCTGTTTTCCTCTTTTGCTCTTGGCGCACTAAGGCCGCGCTCAGGGGCTAAAGCCCAACTACATCTTCTTCCGGCGCCGCAGGCCTAAAGGCCTGCTCCACCCTTTGCAAGCGGTGCTAACGTCTTGCGCCGGCGGTCTCCGGCTCGGTCCAGCCGTAGCCTTTCTCTTCCAACTCCAGCGCCAGTTCTTTGCCGCCGGATTTCACAATTTTGCCGTTGACCAGCACGTGAACGAAATCGGGCACAATGTAGTTCAGCAGCCGCTGGTAGTGCGTCACGACCAGGAATGAGCGATCCTTGCTGCGCATGCTGTTCACGCCATTGGCCACGACCTTCAGCGCGTCAATATCCAGACCGGAATCGGTTTCATCCAGCACGGCGAGGGTCGGCTGCAGCACCGCCATCTGCACGATTTCATTGCGCTTCTTCTCGCCGCCGGAAAAGCCTTCGTTCACAGGCCGGTTGAGGAATTTTTCGTCCATCTCAAGCAGGCGCATGCGGTCGCGCAGGAGAGGAAGAAAATCCATGGCGTCGAGCTCTTCCTGCCCGCGATACTTGCGCACTGCGTTCA
>DATNDP010000225.1:0-52138 GCA_035553195.1 Candidatus Acidiferrales bacterium
ATTGAGTTCATTGCATCAGAAAAATCGCTGGGCAAAGGAGAGGGCGGCAAAAACGAAGACGACGAATATTTTGACCTGCTGCCCAACATCTGATGCGGAATGTTGATTCATCTGCTCGCGGTGATGGACACCCTGATCACATTCTGTCGCTGGTGCGAAAGCTGCAACTTGAGTGGTTGCTCCGCCACTTCCCGCCACGGCTCATTTGGTCAGCCTACGTATTTATCAACGGCTTTATAAGCATTGGGGTGCTTGCCCTGCTGGCGCTCGTCACCCGCAACCCCTTTGTGTTTCCCTCGCTCGGACCCACTGCCTATCTTCTGTTCTTTTCTCCTCTGGGCAAAACTTCAACCCCGCGCAACACGGTGTCCGGCCACGCCATCGGCCTTGCCTGTGGGTATGCGGCATATGCTCTAACCGGTGCGGGAGCTCTTCCCTTTGGAGCGCATGCCGGCATCTTCTGGCCGAGGATTCTGGCCGCAGCTCTTTCCCTTTCCGCCACCGGCGCGCTCATGGTCCTCCTGGACGTCAGCCACCCGCCGGCAGGCGCTACCACGCTGATTGTTTCACTCGGGATTATTTCCAAGCCGCTTGAACTGGTGATCATTGAACTCGCTGTATTTCTGCTCGTTGCACAGGCCTTGGTCATCAATCGTCTCGCGGGGCTACCCTATCCTCTCTGGAATATCATCGCGTCGGCCAAACCTGCTGACGAAGCAGTCGATTAATCTCAGAGTACAGGCACACGGACTCTGGGCTAGTTCACGCCAATGAAGAGTCGCCGCATTGATTTCACTTTCTGCGATGTTTGGCGATGTCGACAATTCCGGCAATTTTCTATGGCTTCTCCTCCTCATCCTCCACCCCCAGCTTTCCTAGCCGGTAGCGCAGCGCGTTGCGCGACAATCCCAGCAGGCGCGCGGCCTGGCTCTTATTTCCGTTCGCCCGACGCAACGCTTCACGGATCATCTCATCTTCCCATTGGTCCAGAGTCATTCCTTCTGGAAGAAAGAAGTTGCCCGTGCCGGTTCCCGAGGCATTCGCGGCAGCAGAACGCCCGGTGGCATCGAGATGGATATCGCCTGCATCAATCACCGGTCCGGGTGAGAGCGCCACGGCCCGTTCAATTGTGTTTTCAAGCTGGCGCACATTTCCCGGCCAGTGATAGCCCATCAGCACATTGACGGCGGCGGGAGTAATTCCCGTGATTTCACGTTCGCTCTCGCTTGCAAAACGCGCAAGAAAATGCTGTGCCAAGTCAGGGATATCTTCCTTGTGTTCCCGCAATGGCGGAATATCAATCGGCACAACATTGAGACGATAATAGAGGTCCTCGCGAAACGTTCTCTGCTCCAGCGCCGCGCGCAAATCGCGGTTGGTCGCGGCGAGCAGCCGCACATCCACTTTGAGCGTTTTGGTGCCTCCCAGGCGCTCGAACTCTCTCTCCTGGAGCACCCGCAGGAGCTTTACCTGGATGGGAGCAGGCACATCGCCAATCTCATCGAGGAACAGCGTGCCTTTATCCGCCAGTTCGAATTTTCCCGGCTTGCTGGCGAGCGCGCCGGTGAATGCCCCCTTTTCGAAGCCGAACAACTCGCTTTCAAAGAGAGTGTCCGGAATGGCGGTGCTGTTGACCTTGATGAACGGCCCGGAGGCGCGGCGCGAGTTCTGGTGAATGGCGCGGGCAATCAGGTCCTTGCCGACGCCGCTCTCGCCGCCCAGCAGCACGGTGGCGTTACTGCCGGCCACACGGGCCACCACAGAAAGAACCTCCTGCATTTTCTGGCTGCGCGCAATGATGTTTTCAAAGTGGTAGCGCTTGCCCAGCGCCTCGCCCAGTGCTTCCCGAAGAGACCGGTTCTCCTCGCGCACCTGCTGCACGTCAAGCTCTTTCTTGACTACCAGCTTCATCTCGGCCATGGTGAACGGCTTCAGTACGTAGTCGCTGGCGCCAGCCTTCATGGCCTCCACGGCGGTTTCCACAGAACCGTAGGCTGTCATCACGACAACGGGAATCGATGGATCAAGCTCTTTTGCCTGCTCGAGAAAATCCAGGCCGTTCATTCCCGGGAGCTTCAAGTCGGTAAGAATCAGGTCAATGGCATCCTTGTGCAGGAATCTCAAGCCGGTCTCGGCGTCATCCACCGTTTGCACGGTGTGCCCTTCTTCGCCCAAGCTGATTTCCAGCAGCCGGCGCATGCGAGGTTCATCTTCAACGATCAGAATGTTGGCCATAATTCAGGATCGCCTCTTGATCTCGGCAGGCAGCGTAACGCGAAAGCACGCGCCCTGCCCCGGAGCGCTGACCAGCTTTACCGCGCCGCCGTGAGCATCCACGATCTTGGAAACAATCGCCAAGCCTAAACCCACGCCCGATTTTTTAGTCGTGTAGAAGGGATTAAATATCTGTTCTTTCATTTCCTCGGGGACACCCGGCCCGGTGTCAGCGATCTCAACAGCCAATTCTGCTGCGGGCTCGGAGTTTTTCTCTACTGTATGGATCCTAATCGTAAGCTGGCCGCCATCGCTCATAGCTTCAAATGCGTTCGAGATAAGATTCGTAAACACCTGCTCGCACACATCTGTGTCGACCAGTGCGCACGGCAGCGGCTCGGCATATTCCTTCACCACCTTGATGTTTGCATTCTGACTTTGTTGCGTAACTGCCTTAAGGCACCTTTCCAGCAGTTCCGGGAGTTTCTCAGCGCGAACATTGAGCTGTGAAGGGCGCGCAAAATCAAGAAAACGTCCTACCAAGCCGCTGAGCCGGTTGACCTCCGTATAGATATATCCTGCGAGCTCCCTGGCCAGCTCATTAGCCCCGCTCAACTTTTCCTTGAGAATCTCCGCCGATCCTTTGATTACGCCCAGAGGATTGCGTATCTCATGCGCCAAGCCGGCAGAGAGCTGCCCCAAGGCTGCCAATCGCTCAGCCCGTCGAGCATCCTCCTGCGCCTGCCGCAGGTTGCGGTTGGCTTCCGCCAGACTTTCTGAAAGCAGTTGATACCGGCGCACCTGCACTCGCGACTCCATCACGAAACGATTGACCGTCATGGCCACAAGAAAGAAGAAGAGATTCCGCAAAAGCAATTCGCTCAAACCCTGCCACCCGAGCTCAAACTGCTTGAGCGCAGGAATCAGGTAAGCGCAATACGCCGCAGAAGTGGCCGCGGTCCACATCAGCGTTCCCAGCGGTCTGAAATAAATTGCCGCGGTTGTGACCGGAACGAAAAAAACAGGCCAATAGCTGCTTTGGATCGGGGCCACATCTCGTGTGTGCCCAATGAGCACCGCGGCCAGGGCGAGCTTAATTAGCACTGCCAGCATGGGGCCTGCGCGTTCTCCGGCGCCACGCACAAATCGCTTCTCAATCAGTTGAAACAGGCCCAGAACCAGAAGGATGACCTGCTTATGCGGTTCACTGATGGGGGGCAGCAGGGCCAGACCTGCAAGGAATAGCAGCCAAAGCAGGTCATGCCAGAGCGGCGTCGCGCGTTGCTCTCCCATAGGTTGGTTGCGATGACTTTATCACACAGATCAGCTCCCCACGCGCGACTTGGTATCGTCGAGAAGTGCCCTGATCTTGACGCTGAGCGATTGCAGAGTAAAAGGCTTCTGCAGGAACGCGGTCGGCTCCTCAAATCCATGTTGCCGCACCGCGTCATCGGCATATCCGGAGATCACAAGAATGCCGGTCTCCGGACGCTCCTGTCGCATGTGCTCCACCAACCCCCGCCCGCTGCCGCCCGGCATAACGACGTCCGTGATCAGTAAAGAGATTTTGTCGTCAAATTTCCGGGCAATCTGCATTGCCTCGTCAACTGCGCGGGCCTTCAGCACTCGATAGCCGCATCGCTCGAGGTACTCGGTCGCGGTATTGCCGAGCTCCTCTTCGTCGTCGACCAAAAGGATTGTCTCCTCGCCTGCGGACTCTCGGGCTTGCGGCTCCAGATGCGGTTCCTCTGTCTCCGTCACCTCAGCGGCGACCGGGAGATAAATCGTGAATATCGAACCCTTTTGCGGAACCGAGTCCACGGTAATGTAACCGGCCGCCTGTTTCACGATCCCGAGCACCGTTGACAGGCCAAGTCCCGAACCAGCTGGTTTCGTTGTAAAGAACGGATCAAAGATGTGCACTTTGACGTCGGGACTTATGCCTGATCCGGTATCTTGAACGGACAACCTGACGTAAATCCCGGCCGGGAGCTCAGGGGATCCGTCACGAACTTCAAACCTTTCGATGACGATCGTCAGCATCCCGCCATACGGCATGGCTTCGTGCGCATTCGTCACAAGGTTCAGCAGCACCTGTTCCATTTGGCCTTGATCCGCATATACCAGTCCAGCCATCTTGCTTGTAAGCACCGCAATCTGGGTCTCTGCGCCGGCCAGGCACGTGATCATGCTGCTCAATTCTGAGACGACATTGGCAAGGTTCAGCAAGGCGGGCTTGACCACCTGTTTCCTCCCAAACGCCAGCAACTGCTTGGTGAGAGATGACGCCTTGAGGGTGGCGGAAAGGATTCGGTCAGCTTTGCTGCGCAGACGGTCGTCCTGGGCGTGAAGTTCAATGAGTTCGGCGTATCCAGTGATGATGCCCAGAATGTTGTTGAAGTCGTGGGCGACATTGCCCGCAAGCCGTCCCACGGCTTCCATTTTTTGCGACTGCCGAAGCTGGTCTTCCAGGCTCTGCTGCTCGGTTATATCGCGCATTACACCCAGGTGCCGCCCGGGAAGAACATTGGCTTTGAAGCAGTAATCAACCACATGCCGCTTTCGATCCGCGCAGATGAGGATGAATTTCCCGCGACCGCTGCTTGAAGACTCGCGACGCATTCGCGCCACTTCCGCCTCAAAGCCTTCCCCGCCCGCCTCGCGCAACGACTTACCCACGAGATCGGGACGAGGTAAGCCGAACAGCGCGGCAGCAGCCGGGTTTACTTCCACCAGTGCTCCCCTGTCATCGAACATGACGATCGCATCAAGAGAATTTTCGAAGATGGCCCGCGCTGTGGCTTCGCTCTTGCGCAGTGCTTCCTCTGACGTCTTTCGCTCCACCGCATAGCGTATGGCGCGAAGCAGAAGCTTTCGATCAAAGGAACCTTTGACAAGATAGTCCTGCCCGCCTTCCCGAACCGTGCGGCTGGCAAGCTCTTCGTCATCGGACCCGCTCAGCACCAGAATCGCAGCCTGAGCCGATGACCTTCTAATGCGGTCGAAGGTTTCATACCCGGAGCTGTCGCCCAGGTTGAGATCCAGCAACACCACATCGACCTCTGTCG
Source organism: Candidatus Acidiferrales bacterium (assembly GCA_035553195.1). Taxonomy (GTDB): domain Bacteria; phylum Acidobacteriota; class Terriglobia; order Terriglobales; family Acidobacteriaceae; genus Angelobacter. The sequence continues at coordinate 5,283 of DATNDP010000225.1, forward strand.
CCGAGAGTTCCGCCAGGGCTCCTGTAAGGTCGGTGACGTGCCGGCACGATCCACACTGCGCCTCATTCCTCAACATACCCATCACAAACGCAGCGTCCACTGGATTGTCTTCCACCAGAAGAATGCTCACGTTTCCTGGTTCGCGCCCGCTCACGTTCCCGAGTGACATTACGGTCTAAATCTCACTTTCACTTCTCGCACCAGGCGGCTGATGAGACGTCATGGCCCGGAGCATCTGAATCACAAAGTCAGTCTCTTTTTTGACGGCCTCGATGAGGGCTGGGGCGTTCTCCATGCCATCGTTGTTCGCGCAACGCTCGAGGTCGGCCGCAGCCGACGCCGCTAGTGGCGCCGCGAATTGCAACAACGAACCTTTTAGCTTATGGCTTGCCCTGCGCAACGCGCCGGCATCTCGCGCTCTGGCGCCGTCCTCAAGGTCGCGCAACATGCCCGGGTACTCATTGGAAAAAATATGAACCACGTGGGACAGTAACTGCATATCTTCGCCCACCACTCGCCAAAGGACGAACGGGTCGAAGCGCTCACTCTTGAGGCTCTCCCACATGGCTGCCGCCGAGCCCGCCATGCCGTCATTATCGTCTCGATTTGTTATCCCAAAGAACCTTTTTTCGTTAACTACCACTGCTTGTAGTATTAAATATTTGGCTTTAACTATTAAGAGTAATGGCTCAAGCCTGTTAGAAACGAAAACCGCAAACAATGCCCGGTGCTAGGGGGGAGTGGAGCGAAGCAGGACCACGAGAACGCCTGCGAATGAGAGAATAGCGTCTTATGATCATACGCAAAGAGGATCTTGAGGCGCTGGATTCCGTAATGCTTGCCATCATGTGCAAGAAAATATCTCAGGATGAGTCGGCCGAACTGGATGCCCGCGATCGCGCACGCCAGTTCAAAGAAGATTGGATCCGCTTAACTGAACCGGAGAGGCCGCCACGCAATGCCAGGGAATCGGAAAAGATCAGGCGTGAACTGGCGCAGTTGAAGGCGCAGATGGTGGATTTCCTCCTGCCTTTTGTGCAGGCCGGATTCGCGTAGCCAGGCAGCTTTCTTAGCAGTATCCGCCGCCGCTCTTAACGTTTTTCCGCCAAATACTCCTCAACGCTCGGCAAACCTTCGACTCGTCCGGCAAAAATTTCAGCAAACTCGTGCAGAAGTTCCTGATGCAATAGAGTATTGGTGGCAAGGACCTGGCGGCTGTCAATTGAAAACGGCTGGCCGCTGAAGTTGCTGACGTTGCCGCCGGCTTCCTCCACGATCAGCACGCCTGCCGCTGTATCCCAGGAATTCAAGTTGAACTCCCAGAATGCGTCATATCTGCCACATGCCACATAGCAGAGATCCAAGGCCGCGGAGCCGGCACGGCGCACACCGTGCGACCGCAGGGTGAGCTGGTGATAAAAGTGGATATTCGGGTTCTTGTGCCTCTTGTGGCTGGGAAATCCTGTTGCCACAAGGCTCTCCTGCAATCGCGGCGTGCTGGAAACGTGAATGGACGCGCCGTTGATGCGCGCGCCACATCCCTTTTCGGCGGCGAACATCTCATTGCGGTTGGGATCGAAGATGACGCCCGCGATGCGTTGTTTCTTGTATTCGAGCGCCAGGGACACGCAAAAAACCGGGTAGCCGTGGGCAAAATTCGTGGTTCCATCCAGCGGATCCACAAACCAGCGGTAATCGCTACCAGTTTCCGTGCGACTGCCTTCCTCTCCAATCAGGTCGTGGTCAGGCCAGCGCCGGCGAATGCGCTCAACGATCAACTTTTCTGAAGTGCGGTCGGCTTTTGTAACCAGGTCGGCATCGCCCTTGTACTCAATCGCGACCTTGCCGAAGTATGACATCAGCAGGTCTCCGGCTTCACGCGCCAGTTCCTGCATTGGGGAGAGGAAATCAGGTTGAGACATTAACGGGTGCGACGCCCGTTATCTTCCGCAATGTACATGATTTCGTGCTTGAAGATAAACAGATTTGGAGCACCTTCCCGGGTGAGGCGGATCATCCCTGAGTCGTAATATTCGACCCAGCCGCGAAAGGTCTCGCCGGAGAGCAGTTTCACCGCCACGGGCGTCTGCTTCTCACCCAGCGCCTTCAGATAGGTTGGCTCCATGCCGGTTTCATCCGGTGGAGGTGTTTTGGTAGGTTTCTTGCCGAAAGCTGGAGCACCCGCACGAAAAGCCATGGGCACATTGTAACGTGAAACCAGCTTCCCCGAAAGCAATCTTCCGCCCGGACAAGCACTTTGGTGCAAAGAAGTTCAGCATCAGATTTTTTCTGTTGGTAAAGACGACTTAAAACTACCATTCGCTGTCGCCTCTCCGGAATGTCCTTTTGCATTACTTCTGGTGAAAAGTGGCCCCTTGCGCGGACCGTTTTGAAACAGATCGCGAAAAAAGCAGCGGGCTCTCACAGAAATCGTTGAAGCAGAGAAGAGGCGTTCTTAAGCTGACCTTCTGCCGAGACAAATAACTTCTGGAGCTTGCCGCCCTTTGGACAAAAACGCAACGGATTCTGCTGGCCCGGGCATGCACGGGGGCATTCCATTTCGGCTGTGCCGAAGTGCGGTGATTAGAAGCGACAGAAGAGTCTCTCATCAAAAGAAAAGGAGAAATAGGATGTTCGGAAAGAAAGACAATCGCGTGCTCGGTCGCCGTCTCGCTCGTGATCTCACACCTGACGAACTGGAAGCAATCACCGGCGGGTTCTTCACTAATCCCAACCGCGACGTAACCACCACCTTCTGCACTCTTGCCTCAGATGGAGACGATGATTAGACCAGCCGGGCCGCCGTCTTTGAGGAGGCGGCCCATTTTTTCTGAAGTGCATAGGCTGCGCAAGCGTGCTGTAGAGGCTCAGGGTTGAAGACAAAGGAGGATCGGTTTGAAGGTCGTCATATTCGCATATCCGAAGGAAAACCACACTGCGCCCGTGAAGTGGGCCCTGGAGCAAGCTGGATATCAGGTGAACTGCTGGGGCGGTCTTGCCTGGACAGAAGAACAACAAGCCGCTCTGCTGTTCGATCCGGAACCCGAATTGGCGCTGGGACAATTTCGTCTCGATCGCGGAGATGCAGTTTGGATCCGCCGGCCGGATCACGCCAAACCGCATCCGGGCGTATCTGATGCCGACAAGAAGTTCGCCGAGATGGAGTATCGCTCGTTCTATCATTCGATCGCCTACACGCTGGAAACTCTTCCTGTCCGGTGCATCAACCGGTTCTCCGCTGCCCGCTTTATCCACAACAAAGCAGTACAACTGCGTCTGGCCCACGCCAGCGGCCTGCGAGTGCCGCGGACGCTGCTCACCAATTCACCCGGCCGTATTCGCGCCTTCCTGGGATTGAATCCTGACCGGACTGTGGGCAAAGGCTTCACGCCCCACGTATGGCAGCGCGATGACGAGACCGGCGTGTCTGTGACTGAGACTTTCCGGTTAACACAAGAATCTTTGCCGGAGGATGAAGTCCTTACCTATGCGCCAGGCATATATCAGGAAATGATTGCCAAGCAATTTGACGTTCGCATGGTCATCATGGGCCGCAGGCTCTACTCCTTTGCTTTACACAATCCCAAGAAGGCGCTCGACTGGCGGCAGGATGCGGGGCTTGGCAATATAGAGGTGGAAATCATTCCTACGCCCGCTGATATAGAAAAAGGAATTTTGGAATTCGTCCGCAAGGCCGGGATCAGTTTCGGTTCGGCGGATTTTGCGGTAGACCAGAACGGGCAATGGTGGTTTTTGGAGATCAATGAGCAGGGTCAGTTCCTCTGGCTCGATCAGTTCAATTCAGAAGCCAGAACCCTCGAGAAATTCTGTGCTTTTATTACTTCGCCCGAACGATCGGCTGAGTCGCTGGAAAAACGCGAAGCCCTTTTTCCCCCATTTTCTGAATACATCAAGGTATACCGAAGCCTTCCAGAAAATCAGGCGCCGATTGATGTAGCTGCCGCCGTCGCCGCTTCGCCTTTCATGTCGCGCGAAACAGGAAGAGCAGGTTAGTTACGGCCGGAAGCTCATGTTCGCGAGCTTCCCGTGGCCGGCGGCAATACGGGGGGAACTCTTTGGGCGGACCCCTCACTAGCGGACAAGGAACTCCAGTATTTCGTGGATAACGGGAAGAGCCGTAAGCAGTACGATATAGATGAGCAACAATGTCGCGAAGAGCATGGGCGTGTAGGCAGGACCGTCAGCGACTTCCAGGAGCCGCTTCGCTGAATCGCACTCCAGCAGTTCGCGCAACCGTGCGGCGCGGACCTGTGTGGCTGCTCCGCAACCATCCACCAGGTGAGAAGCTGCCACTTCGCACGGCGCATGCGTCGTCACGGAAAGCCGCCCTACCTTGATCAGCGCGGAAGAAAGATCGAGGGCTGAAGCGCCATTCGTGATCGCCGCCTCATCAGCCGCGAGTTCTGCACTGGTTATCCATGCGGAGTCAAGACCTGCGGAGAAGAGCAGCCAGCGCGGAGGGCGAGTGATTTTCAAGATGAACTGCTTGAGGTTGTCTCCCGTTCTAACGTGACTCAGTTCGTGTGCCAGCGCGGCGCAAAGCTCAGGATTGTTCAGAACACCTGCAACGTCCTTCGACATAAATATTCGCGGACGCAAGATCCCCGTAACCGCCAACAGCGAACTTGAGCCTTCCAGGCAATAGACAGGGACTCTGTCTTTATACAGAGAAACATTTTCCGCCTGCCGCAGCCATTGGTTTTGCATTGCCCATGTCGCTCGCAAGATTCGCCAGCAACGCAGCAGCGCGATACCGACGATGAGGGCGCCTAATGCCGCAAGCAGAAGCAGCGGCAGCCCAGGCATTTCTGTCGTATGCGATGGTTCAAACTTGATAAACGCAGGCAAAGTCAGACCGAGCGCCGCGATGACACCTAGAAGGAATGGCAATATACGAACAATAAAGATGAGGTTGGCCGTGGTGCCCGGCCTGCGCTGGCATTTCGTGTGAACTACAATCCTTTGCAGCGGGACTAGCGCGAGACTTGCCGCCACAACCACAATGAACATTACGGCAAGGCAGAGGCTGACGCAGAGCAGATAAAACATGGGCTCTTATTCGCTCCGCCGCAGATTTCGCCGTTTGGCTTTTACGATCTGTTCGAGTTCGTTCAGCATCTTGGAGTCGGCTTCGCTTACCGCATCGACAAAGCGCGAGAGGACGGCATTTGAGTTTCGCGAATCGCTGAGCATCATTCCGAAGAAGTGTTGCGTGAGCGACTCCTGATATTCCCGCTCGCTCATGGCGGGAGAATAAATGTACGCTTTACCGTCCTTGCGACGTTGGAGCAGCCCCTTCTTGTAGAGCCTGTCCATGGTGGTCATGAGCGTGGTGTATGCCAGGCGCCCGGCCATTTCCTGATGAAGATCCCGGACGCTGATCTGGCCCCGCGCCCACGCGCGCTCCATCAACTCCGTTTCCAGTCGGCCCAGTTGTTCGAGTGACGCCTGTTGTCGGCCGAAATATTTTTTCAACCACATAAGCGCGGTCTCTGCCTCAGACCTGGTTACTTTATCAGAAGGTGATCCTCGCCATAAACTGCATCTCCCGCGGCTGTCCTACGTTGGCGAGTCCTGACGCCGGCAGCCCGAACGTGGGCGGCGGTGTTGCCCCGTTTCCGAATACCCCGCTGCGATTGTAGATGTTTTGGTGATTGAAGACGTTGAATGCTTCCGCGCGCAGGCTCAAGAGGGCGCGTTCAGTCAAGCGGAAGGATTTCTGCAATGCCGTCGCAACATCATAAATCGGCGTTCCCTCACCTGCATTACGCGGCAGTAACGCGCCATTCAGGAATGGCCGGTCGGAGTTGGAGCCGTCGCCGTTGTTATCCACGCCCGTGGTGATGTTGTACGGAAATCCCGAGCCCAGTTGCGCAAAGGTGGAAAAGGTGAAGCCCATCGGCAACTGATACGTGCCCACCAGAGCAGCGTTGTGCCGCTGATCAAAAATGCTGGTCGTTTTTTCGGTGTTGCCGAGCAGATTGGAATCTGCCGGGTCCTGCTGGGCCGCGTCCTGATCCACAGTGTCAATGGCGTGCGACCACGTGTAACTCAGCAGCAGGGAGAAGCGGCTTGAAAGCTGTTTGTTGAGTCGGAGCTGCAATGCGTTATAGCTTGCCGCTCCGAGGTTGGCGTTCGCCACCACGCGCCGAAAGCCGCCGGGTACAGGGATGATTGGCCTGGTGGCATTGGCTGCCGCGACGCTTCTGGTCGCGCTCGTAGCGTCGGGCAGGAAAGGCGCGGGCGCGTTCAGGTCCACCGGACGTTCAATGTCGATCGTGTGCAACCCGACATAGTCAGCTGAAAATACCCAGCGCGAGGCCAGCTCACGCTCCAGTCCCAACGACCATTGCTGCGTGTAGGGATTCAGCAGAGCATCAGGGCAGAAGCGTAACGCGGAAACGTCCAGGATCTGATTGAGCGCCGCACACTGGCCAGGCCGGACCGTAATGTCCCGCGCAGGAAAGATGGTTCCCGGAGGAAAGTTCGTGATCGGGTTGAAGGACGTGGGGAATCCTGCCTGCCCTGGCGTCACGCTGAAGGTAATCAGCCCGCTGGCTCCGCCGAGAATATCTGACGCTGCGAGATCGGTTCGCTCCTCTGAATAATAGATTCCGTATCCGCCACGGAGCACCGTCGAGCGCGTGTGTGGAACGAGCCAGGTGAACCCCACTCGCGGAGCTACATTATTGTGATCGTCAGTGAACGTCTGCATCTCGTAACGTAGTCCAAGGTTCAACGTGAGTCCCCGGCGTGCGTTCCAGTTGTCCTGAAGAAAAACGTCCCAGAGCGTCTCCTGGACGTTGTAGTTCTGGTTACCGAAAGATTGCGTAAACGTGCTGACAATCGGCTGGTTTGCCTGCGCCGGTGTTCCTGCAGTGCAGAGTGCCGGCTGCACGGATCCGGGGTCGAGAGTTGTCAGCACGGAGATCGGAACAAAAGCACACGCGGGATTCACCTGGAAACGTCCCGCCGCGAATCCGCCGCCAAACTCCTGTCCAAAACCGCCGGATGACGACCATATCAAGTCGGCGCCCGCCTTAAGCGTATGCCTGCCGCGAATGGCGCTCAGCGTGTCGCCTGCGGAGTACTGGTGGTTCATCAGGTTGGCAAACCGGGACTCGCCTACCGTATAGAAGCCCGGCAGCGTGATCTGCGGTCCGAACTGGACTGGAGCAAAGCGAGTAATCGGCGATCCAAGCTGCCACTGGACACGCGCTTCATTCACCATACTGGGGCTGAGGGTGGCCGTATCCGACAAACCTAATGCGTACGTTTGGCGCGAGAAGACTCTCCCCGCGCTGGGCAAAGTGGTGCCGCTCACCGCGTCCTGCGGATTTGTATCGGAAAAGCGGTCCAGGTTTGCTCTGAGGGTCATTCGATTAGCAGCATTCAGATCGTGATCCAGGCGGGCGAACATCAGAGTCTGCCCAAAGTCACCGGTAAAGAGAGAGCGGGGCTGGATGGGCGTGTTGATCACCGCGTCGCGCTGTTGGGTGCTGTATTCCACCGAACCGAAGAAGAATGTTCTGCCCCGAACGACAGGGCCGGAAACTGCGGCGCTTCCCTGAGCCAGAACGTTGGCCGTCTTTTGCGGCGCCAGCGGCAGGTTCGCCTGCGAGAAGGCGGGTCTTCCCATTCCGGTGAAGTCGCCGTGGAAACTGTCCGTCCCAGATTTCGTCACAATGTTGACCGCTGCAGAGGTCGTGCGGCCGTATTCGGCAGAGGTAGCGCTGGTCAGTACCGTAAATTCCTGCACCGCCGAGAAAGGCAACGCGGTGAAGATAGTCTGCCGTCCCCAGCTATCGTCTGCCGTTGCATTGTCGATGGAGTAGGTTGTTTGCCGCCGCCCGCTGCCGTTCGCGGCAACCAGTGTTTCGTTAAGGAAAAGATCACCCGTGGTCTGCGCGAGCCGTACTGACGAATCGAGCAGTTGCAACGAAGTCAGGCGGTTGTTAAGAATCGGAGTGCTCTCAATGCGGGGAAGATCAAGCCGAGTCCCGATCTGGTTGGAATCCGTGACGATCCCACCCGCCTCACCGTACACGTCAACTTCAACAGGCTCCGCGGAAACGCTCAGGGTAAAGTTGAGCTGCGCCGTTACACCAGCCCGCAACCGCAAATCGTGCTGCTGCGCTGGGCGAAACTTCGGCACGTTGACGGTTACCGTATAAGTTCCCCGCAAGGGAACACCGCTGAAGCCATAATTACCTGCGCGATCAGTCCGTGCCGTAAGAGTGAATCCGGTGTCGGCATTTTTTAGCTGCACTTCCGCGCTCTGGATCGCCGCACCCTGTGCGTCCTGAACGTGGCCTTTCACAGCGCCCAAGTCGCGGATCTGGGCAAGCATGCAACTCGGCAGAAAAGACGCAAGCGTCAACACCAGCAGACAATGGCTCAACGATCTCATTATTGTTAAGGGATCCTTTACTGAGGTCAGCCGCACCGCACACTCCAAGCGCGGGGCTCAAAACAGGTTATTGGCAGCAGGAATGTACTACCAGAAATCGTAGCGTCAGTAGGAGGCAAATAGGCGCTGTCGCGCAAAGAGCGGTCCTACGGATCGATCTGCACTACTCCAACGGCTTTGCCCACAATGTCAATGGGAGTGATTGTGGTGGAAACCGCGTCCGTGCTGAGGTCGAAGAAATCCAGTTCCCCGCCCTGCACCACATAGGCAACATTTCTTCCCGAGATCGGCTGCACGGCCGTGACGTCAAAGTCCTGGCGAAAAGAGGATTCCACGGGCACGGTGACCGTGGGCGCAGTGGGGCTGGTGATGTTCGCGATGGTCAGGCAGCCAGCACGCGTGTTGTCAGCCTGAACGGGTCCGGGCGTGCATTGCTGCGATCCAATGTAAAGCCGATTGGTGGGAGTCAGCACCATGAACGTGTGCAATCCGTCTGTGATCTGCACCGGCGGACCTGCCAAAGTGAGCGAGGCCGCGCTTACCACCTGCAGGAAACCGGTTGCAGGCGAAACCGCCGCCCTCGGCGAAGTGGTACCGGCAATATACAGATTGCCATTGTTGAGCAGGCCGGTGGTCGCCGCGGGCACGGCCGTCCTGGCGCCAAGCGCGGGCGCGGCGGGATTTGTAAAATCCACAAACTGCACACTGGGCTGCGTTGGAGTGCCGGCATTGCTGCCCCCGCACCCAGAACCGCAATTGAGGATGAACGCCTGCGTCTCACTGTTGTTGAATACGGCCGAAAAGGGCTGATCGCCAGTCGCTACGGAGCCCGTCGAAAGCCGGACGGGAGTCGCCTGGTGAGTCGTGATCGCTGTAGCGGTATCAATCAGGAAGAAGGCGTCCTTAAACGCGTCTGGATTTTGAGGATTAGGTCCGGGCAGTCCCTGAGGGTTATCACTGAATGCCAGAAGCTGGCTTCCATTGGGGCTCAACACCAGCCGGCGCACGCTGGGCACTGGAACGCTCACGGTCACAATTCCCGTCGCCGTGTCCACGGCCTGTACAAACCCGTTATTGCGCTCGGCCACCCAGACTGTCTTGCCGTCTGGCGTGATCACAATATCTGTAGCAATATCAGCCAACTGCGGCGCGAATGTGACAGTTTCCTGGGTGTTATCAAAGATCGAGACCTGGGCCACGTTGGAATCGAGAATCGCGGTCTGCCCTCCAGCCGTTACGATCTTTGTAGGAGCACTGGCGGAGATAGCCTTTGCCGCCAACACGTCCTTTTGCGCGTCCACAATGTTAACCACACCGGTCGATGCAACCGGTTGCTGGTTGGAGACCAGAACGCGCTTCTTCAGGCCGGTAGGCGGTGGAGTATTGGATGGAGGCGCCGAAGAGCCACACCCCGCCAGCAGCACGGCCAGCCCTATCATCAGGATTGACAGGACAGACTTCTTTCCATTCATTCGCGATTAGACCCTGAGCCTTTTTGCATGAAACGGCGATTATAACAGTTGCGCACTTCTCCGAGGTTAAGAACGCAGGGCAAGCGCAGCCTTGCAGGATTTTTCTTGAGTCTTACCGTAGAGACGCGGCATGCCGCGTCTCTACCTTTACTTCGTCTCCACGGTTTGGCCTGCGCGACGCGCTGCGGTATTCTGAATAGACAACCTCATGCTGCAAGATCTGCTATCCCGACTCAAGAAAGGCCCCGTACTCTGTGACGGCGCAATGGGCACGCTTCTCTACGCCAAGGGCGTGTTCATCAACAAATGTTATGACGAACTGAACCTGACCCAGCCGGACATGGTCCGCACGATCCATCAGGAGTATCTGAATGCCGGCGCGGAGGTAATTGAAACGAACACCTTCGGCGGAAATTCATTTCGCTTGATGCGCCACGGCCTCGCCGAGCATGTCCACGAAATCAATCTGCGTGGCGCGCAATTGTCGCGTGAGGCCGCTGATGCTTTCAATCTCAAGATGGGCACAGACGTCCTCGTAGCGGCCTCTGTCGGCCCGCTTGGCGTTCGTATTGAGCCACTGGGAAAGACTGCGCGCGAAGAAGCGCGTGAATCCTTCCGCCAGCAGATAGCCGCATTGACCGAAGGCGGCGTCGATCTCATTATGCTTGAGACCTTTGGCTATCTCGAGGAGCTACACCAGGCCATTTTGGCGGCACGTGAGGCAGCCCCCAACCTTCAAATTGTGGCCCAAGTCACCATCGATGAAGACGGCAACTGCCTCGATGGCGCAAGTCCTGAAACTTTTGCCGCCAAGCTCGACGAGTGGGGCGCGGACGTGATTGGTTGCAATTGCAGTGTGGGTCCGGTAGCCATGCTAGAGGCCATAGAGCGCATTCGGCGCATTACAGAGCGTCCACTGGCCGCGCAACCGAACGCCGGCATTCCGCGGAGCATCGAGGGCCGCAACATCTATCTGTGCTCACCGGAATACATGGCAAGCTACGCGCGCAAGTTCGTCACTGCCGGCGTGACTTTAGTGGGAGGGTGTTGCGGCACTACCCCTGAGCACACCCGGTCAATGAACGCCGCTCTGCGCATGAACAATATCAAGGGCAAGGCGCCGTCGTTCCGGGTAGTGAGCGAGCGCAAGCGCGAATCAAACATCACGCCTCCGCCCCTGGCGCAACGTTCCACCCTGGGCCGCAAGTTGGCCTCCGGTGAGTTTGTCACCATGGTGGAGATCGTCCCGCCAAAAGGCATCGACTTCCGCAAAGAGGTGGAAGGGGCAAAGTTCTTGAAATCGGCGGGCATTGACGTCATCAACATTCCTGACAGCCCGCGAGCCTCGGCTCGTATGAGCAACCTGGCGCTGTGCACGCTGGTCCAGCAACAAGCGGGTATCGAGACGGTGCTCCATTTCACATGCCGCGACCGCAACGTCCTGAGCATGCAGTCTGAGCTGCTGGGCTGCTACACCATGGGCATGCACAACCTGATCTGCATCACCGGCGATCCGCCCAAGATGGGCAACTATCCAGACGCTACGGCGGTGTTCGACGTGGACGCGATCGGGCTGGTGAACATCGTCCACAATTTGAACTTCGGGCTTGATCTCGGCGGCAATCCTATTGGTACGGGCACAAAATTTGTGATCGGCGTGGGCGCGAATCCTGGGATTGTGAACATTGACGAAGAGGTGCGGCGCTTTGAATACAAAGTGGAAGCCGGCGCGGAGTACGCCGTTACGCAGCCGGTCTTCGACGTCCGCCTGCTCGAGCAGTTCCTCCGCCGCATTGAACATCACCGCATCCCGGTGCTGGCCGGAATCTGGCCGCTGACCAGCGTACGCAACGCCGAGTTCATGAAAAACGAGCTGCGCGTCTCCGTACCAGACTCCATTTTGGAGCGCATGGCCAAAGCCCCCAATGCTGAAGCCGCGCGTGCCGAAGGGATCCAGATTGCGCGCGAGATGCTGCGACAGGTGCGCGGCCTTGTGCAGGGTGCGCAAGTTGCGGCCCCGCTAGGGCGGTATTCATCTGCAATCGAAGTCCTCGACGGTATCGCGGGCACAGCCACTGCGGTGGGATAAGTGGAAAAGGCGGATCGACAGAAAATCTTTGCCTTTACAGCCGTTTCGCTCCGTAGAGAATCTGTACCCCGCGCGACTCAGAGATTCGAGCCGCCACTCGCCTATGGAAGGGACGGTGTTATAGAGCGACGGTGTAGCACAGCCGCCCTCGGCTGTGCGCTTGCACATTCCAAACTACCTGAGGGTGATCAAATGCTCTTCCGCGATGAATTCTGAACCCGCGCAACACCAGAATGGATGACCTCACCGATGTTCAAACCGTACGGGCGAGGGTCTGCTCCGCATTGCCTCACAAGTGCCACGGAATTTGGAGGCTTTCGCTTGTTTAGTCATATACACCCGCTCGATGGGAAGAGTGACTTTTCTGTATCCGCTTTCCCCTCGCACAGCCGGGGGCGGCTGTGCCACTCGTCCCAATCACACATTTGTGCGCCACCATCTTTGTTTGTGTCGAAACTGAATCGTCGTTCAGAAACCTCGAATTACCCGTGGCTCATTTTGGCGCACTCACCTATTGTCCTAAATTCCTAAAACTTTTTTGATCGGCATCTCTCAAGGGCGCTAGAATGTGCCTATGGAGTTTCGGCTCAGTGCCTAAATTTGAAGAGTGTCTGCAACGACTGGAAAAAATCGTTGACGAGCTGGAGACGGGAAATGTCTCACTGGAACAGGCGCTGAAGCTTTTTGAAGAAGGAACCCAGCTCTCCTCGTCCTGCCGTAAAGAACTGGAGGAGGCTGAAGGCAGGGTCGAAATACTGCTCAAACAGAATGGGAAACTCCAGGCAGAGCCGTATGAGCCCGGGGCGGAACGGGCGTCCATCACGGCGAAACGATAAATGTCTTTTTTAGCTCCTGCAGGATGCTCTGCAGTTGGTTGCGAGTCCGGCGGAAACGCCTCCAGCAAATCAAGGATGTGTTGTATGAAGCCGCTCAGTGTAGTTGTCGCCCAAAGCAACGGCAAAACGGGTGAGTCTCTCGCTAAGTCCCTGTACAACCATTTTCGGAGTGTAAACCTGGTCGGCGGTGTTGATGATTTGCGCCACGCCATCCCGAGACATCGGGCAGATGTGGCCATCGTGGACCTGGAACTTGCCAGCGTAGACCAAGTCCACCAGCTAACCCGTGAATTCCCGGCGACGACAATTGTGTGCACTCACCGATTAGCAGACGAAAAGATGTGGACCCAGGCGCTGTCCGCCGGGGCCGCTGATTGCTGTTACAACAGCGATGTTCGTGCAATTGTGCTGGCTGCAACGCAAACCCGGCCAATCTCGCACGCACACGCCGCCTAAGCAAGAGTTGCCCATAGCTCCTCCCGTCAGCAAAGAGGGCCGCCCGTTAGGGCGGTCCTTTGTTTCTGTCGCTTCGCTCCAAACCGCTCGGGTGCTGTTTCGAACCGCAGGACGTCATGCTCCTGCTGCAGCGGGCTCGGCGCGCAAGGCGGCCTCGCCCTTATACCCGATCTCCCGATCTCGGATCACCCGATCCACCAGATGACCCGATCACCGGATGAAAGCTATACTCATCCTTCATGCTCACAGAAGTTCTTCAACAGGGCCAACAGGCGATAGATCAGGCCCTGGAAAAACTGTTGCCTGCACCCACGCAGCGTCCTGAGTCCATCCATCAGGCCATGCGTCACAGCGTCTTCGCCGGAGGCAAGCGTTTGCGTCCCATCCTCTGCATGGAAGCCGCACGCATGATTTCCGGCAGTCTTCCCGAAGGCGTGCAGGAACTTGGCTGCGCGCTGGAAATGCTGCACACGTACTCGCTGATCCACGACGATCTTCCCGCTCTCGACAATGATGATCTTCGTCGCGGCAAGCCCACCTGCCATGTTGTGTACGGCGAAGCCATCGCCATCCTGGCCGGCGATGCGCTGCAAACGCTCGCCTATGAAGTTCTGGCCAAGCTCAAAAGTCCTCCGGAGTCTCGGATCAGGATCGTTGAAGAGATCGCCCGTGCCACCGGAACTGTGGACGGCATGATTGGCGGGCAGGTGAAGGACCTTGAAGCCGAGCGCCAGCGCCCCGACGCGCAAACGCTGGAATACATTCATCGTTCCAAGACCGGCGCGCTCATCACCGCCAGCCTCGTCAGCGGAGCCATCTATGCGGGGGCGAGCATGCCCGAGGTGCAGCGGCTGCGCGATTTCGGGCGTGCGATCGGGCTGGCATTCCAGATTGTGGATGACGTTCTTGACGTTACACAATCGTCTGAGCAACTGGGCAAGACGGCGGGGAAAGACACCGCATCAGAAAAAGCCACTTATCCCGCGCTTTTCGGGATTGAAGAGTCTTTACGCCGCGCAGATGCGCTGGTCGTCACCGGGTGCAACGCGCTCGGCTCATTTCTGGACCGGGCAGACACGCTCAAGGAACTAGCGCATTTTCTAGTCCAGCGGACGAAATGAAATCACTATTGATCCAGTTCCTTTAATTGCATCACGTTGTCAACAACATGAATAAGGCCGTTGGATGAGCGGATGTCCCATATGTGGAACATGCCCATATCATCATCCTCGCTGCGGATCATCAGGTGCATGTGATTGTGGTCCGCAACCTTGAGCTTGTCGCCTTCCATGGTGGTCACTTCTGCGACTCCATTTTTGCTGGCTTGGATCTTTTTCTTGAGCTCGTCGGTGCTCCAGGCGCCCGACAGCATGTTGTAGAGCAGTACCTTCTTCAACTCTTCCTTGTTTTCCGGCTTCATCAGCTTGTCAAAGAGGCCTTCCGGCATTTCAGCAAACGCCTGGTTGGTCGGCGCAAAAATGGTGATTGGACCGGGTCCTTCCAGCATCTTCTCCAAACCTGCAGCTTTGATGGCCTTCACGAGCGTGCTGTGATCGGCCGAAAGCGACAGGTTCTGCAGGATGTTGTTGGTCGGCAGCATTTCCTTGCCGCCGACCACCGGGTTTTTATCTCCGGCCAGAGCTACGGTGGCCGCGAGCACAAGCAGAGCAAACACTGAAATACGATTAAGATTCATGGCGCTCCCTTTTAGTAATGAAACTTGTAGCGGACCTGCAGTGCGACCATGCGGGGATCGCTCACATGCGAGCCGCCGAACGAGTTGCTGAGATCAATAAAATATCTCTTATCGGTCAGATTGGTCGCGGTAATCTTGGCTGACCAGTTTTCCCCAAACGATTTACCCAGCGCAACGTCCACTGTCGCGTAGGCGGGAAGATGGCCCGGACCATCACCATTCAGGAACCCCGATCCGAAACCTAAGTTGCCGGAAAACCATGTATGAGCCGGCAAGGTGGCTGTGAACCCGGTGCTCAGCGTGTGCCGCTGGTCGTGGTCCAGAAAAAAGAAACCCTCCTCGGGCGGGCTGAAATCGGTCAAACCGCCGGTGACGGCGCCTGAGCCTTCAATGGATTGGCGCGAGTAGGCGAGGTGAAGATCGAGTGTCTTGAACAGCCGCGGCGAGCGCACCGTGGCTTCATAGCCCACGATGCGAACGCTTTCGATCGTGAGGGGAATGAAAAGGTTTGAATTCCCAATGGCATCATGATCGAAGAAGTTATGCGCGCCGGTGCGGAACTGATCGAAGTCAAATGCCCAGTTGCGGAATGGGATGGTCAATCCAATTTCATGCTGTTCATCGCGTTCGCCGCGCAACGGCAGAAATCCTGACGCGGGATCAAGTGCATTAAAGATTACTGGCGAAATGGTGTCCAGCGGCGGGGCCTGATAATACCGGCTATAAGCGCCGCGCAGAACCCAATGCAGCCGGGGCAGCTCAATGGCGGCCCCGAGGCGCGGGCTGCCTACAGTTTCCGTCACGAGGCCGGCAAATCGCGTAACGCGAATGCCGGCATTCAAGCTGAGCCATGATGCGGCTTTGAACTGGTCCTGCAACCACAGCGCCTCCAGGTCTCCATTGACCTTCTCGCGAGTGGGAATATCGACGGAAATGGGCGTGGGCGGTTTGGTGCTGTCATCTACAGTCGTGCCAATCAGATGAACGAATGTGTTGTCATGCTGAGCAAAGCCGTAAGCTCCGAATTGGGCGTTGTGCCTTCCCTTCACGACGCTCAGGGAAGCCTGGCCACCAACGTAGGAAGAGAGGCGGTTGTCCGTCGTGACCACGCGGTCGGCTTCGTCGCCAAGGCCTTCAAAAGCCGCACGATTGAAGTGGTACGAAGGCGCCAGCGTGAACAGAATGCCCGAGCCGATCGTGTGCACCCAGGAAAAGTTGCCGAAAACGTCCTGCTCCCGGTCCCTGTCCCTGATTCCGGTGAGTTGCTGGTCCGGATCATTGGGTACCTGGAAGAAATCTGTACGCGCCGAGCCCACAAACCGGAACTGATCGTTCGGCGTGGCGTTGAAGATTAAGGATGTGAAGGCTCCTCCGCCCGCGCCCTGGTTGTGCAGGTTCTCTGTGGTAGGCGTTTCCAGCGCATGGTCCGTGCGATTGCCATTCAGGCTGAAGTAATAGGCGGTTCGCTCGCTGTGATCGCCAAAGCTGATCTGATCGTCAGTGCTGTTGAAATTTCCATAGCTGGTGACCAGTTCGCCCTGGCGGCTGCGCTCAAAACCGGTACGGGTGGAAACATTAAAAACGCCATACGTGCGGTCGCCTGACCCTGCTGAGAAACTGCCCCGCTCCACCTCAACGTTATCGATGTCTTTGGGATCAAACTGCGGACCGACGTTCGTGGCGATGTTCGTATTGGGCACCGGAATGCCGTCGATGGCCCATGTGACCTGGTGTCCTCCGCGGACATGGAGCTGGTCATGCACCACGGTGGCCCCAGGAACAAAGTCCGTGATCATCGAAAGCGAATTGGTGCGGTCCGCGCCGGGAGCGCGCGCAATTTCATTTCGGCTCACTATGCTCTCCGGCGTGGATGAGGATGGATTTACGATCTGCGGCTCCGCCGTGACCTCCACGCTTTCCTGCCGCGCCGCCACTTGCAAGGCAAAATGCAGTTCCTGCACTGTGTCGGCAGTGACAACCGCCGCTTGCTGCTCAGTGCTAAAGCCGGAGGAGTTGACGGTGACCGTGTACTCGCCCAGTGGCAGCTTCATTACGGTGACCAGGCCTTCATCATTTGTTGTCGCCGTCTGGCTGAAAGATGACGTGGCGCTTTGGATGACAACCTGCGCCCCTTTGATCGGGCGATGCTCGGGATCATGCACAATGGCCGTGATCGTTCCGAACACTGAGGCGTAAACCTGCCATCCCGCGAGTAGAAAAACAAAACAAAGAATTCGCAACAGCTGCTTCGACATTCTCTTCTCCCTGCATGGTCCAACCGTGGGCTATTCTTCGATCGGTCGGTCCGTCAGTGTGGCTTCAGATGGAACTCAATCGCGTGTACGCTGCGGTTGCGCGTAAACGCAAACTCCTGATATCCAAGCTGACGGGGATCGGTAGCGGGAACGCTAAATGCATTCCACCCCAGAGGGATTACAGGGTTGGAGGACCGCGATCTGTGTGGGAGGAAAATCCGGTGCTGCTGAACGTAACAGCAGATGCATGTATGCTCGCTCTAATCACATGCAACTGCGGGGCGAAGGAGGCTGCGGGAAGGGCAGCCACCGTCGGCGGCACAGCCTGCACGCAGCAATTCATGGGACATTTGTCTGAGTCGCTGTAGCCGGCTACCACGGGCCCGGCATCGCGATCCTGTGCCATCATGGCATCCATGTCGTGGCAATGATGAGGAGATTGAGCCGGCGAAGCTCCAGGCGCTTGCAGCGGCGCTCGGTGACAGGTCATGCCGCTATGCGCCTCCGATGTGCTCGCCCAAAGAGGCAAAGCGCTCGGGCACATGATTGCTATCAGCGCCAGAATGGAGCAGAACCGTCGCATACTCAACCCGGAATATACCCGCCAACTACTTTAAGAATCAATAACAATCCGCTTATTTTGTGATTAAAGTAGCTAATGAAAGAAGCCATGCCCATCCATCATCCTACACCTTTGAGTACTGCGCGCGCCAAAGGTGACGGCGCGCATTCCAGATACGCTGGAACACCCGCGGCGGTAAAGACCTACTCGGCGATCAGTGTTTCCCCAGATAAAAGAAGACTGCGGGTGTCACGATGAGTGAAAGAACCATGGATATAAGAATGCCGCCGATCACCGCAATCGCCAGCGGCTGCAGCATCTGCGAGCCCGCGCCTAGCGCAAAGGCCAGCGGCAGCATGCCTGCCACGGAAGCCAGAGCTGTCATCACAATTGGGCGCAGGCGCCGTCGGCCGGCCTGCAGCATGGCTTCCTCGCGCGCGAACCCGGCGTGCTCGAACTTCTGATGCGCATCGAGCAGAAGAATCCCATTTTTCGCGACGATTCCTACTACCATGATGACTCCCATGAACGAGGCCACATTAAAAGTTGTATTCGTAATCAGCAGGGCCAGGAAAACACCGGAAGTGGAAAGCAAAGCGGAGGAAAGAATGGCCGTGGGTGCGGAGAAGCTCCGAAACTCGAACAAAAGTACGGTAAATACCAGAATAATCGCAAGCACCAGAACGATCACCAGGTCATGAAATGATTTTTGCTGCTCCTGGTACGTTCCTCCATATTCCACGCGTATCGACGAAGGCAGATGCAGATTTGCCACTGCTTGCTTCACCCTGGCTATTCCGCCGCCCAGTCCCACTCCTTCAAGCCGCGCCGTAACCTCCACATCGCGCTGCAAATTTTCACGACGAATCTCCGTCTGACCGGGATCTTCCGTTATATCGGCGAGAGCGCCCAACGTGGCGGTGTGGCCTGACGCGCTAGTGAGCAAAGTGTTGCTCATTGCTTCCAGTGAGGCCCGGTCCTGCTCGGGAAAGCGGACCCGAATAGTGTACGCCCGCTGGTTTGCCACCAGAGGCGCAGCGGCGGGTACGCCCTGGAGGATGGCCTGTGCGTCCGTGGAGACTTCCTCTGTGGTAAACCCTGATTTGGCGGCAACAGTCGGCTTTACATTGAATGTGGTTGCCGGGCCACTGATGGAATCTTCAATGCCGTCTTTGAGATCGACTACACCGGAAATTTTTGAAATGGCATCCGCCACGCGCGGCGCCGCTTGTTCCAGTAGCTTGCCATCATTCGAGAAGAGCTTGATCACAACTGGTTCGGGTGCGCTGGTCAGATCGCCGATCATGTCCTGCAGCACCTGCGTGATCTCAATGTCAGCGGCAGGCTCTTGTTTGGCAATGCTCGAACGGACTTCGGCGATGATCTCCTCCACGCCTCGGCTTCGATCAGACTTGAGTTTTACCGAGATATCACCATTGTTGGCTTCGGTGACGGCGGCGAGTCCAAGCTGCAACCCGGTGCGGCGCGATGTGCTCTCCACCTCGGGAATGTCATGGAGGATTTTTTCAATGTGCGAAACGATCCTGTCCGTTTCCTGAAGGGACGTTCCCGGTGGCGTGAGGTAGTCCACGACGAAGCCGCCCTCGTCCATCTCAGGTAACAAGCCCGTCTCCAGGCCGAAATAAGCAGCGCCAGCAATCACCACCAGCAGGCCGCATCCCGCAGCGAGCCACCGCGGATGTTCCAAAGCACGCCGCAGCCAACGCTCATAAAAGGCGATCACACGGCCGAAGAAACCCTGCATTGATGCTTCCTCGGCGGCCATGAGACGTCGCATCTCCTGATCGATATCGAGTGACTCAGCTGCTGAGAGGGGCTCAATTGCCTCAACCGCTGGCTTTTTGCGGCGAATAAAAAACTGGCTCAGCGTGGGCGTCCAGCTCAGCGCCAGCACAAGAGAAGTGAGCAAAGCGGCGCTCATGGTCACAGCCAAGGCGCGGAAGAAAGTTCCGGTCACGCCGGTAATCGAGATGAGCGGAAGGAAAACCACGATCGGCGTGAGCGTGGAACCAATCAGAGGAACTGTAATCTCCGATAATGCGCTGTGAATCGCCTCCAACCTGCCTTCGCCCGCATCGCGGTGCAAAACGACGTTTTCTACCACGACGATTGCGTCGTCAATCACCAGTCCCACCGCCGCCGCGAGGCCTCCCAGCGTCATCAGGTTGAAGGTCTGCCCCATCAGCTTGAGAACAATAAAAGTGACCAGGATGGTCACTGGAATTACCAGACCTGCGACCAGCGATGTACCCCAGTCGCGCAAGAAGATGATCAGCACCAGTGAAGAAAGCACCAGCCCGATCAGAATCGCGTCTCGAACGCTCTTGATGGAATCACGCACGATGCCGGACTGATCGTAGAAGCTGGTCAGGTGAATTCCCGGCGGGAGTGATTTGCGGATGCTCTCCACCTCCGCGTTGACTTCTCTGGCAACCTCCACTGTATTGCTGTTGGGCTGCCGACTTATATTCATCAACACGGCCGGGTTTCCTTCAGCGCGCACGATGGTGTAAACCGGCCGGATGGAACGCGCAACTGTTCCGATATCACCGATCCTGACGGGAATGCCCGCTTGCGTGCTCTTAATAACCACCCGCGCCAGCTCTTCCGGAGTGTGCACCTGACCTGTAACCAGCCCGAGCACAAGCTGGTGATTGCGCTCGAACAGCCCGGGAGAATCAATCACGTTCGTCGCCTGCACAGCATTCAAAATATCTGTGACAGTGATTGACGTAGCCAGCAGCTTCGCCGGATCGGGTGTGATCTGGAATTCGGGCACTTGGCCGCCCTGGACTACAACGGTGGCCACTCCACCCAGACGGTTCAGGCGCGGAGCAATGTCATACGTCGCCATCTCCCAGAGCTGGGTTTGCGGCACGTTGTCCCCCGTCAGGCTGTAGCCGAGAATAGGAAAGGAAGCGAAGGTGAGCCGGTGCGTGTCGATCTTGGTCCCCGGCGGCAGTTCGGTTTCAATGCGCGCCAGCGCCGAATCGACCAACTGCAGCGTCTGGAACATATCCACGTTCCAATTAAAGAAAAGATCCACTTCGGCCGAACCGCGACTGGTGATCGAGCGCACCGATTGCAGTCCGGGCACGCTGTTCACGGCCTGCTCCACAGGACGCGTCACCGTGACCAGCATCTGGTCAATTGGCATCACACCATTTTCGATACCGACTACGATGCGCGGGAAATCCGTGCTGGGGAAAACCGAGACAGGAATGGTGAATGCCAGATAGGCGCCGACCAGCGCAATCACCATGATCAGAAAGATAACTGATTTGGAGTTTTGCGCGAACCAATAGCGGGGTTTCTGCACGCCCGTAGAAACGCCGTTGACGATCTTTGGTTCGTCAGCCATGCTCAGTCTTTGTCGTCGTTTCCGGCCTTGTCACCGGCTGACGGCTTGTTCTCCGCTGGGGGTGCAGGCGTTTCGATTTTCACCTTCGTCTTGTCCGGAAGGCCGTAAGCTCCCGCAGTGATCACCTGCTCGCCTGGCTTCAGGCCATCGAGAATCTGTGTCTCCTGCGGAGTTTGTATCCCGAGCTTCACGTCGCGGCTGTGCGCCATGTTTTGGGTGTCCACCACCATCACCTGAGCGGCATCGCTGCTGGCATTGAGCAGCGCGCTGCTGGGAATCACGACTGCGTTGGATGCAGTCTTTGCTGTGATGCCAAGCTGTACCGCCATCCCGGGCCTAAGCTGTTGCTGCGGATTTGCCGCCTGCACCCAGATCTCCACGGTTGTGCTGTTGGGATCGAGCGCCGGACTTACAAGGCTCACAGCGCCTGTCAGGGGTTTCTCCAGTCCGGAAGCGGCGATGGTCGCAGTATCGCCTTTGCGCAGCAACATGGCATCGGATTCCGGCACGTGCGCCTTCGCAATCACCTGCGAAGTATTCATGACCGTAATCAGCGGCGCTGACGTTGACGCCATCTCCCCCGGATACAGCGGGCGATCCGTAACCACGCCGTCGATTGGGCTGCGAATCTGGGTATAGCCCAATTGCGCCTCGGAGGCCATCAGCTTGCCTTTGGCCGATGTAAGCTGTCCGCCGGCGGACTGGAGCGCCGCCTGCTTGCCGACAGCATTGAGGGAGTCCATGTGCTTTTTCGCCGTGTCGTATGCCGTCTTTGCTTGCGCCAGTTGCACAGCGGCGGCGTCCAGGTCCTTACGCGGCAGCGCGCCCTGCTTAAACAAGTCTTGCCGGCTCGCATATAGCTTCTGCGCCGCATCCAGTTCCTGCTTGCTCGTCTGCACGTCGAGCTCTGATTTCTGGATCTCTTCCGGAAGAGTCGCATTCACGCTGCTGGAGTAGGCGGCCTGCGCCTGCTCGTAAGCGCCCTTGTTGTCGAGAGCGGCCGCGCTCAAATCGCGGTTCTCGAGTTCAGCAAGCAACTGCCCTTTCCTCACCTTCTGGCCGCGCATGACGTAAAACTTTTTCACCGGAGAGCTGACTTTAGGCGTGATAAGCGCCTGTGCAATGGGAAAGATGATGGCTTCTGTATTCACCAAGCGCGAAATGTTCTCTGTATGCGCGGCCACAGCCTGCACGGAAACTTCAGGCGTAACGGCTTTCTCCGAATCGCCGCAACCTGCGGCAAATAGGAGGAGCGCAGGGAGAAGACAGGCTGCGAGCCATGCTGCCTTCTTCAGGCTGGATGGGGCCATAGAGCTAATCACATTGTACCTGTTAGGGTTTGCAGGTTGGCCAGAGTCGTGCGGTAGCGAACCACCCCATCGCTATAGGCGTTGCGTGCCTGTGTGAGGGTATTTTGCGCATCTACCACTTCCAGCACCGTAGCTTCCCCTCCCTGATAGCGGAGCGTGGTCAAGCGCAGGCTTTCGCTGGCCAGTTCCGCAGAATTCTTAAGCAGCTCAAGTTCATCATGCGCCGCCGCCGCTTCGTTATATAAAGTACGCATGTCCGCCAGAAGTTTGCGTTGCGCCAATGAGAGCTCTCGCTGCGCCTGTTTGCGCTGGAGATCAGCCTGAATCACTTTGCTGCGCGTGGCGCCCCAGTTCCAGATGGGGATATTCAATGTCGCTGAGGCGGCATAGCCCAGGTTGCGTGTGCCCTCCGGCGCATGCACGGCAAACTGCGGAGCATCAATGCCATAAAAATAATCGAGAGTCAGTGACGGGAAATATCCCGCTCGTGCCGAAGAAAGCTCAAAGCGCGACGCTTCCAGGGCTGCTGTAGAAGCTCGAACGTCGGCGTTCCGCGTCTCCGCGAGGTGAGCAAACTCGTCAAAGTTCTCCAATGCGGGTGCCATCTCGGAGTCATCTACAACGGTGAAGTTCTCATTGAAGTTGGGAAACAGCAGCACGGCGAGGTCGAGCCGCGCTTTTTCCATCGCAAGGTCGGCCTCGCGCAGATCGCGCTGGCGATCATTGAACTGGATCTGCGCCTTGATCTCGTCCGAGTGCGCCACCTCGCCTCCGTTTTCGAGCTTTCGGCTCAGTTCCAGGAAACGTTGCGCCTCCGTAGCCGCAAGTTGCACAGTGGCATACTTGCGCTGCGCCGCAATCAAACCGTAGTAATTCTGGACAACAGTTAGCACCAGCCCGCGCGCAGCAATCTCCGCCTTCGCCCGTGCCACTGCCTCAAGTGCGCGCGCCCGGCGATAATCGGCATATTGCACAAAGCCAAGCTGTTCCTCCGCCACACCCTCGCTCAGGTATTCATGCACAGCGTTGTTGGCGATGAAACGCGGGACCTGGCCGCTGGCTGCTGCTCCCGGATTGGCTGATCCCGTGGGCGCCTCGGCGGGCTGCGTGTAAATAAACTCGTTGTTGTAGTTCACTTTCGGCAGCAGCGCCGCGCGGGCCTGGACTTTGTTTTCGCTGGCGATGCCCTGCTCCGTCAAGGCTGCCTGGAGCGTCACGCTGTTCGCTCGCGCTCGCTTGAGAGCGTCCTGCAATGTCATCGTTAGCGGGGCGTGGGACGGCGCAGCGGGCTGTTGCGCGTAGATTCTCATCGAGCCAAAACTCAACGCAGTTGCGGTGAACAGGGAGAGCCTCATCAATGTTTTACGCATGAATACCCATCTCCAAAGAAGCTAAGATATCATTCATCAGTTCGGGCTTGGCATGCCGCGAACCCAGATACCTTGCTCATCCCCGGCATCTAACCGCCTTCGTGCCTCGATCCCGAACCCGAAACTCGGCCGGCCGCTTTGCGCTGCTCATCTGGCAATTCTGATTCTTCTTTTTCTGCTGGTATTTTCAATTGAGAGACACGCCGGCACGCAGCCGAATACAGGTCCTCCTCCCAATCAGCATTTACGCCACTGATTTGCCTTTCTTCGTCTGCCCAGCTACACTCACCTGTTTTTTAACCCACGCCTGAATCTCCGGAGTCGATCATGATGCTTCGTCGCGCCCTGTTGGTGTCTTCCTGTACTATCGCTCTTCTGCTCCTAACCTCCCCATCAGCAAAGGCACAGCGGAACCGCCCCGCTGCTGCGCCCAGTCCATCTCCTTCCGCCAGCCAGGCGGGCGCAAAGCCCACGGCTCCTCCGGCGGAGCCAAAGCATGAGGTTCCGGAACAGCTACCGGTCGTGACGCATCACGAAATGCATGTTGGCGGAAAGACACTGCGCTACACCGCCACCGCCGGCATGATGCCGCTGAAAAATGTCGACAACGGCGAAGTGCAAGCCCATATTTTTTACATTGCCTACACTCTGGATGGCCAATCCCCGGAAAAGCGCCCGCTGACCTTCTCTTTTAACGGCGGACCAGGATCAGCTTCCGTATGGCTGCACCTTGGCGCCATCGGTCCCAAGCGCGTGCGCATGCAGCCCGAAGGCATGATGCCCGCACCTCCATACCAGCTTGTCGACAACGAATACACCTGGCTCGATCAGACCGATCTCGTTTTCATTGATCCCGTGGGCACTGGCTATAGCCGCGCTGTTAAGCGCGACCAGACTAAGAAATTTATCGGCCTCCGAGGCGACATCGAATCCGTGGGCGAATTCATCCGGCTCTATCTCACCCACTATGATCGCTGGGCATCACCGCTGTTCATGGTTGGCGAGAGCTATGGAACCACGCGGGCGGCTGGTCTCTCCGGATACTTGTTTGAACATGGCGTTGCGTTCAACGGCATCATGTTGATTTCCAGTATTATGAATTTCCAGACGACTGATTTCACGGTCGGCAACGACTTGCCCTATGTGCTGTTCCTGCCTTCTTACGCCGATATTGCCTGGTATCACAAGAAACTTGGGACGGAGTTTCCAAGCCTCGACAAGCTGCATGGTGAGGTGGAAGCCTGGGCCATTGGCCCCTACAATGATGCGCTGGCAAAGGGCGACCGGCTTACGGCGCAAGAGCGGACCGACGTAGTTGATCATCTGGTTCGCTACACCGGATTGAGTAAACAGTTCATTGAGCAGCATAATCTGCGCATCACCGAATCGGAGTTCACCACAGAGCTTTTGCGTGATCAGAGGAAGCTTGTCGGGCGGCTTGACGGCCGCTTCACCGGCGACACCCGCGAGAATGAAGACGGCCCGGCGGCCGGGGGCACCAGCTTTCCGAACTCTGACCCCAGCATGAGCGCCATCCGCCCGCCATACACAGCAATGTTCAACCAGTACGTTCGCACCGAACTCGGCTATAAATCAGATCTCGAATATTACATCCTGGGCGGAGGCTTCCGGTTTAACGAATGGGATTGGGGCGTCCAGCGCGGCGGCTTCCCCGATACTGCCGAGTCCCTGAAAGACGCTTTCGACAAGAATCCATTCATGAAGCTGTTTATTGCGAATGGCTACTTTGATCTGGCCACGCCATATTTCGGCACTCAATACACCATCAATCATATGGGACTCAACGCTGACGAACACAAGCGCATCAGCCTCGGCTTCTACCCCGCTGGGCACATGATGTACATCCAGGACAAATCTCTGAGCGAGCTAAAGAAGGATGTGAGCGGGTTTATTGCTGCGGCGCTGAAATAATCGCTGAGATCGCCGTAATCGCAGCCTGATCGCGCGTAAGGGATCGCTAAAGCCGATTACGCGCGATCACGGCGATTTCTAAGTTTTCCCAAAGGGATTTTCCAGGCTCGGACTTTGCGGCGTAAACAGCTCCGCTCCGTTTTCTGTGATGTGCATGTCGTCTTCCAGGCGAACTCCGAACTCGCCACGAATGTAGATTCCCGGCTCGTCGCTGAAGCACATATTCGGGTGTAGCGGCAGCGTGTTGCCCCGTACCAGATACGGCCATTCGTGCCCATCCATGCCGATTCCATGTCCCAGACGATGAGTGAAGTGCTTGTAGTCTGGGCCGTAGCCCGCATCAGTAATCACTTTGCGTGCGGCGGAATCGACAGCCTGGCACTGCACGCCAGGCTTGGCTGCTGCCAGAGCGGTTGATTGCGCGCGATGCACGATTTCAAATACCTTCTTCATTTTGTCGCTGATTTTGTTCGGGTTTCCGAGAACGACGGTGCGGCTGATATCGGATTCATAGTCCTGCACCTTGCAACCGCCATCCATCAACAAAATCGTTCCTTCACGCAATACCTGCGGCTGAGCCGATCCGTGCGGCAGCGCCGAGTACTCGCCCACATTGATGCTGGCGCTGCCCTGAAAACCCTGCTCCGCGTGGGCCATCTCAACCAAACGGCCGAAGTCGTGCTGGGTCATGCCTTCATGACTGGAAAGAAAGGCCGCTTCGTAAGCAGCCAGCGTGACTTCGTTCGCCAGCTTCATCAGTTGCAATTCATGCGCACTCTTGATCATGCGGCAGCCTGCGGTTACGGGTGTGGCGCTCACGATCTGAAGCGACGGTGCGGCTTTGGCCACGCCGTCCGTGTAAACGAAACGAACGGTTTCCTCCATGCCGAATTTGCCAGTGGTGATGCCGCGATCCTTCAGGCCCTCCGCCACACGCTGATACGGGCTCTCGTCCTCTTGCCACAAGCGCACCTCAGGGTTCTTTTCACCCATTCCCATGGCAATCTGCTCGTGCGCGCGATCATTCTCGAACGCCGGACATACATAGAACGGAGTTCCTTTAGCCGGCAGAATCAGGGCAAACAACCGCTCGCTCAACCACCAGTGGATACCTGTGAAATAAAGCAAGGACGTGCCGCCAATCATCATGATGGCATCGAGCTTGTTCTGGCCGATAAGCTGGCGCGCGCGTTCCAGGCGCTGCTCGCGTTCCGCAGGCGTAATCGGCTGTGCTTCGGCTTTGCGCGACTTTAGGCGAGCGATCGGCGCAGGGAGCGACTTCTCTTCCGGTGCACTCTGCGCGAAAACCGCTCCCGGATGCGCGGCAGCAACTGCGGTGACAATTCCAGCGTTCTCAAGAAATCGGCGGCGGGACAGGTTCATCGTTTCAGCAGCTCCTTTGGACTGCATAGGTTAACATTCGCGTGCCTACTCGTGCCCAGTTGCCTCTGTCTCGAACGTCGAAAACGCCAACTTGACTGCCTGATTTACACTTTCCATTTCAAAATTGATTCCCAAAGGCCTGCCATGAATCGCATCCTGCGTGTGCTCACTTCCCTGCTGTTTGCCACTTGTGTATATGGTCAATACCACAAGGCTCCAGAACCCATCCACGACCTTCTCAGCGCTCCGCCGACTCCTCTCGTTCTGGTCAGCCCCGGTTCTGATCGGCTTCTGGTGGCCGACCGGCTGCAGTATCCTCCCATCACTGACCTGGCCCAACCCATGCTCCGCATTGCCGGGCTGCGCATCAATCCAGCGACGAACGGACGACATCATCCTCCACGGCTCACGTCGCTCAGCCTGGTGGATGTAGCGACGGGTAAGACGCGCGAAGTTACGGGACTGCCGGCCAACGCTTACCTGAGCTCGCCTGTGTGGTCGCCGGATGGAAAGCAGTTTGCTTTCACCAACACTACGGTGGATGGAATCGAGCTCTGGCTTGGGAACGGCGCGAGCGCCTCGGCTGTGCGCCTTGAAGGCGTCAAGCTCAACGCGATCATGGGAGAGACCATCCAGTGGATGCCGGACAGCCACACGCTGCTGGTCCAAACAATTCCTGCGAATCGTGGCAAGGTCCCTCAACCTCCGATCTCGCCTGATGGCCCGATTGTCCAGCAAAGTGACGGCAAGAAAGCGCCGGTTCGCACCTACGAAGACTTGCTCAAGGACCCGCACGATGAAGCGCTGTTTGACTACTACGCGCGCGCGCAGCTGACGCTCGTGCACCTGCACAGCAGCAAGATGGGTCCGCTCAAGGCGAGCATGACGACCGCAAGCAGCGTGGGCAAGTGCGCGATCTTCGCGATGGTGGAACCATCGCCCGATGGCCGGCATTTTCTGGTCAGCCGCATCGCCCATCCTTATTCTTACATCGTGCCGGAAAGTGACTTTCCCCGCGAGGTGGAAGTCTGGGACGCGAAGGGCAATCTGGAGTACAAGCTGGCGAGTTTGCCGCTTGCCGATCACGTGCCCATTGAGGGCGTGCTCACCGGCCCGCGTGACTACGAATGGGCGCCGCAGCAGCCGGCCACCCTCGTGTGGGCGGAGGCGCTGGACGGAGGGGATCCCAAGACCAAAGCTCCGTTTCGCGACCACCTGATGACGCTGAGCGCTCCCTTCAAAGCCCAGCCGGTTGAACTGGTCAAACTTGAGCAGCGTTATTTGCCCGGCTTCGGTGGGGGCTTTTTCGGCATCGGTGGCGGGCGCGGCCTCGAATGGGGCGAGAATGGAATTGCCCTGGTGCGTGATTATGACCGCAATCGCCGCTGGCTGCGCACTTTCCTTATCGACCTTAACAAACTCGGCGGGCAGCCCCGTCTCATCTGGCAGCGCGCCATCCGCGATCGCTACAATGACCCCGGTGTGCCGCTGCAGCGCACGCTGGCCAATGGCAGGCACATCATGTGGCAGCAGGGCGATTCAATCTTTCTGGCCGGTTCCGGCGCTTCACCCAAAGGCGAGTTCCCTTTTCTCGATCGCTATGATCTGGCCACCGGCAAGACGGAGCGGCTGTTTCACTGCGCTGACAAGCAGTATGAGTCGGTGATCGCGCTAGCGTCGGGGGACGGAACAAAATTCATCACCCGCCATGAGAGCCCGTCAGATCCGCCCAACTACTTTCTGCGCACCGCGAATGCCGCCAGCGAAGCGAGGCAGCTTACGCGCTTTCCTGACCCGCAGCCCGAGTTGCGCGGCATCACCAAGCAGCTCGTGACCTACAAGCGGGCGGATGGCGTGCAGCTCAGCTTCACGCTCTACCTGCCGCGCGACTACAAACAAGGCGAGCGCCTTCCGACCATTGTGTGGGCCTACCCCCTGGAGTTCAACGACGCGGCCACTGCCGGTCAGGTATCGGGATCGCCTTACCACTTCACCGTTCTCAATGGGCCCTCGCAGCTTTTTCTCGTAACGCAGGGCTACGCCGTTCTGGACAATGCCACCATGCCCATCGTGGGAGATCCGGAGACGATGAACAATACCTATGTTGAACAGATTGTCGAGAGCGCGAAGGCAGCCATCGACAAGGCCGTCGAGATGGGCGTGACCGATCGCAATCGCGTTGGCGTGGGGGGCCACAGCTATGGCGCGTTCATGACTGCGAACCTTCTGGCCCACTCTGATCTGTTTCGCGCCGGAGTGGCCCGCAGCGGCGCTTACAACCGCACACTTACTCCTTTTGGCTTCCAGAGTGAACGGCGTACGCTGTGGGAAGCGCCGCAGATGTACATCAAGGTCTCGCCGTTCATGGAGGCCGACAAGATCAAATCGCCTATTTTGCTGATTCACGGCATGGCCGACGACAACTCCGGCACTTTTCCCGTCCAGAGCGAACGCATGTATGAGGCCATCAAGGGTAACGGCGGACTGGTGCGTTACGTGCAACTGCCTTATGAGGCGCACGGCTATCTGGCGCGCGAATCTGTTGAGGATACACTGTGGGAGATGGTGACTTGGTTTGACCACTGGGTGAAGAACGCCAAACCCGCGACAGAAATGAAGACGGCAAGCGGCCAGAACTGATTTGCAATGACCGCGCGCTGTGCTCTGGCGCTGTAGAGCAGGCGGGTATGAAACCTGCAGATCAGGGAGAATGTTCCCGCAGATTTTATTGGCAAAGTTCGGGTAGCAGTTCCCCGATTGCTCCACGCAACGCTACATCGGCCAGTTGATCCATCGCAGTAGGCTGCGCGTTGAGAATGATCACGCTCGCTCCTGCTGACTTGGCCAGCGGCACGGCATTGGCCACCGGATAGACGCTCAGGCTGGTGCCGATAGCGAGCACCAAGTCGGCCTGTTCAGCCGCTTGCAGCGCGCGGTCAATCACTTCCGGCACCAACGGTTGGCCAAACGAAATCGTCGCGCTCTTGAGAATGCCTCCGCAGCTCTTGCACGGCGGATCTTCTTCTCCGGCGCGCACGCGCTCGAGGGTGGCCTGCATGGGCCCGCGCCAGCCGCAGTTCAGGCATATGGCCTCATGAATGGTGCCATGCACCTCCACAACTTTTTCTGGCGAGTTTCCCGCTCGTTGATGCAGGCCGTCAATGTTCTGGGTGACCAGCATGTGCAGGCGTCCATTCTTCTCCAGCTCGACCAACGCCATGTGCCCGGCGTTGGGCTTCGCCGTCCAGGCCGCGTGCGAGAGCCGCTCCTGCCATGCCAGTTTGCGTACCTCGGGGTCGGCCACGTAGTACCGGATATTGGAGAGCATTTCCGCTTTGGGATTGCGCGTCCAAACGCCCTGCGGTCCGCGAAAATCCGGAATGCCCGATTCCGTCGAAATCCCGGCGCCGGTCAACACCACCACGCGTCGTGACTTCTTCACAAGTTCGCATGCTCTTCCCAGGCTATCGTTCATCGCTCACATTCTACAAAACGGTTCAGCTCACAATCGCATGAAGCGACCCGCCGAACGCGCTCTCCATCGGGGCAATCCGAACCGGCATCACGTGCGTACATATTTTGAAGGAACTATACTTTTGTTATGAGAAACACCGAAGCACCCGATACCCATGCCGGCACCGGCGCCAGAGCGGAAAAAGTGACCATTGTGGAGTTCTCCGACTCAGGCGAGCGCCGGGAAACTGCAACTCTCCCCAAAGTCGTTAAAACCGACGACGAGTGGAAGCAGCAGCTCTCCCCGCAGGCCTTTGAGATCACCCGTCATGACGGGACGGAACGCGCCTTTACCGGGGAATACTGGGACCTGCACGATAAAGGAATTTTTCGCTGCTCCTGCTGCGGAACGGCGCTGTTCGATGCCGATACCAAATTCGAATCCGGTACAGGCTGGCCCAGCTTCTGGGCGCCGATCGCCGAGGAAAACGTGAAGGTCACCGAAGACAACAGCTACGGAATGCACAGAATCGCGGTGTCCTGTCCGCGCTGTGATGCGCACCTGGGCCATGTCTTCCCTGACGGCCCGCGGCCAACCGGTTTGCGCTACTGCATGAACTCGGCTTCGCTGAAGTTCGTAAAGAAATAGAGCCTCTGGAAATGGAGGATGCCATGTATTCGAAACATTTGCATCGCACGGTAATGCTGGCTGCTGTGCTCGCGTTTGCTTCAATGATTGCGTGCCGGCAGGCCCAGGCCGGCAACGCTCATCCGTTCCCTTCTCCCGCGGTTGATGAGCACCTGGCTAAAGCACCAGGACAGGAGAGCGCTGTTTTCTCCGGCGGGTGCTTCTGGGGTGTGCAGGCTGTCTTCGAGCACGTGAAAGGCGTTATTTCGGCCACTGCCGGCTACGCGGGCGGAGAGGCTTCCACCGCGCATTACGAGATGGTGAGCGAAGGAAACACGGGCCACGCTGAGTCGGTCCGTGTTGTTTATGATCCTTCAGAAATCTCCTACGGCGACCTGCTGAAGATTTTCTTTTCCGTGGCGCACAACCCGACCGAAATCAACCAGCAGGGTCCGGACGAAGGAACGCAATACCGGTCGATGATCTCTTACACGAGCGCGCAGCAGCAGCGCATCGCCGACGCGTACATCGCACAATTGAACAAGGCCAGGATCTTTTCCCGCCCCATTGCAACCCAGGTGGTCGCGCTCAAAGCGTTTTATCCCGCGGAAGCGTATCACCAGGACTACGCTGCCAAGCATCCGGACGAACCCTACATATTTTTCAACGATGCTCCCAAGGTCGCGAATCTCAAGAAGGAATTTCCTGATTTTTATGTAGCGAAGTAGGAACACACGAGTCACGCGAGGGGCCAGCGGAGGCGCTCACGTTCCGCGTTGATCCGCGAAGAAATCTGCGGCGCAGTGCCATTTCAAGGTTGAGGAATGAGCACGCCGGCGCCGAATGGCCCATTTGACCAGCGCTAAACGCCCTGTTAGTCTTGAGTTGCGGGGTGGAGCAGCCTGGTAGCTCGTTGGGCTCATAACCCAAAGGTCGGTGGTTCAAATCCACCCCCCGCAACCACCATCCCATTATTTTTAAATAACTTACAAGCCAAGAAAAGAAACGCCGAGCACCCCCCGGCAACTTTAGCCAGGGTAGAAGCCAGCTTCTCAACAGCTTCCACGTCCTAAGAAGAAGGTCAGCTGCGACGAAATCGCCATATGTCATGTTCGGCGGGAGGCTAAAAGGTCTCAAAAGGCGAAAAAGGTCAGCTTCGTTTCACGCTTTCTTAGACTTCTTCCCGAAATTGGTCCACACTCGCACGAAAGGTTCGAAAATGGTGCCATTGTGTGAGGCCCGTTTGCTCCAAGACTTCCAATTTTTCGCGGTACAAGGACGGTACAACGAAAGATGTTTCTTAGCGTTCCTCACAGATGTTTAAAGGGCTTAGGGAGCGACTGGTGCCTTGTTATTGTTAACTGATCCACCCTGTACACTGCTTTTCACGGCGGTTCAAATCCCGTCGGGGACGCCAAATCTTTTCAACCACTTAGCCAATTCGGTCAACGGGGCACATTTACTCAGGCGGAAGGCTATTTACCGCTTCGAGACGGGGCTGTTCGATAAGAATGCCTGGTGCAGGAATTCGAGTACCCTCGGCATGGCGTCGAGCGACGAGTGCGCGTTACCGGATACCGTACCGCCAACATCAACGACTTTGCCGGTAACAGGGTTCCTGACTTTATATTGCCATGCCGGCTCTATTCCTGGCCTGCCCACCCGGTGTCCGGCGTCATGGTACTTGAGATGTACGAAAGTATAAGGAAACTTCGCCTGCTTCAGGCGCTCCACGACTGCGTCCGCCATCTTCGTGGAGGGCCAAACACCGTCCTTGTCGCCGGATATCAAAAGTATCGGGCCGCGGATTCGCTCGACGTGTATGGCCGCTTTCGTCATTGCTTCCGTGCCCGGCCGGGCTCCCCGCGGCGAGAAATAAAGCGGCCGCCCTCTCCATGTCCATGCATACGGAACACTGAGTGCGCCGCCACAACAGGCCGGATGAAGGCTGTTTGCCGGCGAGTAGGCCACCACCGTCCTGACCTGTGGAAACATTGATCCCAGTTGAAGTGCAAGTTCGGCACCCCGTGACGTCCCCACTACAGCAATTCCGCCTGGCATGATGTCGGATCTCTCGATCATCCACTCCAACGCCTGCCCGAAGTATTCCAGCGGAATTGATTCCAGATTCGATGGGAGATTTTCGTACCGGAAGTAAGCTAAGGCAAACGCCGCGTATCCACGTGAAGCCAGCCACGCTGCCTTCCGAAGCGGTATTCCACCCTCCGAACCTCCCAGGACGAGCACCCCGGGATGAGGTTCGTTGCTGCCAGGCAGAAAGAGTATTCCGTGGAGTTCACCATGAACAGTTACACGATGAATATCATCGGAGAGCGGTGTCTGTGAAAGGCGGGCAGTTGATACGGTCTGTCCGTTCAGCGCTAATCGAAGTTCTATGCTTTGCGCGCTGAGATCCGATGGCGCCTCATATGCGGCCACATGTTTGTCCCGCGGGGACATGGACCATATTAAGCCCATGGCAGCAACCTCGCGCTTGTATGAGCCTGCCACCGGAGCCTGTTGTGAAACGTCGACTGTTCCCGCGGTATCGGCAACAAATTCGGCCTCCGAAGCCCATTTCTGTCCCTCGCCGTCTGTCAGTTCCGCTTCAATAGTTACATGCTCGCCAGGCCGCAGCTCTGTCGCTCGGATCGTGGCCAATTCGTCAAGCAATATATGATCAGGAGCTACTGTAAGGGTTTGTGCACTCATGCACCCGGCACCACCGCCCCAGAGATGGAATGCGATGGCGGCGGCCATCGCGCTTCGGGTAAGGTATGCATTCAATCGTCGGCGCAACAGTCAGGGGCCTCCTAAGATGTTTCCGGTTAAGGGAAGCATAAAAGCTCCAAGGGAGAGAGGCAACGGAAAGGTATCCATCTCCGAGCAAAAGCCGCGGCTCTTTTGTCCTTTCGCGACAGGTCTTAAGCAAGGTCAGGCTCGGCCGTTCCAGGTTCTGAATGATCGAATTTCCTGTAAATCCTCAAGAGCATTGCCGGAGTAACAAAGCGCTCGGTCATCCCAATAAATCGTGGCAACCGGCTTGCCGCCCTCGTTGCTGTAAGAGGAGTTGCGGTTGATCTCGTCATAAGGAATCTCATGTCTTACAAGGTAGTCTGTGATGTGTTGTTCGGCGCGAGTAGTATGGATCAATATTTTCCATCCCTCACCGCGTAAGATCCTCAGTGCGATGACGACATCAGCACGCGGTTCTCCCAGAACATCCGCACCTTTCCAACCGTCATAATTGGCGAGGACACCATCAAAGTCGACAGCAATGGTGCGCTCGCGAGAATCTGGTTTTTGTTGGGCGGCGGCGCTGGAAGTGTCCATTAACGTGCTTTCCTGTAGCTCCGAGACATTGTATCCGGCGTGCGCTAACTCCGACCCAAGGCAAACAGGACCGTTTGGATCATTATTGGACAGAACTGGAATCTTGCTTACTCCAGTTATCATGCTCAGACTAGAATCCACATCCGCCCCTTTTTAGGGGACTACTGTTGGGATGTGCCGAGTGCAAGGACAGCAAATCACGCAGCCGATTCTTCGTGCGCAATACACGCTCTCTCATCTCGATGTCTTAGAAGCAGAAGGTATCCATATATTGCGTGAAGTTGCCTCGGAGTTCGCCAACCCAGCAATGCTTTACTCAGTCGGGAAAGATTCCTCTGTCATGCTGCGGCTGGCTCAAAAAGCTTTTTATCCTGGAAAAATTCCTTTTCCACTGCTGCATATTGACACCACCTACAAATTCAATGAGATGATCGCATTTCGCGACCAGACCTGCCGGGAATTGGGTGTCAGGCTCATCGTCCATACTAACTGTAGCGCCATTGCGAACGGCACAAACCCCTTCCGCCTTGGAACGACCCGCTGCTGCGCTCTGCTCAAAACCCAGGCGTTACTGGATGCTCTGAAGATCCATAAGGTCGATGCTGCGATAGGAGGCGCGCGCCGCGACGAGGAGAAATCACGAGCGAAAGAAAGGGTCTACTCGTTCCGGGATGCCTTTGGACAATGGGATCCCAGAAACCAGCGCCCTGAACTGTGGAATTTATACAACGGCCGGCTGGGTGACGGGCAGACGATGCGCGTTTTCCCGCTCTCGAACTGGACCGAGATCAATGTCTGGCAATACATAGAACGGGAAAGAATTCCCGTTGTACCACTCTACTTTGCCCAGGAACGCGAGGTTGTAGTACGCGGTAGCCAGCTCATTCCATGCGATCACTCCTTCCCGCTCCTGCCCGGCGAGAAACCAGAACGCATCAGATGCCGCATGCGTTCGCTTGGATGCACGTATTGCACAGGAGCTATGCGGTCGGAGGCGGACACAGTTACCAAAATCATCGAAGAGCTCAAAGGATTTCGCCGTTCGGAACGCGAGAACCGGATGATCGATCATGATCAGGAAGCTTCGATGGAACTCAAGAAAAGGGAGGGATATTTTTGAATCCCGGTGAGGGCACGAAAGAATTGCTGCGCTTCCTGACCTGTGGAAGCGTCGATGACGGAAAGTCAACCATCATTGGGCGGTTGCTTTTTGAGAGCAATGGCGTCTATGAAGATCAATTGCAATCTGTAAGAAAAGCGTCAGTGCAAAGGGGTGCCAACATAGATCTCTCGCTTATCACTGACGGCTTGAAAGCAGAGCGCGAACAGGCAATCACAATCGACGTGGCCTACAGGTACTTCTCTACTCCCAGGAGAGAGTTCATCATCGCTGATTGCCCGGGTCACGAGGAGTATACGCGCAATATGGTCACAGGGGCATCCACTGCCGACTTGGCAGTGTTGCTGGTCGATGCACGAAAGGGGATTCTGGAGCAGACCCGCCGCCACTCATACATCGTCTGGCTTCTCGGGATTCGCCGCATGGTAGTCGCGATTAACAAAATGGATCTCGTCGGCTACAGCCAGGAGACCTTCGTCCGCATTCGGCGTGATTTTGAAGAAACCGTCAGCTTCATGCCTGACGGTGGCGTGGAGTTCATTCCGGTGAGTGCGTTTGTCGGCGACAATGTGGTCCAGCGCAGCAGCAATATGGCCTGGTATACCGGTGCTTCCCTGTTGGAGTTTCTTGAGTCCGTTCCTGTAGAGGATTGCCGCAACCTGTCGGACCTCAGATTTCCGATCCAGATGGTCATTCGTCCCGACCAGGACTTCCGCGGGTATGCCGGCCAAATCAACTCCGGAGTAATGCGGACCGGACAGCAAATTCTGGCTCTTCCGTCCGGAAGGCGGACCAGGATTGCCAGGATAACACTGTACGATCGGGTCCTTCAGGAGGCATTTGCACCACAGTCCGTCGTTGTTACTCTCGAGGATGATATTGATCTAGGCCGGGGCGACATGCTCGTTGATCCCCGGTGTGTTCCTCTCAGCTCTAGGCAGCTGCACGCTGAACTCATCTGGCTGTCAAGCCGGTCGCTTCGCGTCAATGTTCCGTATCTGTTGAAACATTGTTCGCAGATTTTGTGTGGGAGCGTCACCAGAATCGTCCACCGGCTCAATGCTCATGATCTGCAGAATACGGCGGCCGACAACCTGGGCCTCAATGAAATTGGTTCGGTGGAGATCCAGACCCACAAACCCATGTTTTTTGATCCTTACCTTCACAACCGCAGCATGGGAAGTTTTGTGATGATTGATCCCATGACCAACGAGACTGTCTCGGCTGGCATGGCTTTGCAAAGCGACTTTCATCATGATACGCGGGTTCCTCTTTCCGTCCTTAAGGTTTGCCGGGAAGGCGTTGTGGTCTGGTTTACCGGGTTGAGCGGATCGGGAAAGACCACTATTTGCAAGTTCGTTGCCACCGAGCTGCAGGCGCGAGGTGTCCGCGTGGAGACTCTCGACGGCGACGCCGTCCGGACGCATCTTTGCAGCGATCTGGGATTCGAAAAAAAGGACCGGGACGAGAATGTCCGCAGACTTGGATTTGTGGCAGAACTGCTGGCGAGCCACGGGGTTCTTGTCCTTGTTTCCGCCATTTCGCCATACCGAGCCGCGCGGGACGAGGTACGCCAGCGCATTCCCGATTTTCTTGAAGTATTCGTGGATGCTCCACTGTCAGTGTGCGAAAAACGCGATCCCAAAGGTCTCTATCGCAAAGCCAGGGCAAAAGAAATCTCAAAGTTCACGGGACTGGACGACCCATACGAGCCGCCGCTCTCCCCAGAGGTGCATTGCAGCACGGACCAGGAATCAATAAAGGCATCAAGCGACAAGGTTGTTGCCGCCATCCTGGAAGCGCTTGGACTGGCACCACATCAAATGGAGAGTACGATTGGCTTTTCGACTTCAGTGGACGGCTGAAAGCCGGTGCTTGTTCCTGATGGCCACATGAGGCCGCTGCACTCAGATGTTGGTTGCTTGACGATCGCTGCTTATTAACTTATGCGCACGCAGCCGCGATGCTTTCGCACTCCCATCCGTGTTTCTGCGCCCACAGCAGCCCCTGCGCAAGCTCGCCAGCCCAGCAGCGTTCCACTTCTGCCAGCTCCCGATCCCGGGAACTTGCATCGTACGGTCGAGAAAGATCTTTCGAGTATTTACGCATCGAGGGATGATCAATCAGCGCGGCCAAGCCATTGCAGTCCAGGGCAAGACCTGCGGCCTCCAGTATGGCCGGCAATATCTGACGCGGGCAGTCGGCAAGCTCCTGGCCATTGACCAACCGCACACGAGAGCGATGGGGGCCGGCAGCCAGCTGTTGATACAGGTAGTGGTGGATCAGCCAAAGGCATGCTGCTGCCTGTGGAACTCCCAAGGTTTCGGGATCAACTCCCGCGAGCTGCGGCGCAGCTCCCATGTTTCTGAATACTGTTCGAATCCTCATTCGCGCCCAGTCTCGTCGCTCGCCCGACTTTAGAATTGACAAAAGGAACTGCCGAAGCGGTGTCATCAGGAACGTTATGCTCGCCTGCGGATTGAATTGCAGGAGCCGCTCTCCTATCAGGCTGCAGCAATCCACCGGTTTCATTACCACGATTTGTTCCGGCGTATAGGTTCGAGACAATAGTTTCACGCAAAGATCAAAAACGGGTTCCCACGGAAGATCCGCTCGATGCTCCATCACGGCAATTTGTGACAGAAGCCGGGGCTCCTTTAACACAAAGCATGAAGGCAACAGTTCGAAGTAACGGGCCAATAGCGTCGAGCAGCAATAGGCAGAATTCAGGATGTAATGAGTTTTCTTGCTGACGCCAGGGGCCCGTCTCGCCGCGAGCAGCAGATCGTCCAGCCGGATGTCAAACGTGGAGGAGCCAACCTGCCTTGTACGTAAGTCCAGGAACACTGAATTGCGATAGGTTTCGGGCGACATGCGCACAAACCTCAGGACCTTGTGTTCCATATCAAGAATAACGGGATAAAACTCCGGTGACTGGAACAGTTCCTGCAAGGCTTTCATAGTCATCTCCACAAAATAGCGAAAATCAAATTCATTAGCATTACGAAGGAGAGCGCCCCTTATTTCCTGCGTCACCAGAGATAGCCGTCTAACAGGGCACACCCTTCGAGAGGATGCATCGATCCTCTGGCGGTCCCGACGGAGTAAGCACTGTTCGTAGGGTGGACCAGCAGCTGATTGAATTCCAAGGTCGTACTGAATAACCTGTCGAAAGTCAGCGGGGCCGAACTGTCCGAAGAAGCTGCGCCCGGCAATATCTTTATATCTGCGTTGTTTCGGTTTGTGCGAACACTTAAAGACAACATCCAATGCCATTGGGAATCGGTGCTGTCGCGCACCAGTGCGCGGCCGCAACCATTGATATAGACACGCAATTGGGGCGTCGAAACAAACGAAGCGGCCAGAGTGGCCTTGGCCCACGTTCGCAATCTGTCCAGGAAGTCATCCAGAATCTCACGCGAGAAGACGCGCTCCCCGGTCGCGGTGAGAAAGCGGTATGCGTCCGGGGCAAATGCGTAAACAAAGGGCGTGAGACCATCGCTATTATCGATCGATTGGTTTACCACTCTTTCAAGCTGTTCCCGCAAGGTGGGCGCCTGCTCGAAGAACTGCTGTTGTGTATAGAACGTCTCGAGGCTCGAGTCTGCCGCGTGTCCATTGTGCGGTTCGGAGACGGCCCGCAAGTCGTCGCTCAACCTCTTCAGTATCCCAATCATTTTTGACCCTCATTGAAATGCGCAAAATCGATGGAGCTTCTTGTTTATTTCATCGACTGCGCTCCATAACCAGTGGCAAATGCGAGCAATGTGGCATCGCGGTAGCCGTCAAAGGCAAACTTCCGTCGAGCAGCACCGGGCACCATGCCGCCGACGAGACATCCAGCCAACCCCATGCCCAGAGCCGCCAGCCACAGCCGATGCGCGGCGGCGCCGGCCCGCAGCAATAATTGTCGGTGACCGAACGCACCGTGGCGTGCGCAGGCCGCTGCGAGGTCGCCGAATATCCAGATCAGCAGAGGGGCAGCCACGAATTCCCGTTGCACAAACAACTCGGCCATGCTTTCTGAGTCAGGCATTTCCGCGATCCAGCCAAGGCGTTCCCCGGATGGGTCGTATTCGTAAACGCCTGTCAGCAAGCCTTCCACCCGCGAAGCTAGAACCACAAACTTCAATGGGATCTCTCCTTTATGTAGCTTAAGCCAGTCCTCAGCATCGCCGCTGTATGCGCACCTGAGCATCGTGTTCAGCTGGCAAAGGGACAGCATCTCCGGGGTATACCGTCGAACCGACGTCCGTCTCGAGAGAACCTCGCTTACCAAGCGTCCGCCCTGCATCGGAGGAGGAAGCTCGGTCCATTGAAGAGCTGCTCTCGCAGAGGCTGACGCGACCACGGGGTGGGCTGGAGGATGATCACTCTCGGCCTCTCGCATCCTGCTCTCGTCGATTAGCATGGCCGTCACTTCAGAGATCGACAAAGCATCGAACTCACGAACCCGTCTGACCCGGCTCTCTCGTTTTGTCGCTGGGCCCGCGATTTCAGCGCGCAATTGCCGGCTTGATCGGCGCACACCCGAGAGCTCAAGCACAGCCGTAGCCAATTCCATATGATTTTCAAGGTTGAGCTGTGCCGCCAACAGATCATCCGGCCACCAGGTTAGAGTTCGGGAGTGAAGTCCCAGACTCCTGGCCACAATGTGGGCCTGAGCCAAGGCGACTCCCGCGTCGAGGTTTACCAGGCGATAGCCAAATGGACCATACTTTCGGGAGACGCGATGGTACGCCCCGGTTAATAAAATGAGAGCGTCGGGAAGATCCGAAGCATTCTCCCGCAGGACACGCCCGATGAAAGTGTCGATTTCAATGCCTCTACCGCGAAACTGGAAAGCGGAAAGTGCATGTGCGCGCGGGTCATAGAAGTAAAGCCCTGGTGGGAGCCCCTCCACATTGCGAGCGGCAACGAATGCTTCTACCGAACCAAGATTACCACCGGTAGCTCCCCACCGTTTCACCTGCGACGTTGGCGTTCTGGATTGGCGAATTCCCGCTGTGAACTGTAGAATCGCGCCGAGTTCGCTAACGTGAGTTGCTTTTGTTCCTGATTCCGTCAATCCTGGATACAACATATCCAGGGCGCCATAATCAAGCTTCTGCACATCGCGCGGGAGTGAATACTGAGAACAATTCGCCAGCCGCTTTACCTGCTGAGTCAGAGACAGAGCCAGATGGTTAGATTCGCTTTCGTTCCTTGCACTGGCATAGGCAGTTGACTGGATACCGATCAAGTCTTCGAATACTACGGCCGTTTCGATCCTTTGGACGCCATCCGGTGACTCCGAAACCGATGCAGCTGGTCTGCAATGAGGACAACCCGGCAATCTGGCGGCGCGAAGCCTTTGTGAACTCCAATTGTTGATCTCGTAGCGGACGCATTCCCGAGCGCTTAACGGCGGAGCTATATCGGTCAACAGGTAGACGATCTCAGTAGCAACCATTCCGCTCCAGAGCATCAAATCCGCGCGCTCCAATTCCCCTCTTCGATGTTCTGCGCCTTGTGACCGGAAAGGCCGTGAATGCATTTTCGTGAAGCACTCGTAGCAAGGATTCTCATCGTGCAAAAAAAGAGGTCCCAGCTCCGCCGTTTGATGCCTCGTATCGAGGACCGCTCGAAGCCAGCTTATCCCTCGCTCGGCACACCAGCAATCAAGCTTTTTGTGCCACTCCGGATCCTCCTCGCCAACCACCATGGAAACGAAAAATGTGTCGCTTGCCGGCGCTCCGGCGAGCGGCCATTCGTGCAAAGAGGACCGGCTCAGCAACATCAGTTTGTCCACGCCGGTTTTCCTCAGTAAGGGAACCAGGCAATCCTGGTGGTCGGGCGCGCCGGAAGAGAAAACGAATACTTGGGAAGCATGCAGCTTCTCATATGCTTCGTGGCCGCTGCGGTTCGAACCGGTAAACGCGATAGTACGCCGAAGAAATGCAAGCGTCTCGATGTTTACTTGGGTGGACGGTATGTCCGGATTGTGCTCAATCAAACCAGCAGTCCGGAGAACGGAAATAGCGGCCCGTACATGTTCAGGCGCCACCCCCGGCAACGAGCGCTCCATCTGTTGAAGTGATCTCATCCCATCCAAGAGGGGGATGAGTTCGGGAAGAAGGCTGCGCGCCGACTTGCCTTTAAGAACTTGAAGCCGATGCGTGCCATCTACAACCAGTCCCTCCTTATTAGGAATCAGAACGGTTTCTCGCACAAAACGCGGTTTGATATCGTCTGGCAGGAGAGGCTTGCGGCGCCAAAGCAAAGGGCTCTTCCGGGCGATGGCCGGGGCTGTGGTCGTTGCCATGTCAGTTGGCTCCTTCGCCCTGCGGAGCCCAAAGATATGAGAGTTCCTGTTGCATAGCGGCAAAGCTTCGAGTCAGCGCCGGCCGGTGAAGGCCGCAACGGGGACAATCATGAATGCCGACAACCTTACCGGTGGTAATCTGTCGCGTGAGCATGTCGATCTGCCACACGAATCCTGGATTCGCTGATGAGAAATCGACATCATCGATGGTCTGGCACAACTTTGCGGCCGCCACCATCACCAGAGGCTCAAGATATCCCGCCGGTCCATCCCCCGCGTTTTGAGCATAATGCTGCATCATCACGCTTCTGGGCCAGGACCAATCACTATGTTGGCGAGAGCGCCGAGCCCAACATGTCCAGCAACTCCCCTGCCCCGGGATCAGTATCGGACCAATCTGCAGTTTCAGCGCCTCAACAACCACGGGAACAAAAGGTTTTTTCCATTTATAGCTGAGCTCTTGCAGAAGTTCGCAGAATGTCGGGGCCGGTCGCCACGAGACCATAACGTTAAGTCGCGAGCCAGGCCAGACTTCAGGCATTGGCACAATATGGTCAACGATTCGAGTCTCGATCACATCATGCCGGAGATTGCGCAGGTGCTCGGCCGCAGCAGTTCCGAAGTTTCCGATGGAAAGCAAGTGGACAGGAAGCATTCCACCGTCTGCAAGGATCCCGACCTCTGAACTTGACATAGTTTCGAATACCTCAATGCCCTAAGCAAATGGCTGGGGCCACCTATTCAGTTCGTTCTCTGACAGAACTGGATAGCCCAGCTTTTTCGGCAATTCATAAAGCCTGGGGTGGCCCAGGTAGCGAGCTCGATAGTTGAAAGCAACAGGCTGCAGGCCTGGAATCAAGACGCGTACAACGCGAATACCGGCGCGCAACGCCTCGTCCGTGCTCAGTTCCACCGAGAAAGCCTCGAGCCCCCTGGCACGAAGGATTTCCAGGATTGTTCGCAAAGCCTGGTGGTCATCCTCGGCATCGATTGCGCCAAGCTGGCTGAGAGAACGGCTCTGCCCGCTTCCCAGCAAAAACTGAAACGCGTGGGCCTGTTCAGCTCGAGCCATAAAGCTTGCGCCGTGAAAAATGTCGGTGAAGTCTTCCATCGCTTCGGGAGTCGGCCTGGGTTGCCGGAATGCTGTTCTGCACGAAGCCATTTCACGCATCACTCGAACGACCGCATCGGCGGGATTTAACGAAGTACTGCAGGAAACAAGAGTGGTCAACCGCCGGTTCGCGGGAGCGATTTGCAATCCGTAGATTGTGGGGATTCCCAAATCGGTGCTGCCATCAAAAAAGACATACTCCAATTCTCCGGAAGAGTGCTGATACCGTTCCCAATACGCTGCAAGCGGCTCAGGAAACATATCGATATTTAGCTTGGGAAGCCCCAGTTGTTGCAGCCACGTTACGCTGATTGCATCCCTTTCGACTACCTCCAAAATTGCGGCCACCAGGGCTCTTTCCAACGATACGTGCGCCGCACATCCGGTTGTGATAGACGACCAAAATCGTTCGCCCTCGCCCATGATTCCGGTGTAGAGATAAACCATGATGAGTGGCATATAGACGGGGCGCCCATTCATAAGCGAAAGGCCTCGGACCCACCG
The DNA here is from genome assembly GCA_035553195.1 of Candidatus Acidiferrales bacterium. Taxonomy (GTDB): domain Bacteria; phylum Acidobacteriota; class Terriglobia; order Terriglobales; family Acidobacteriaceae; genus Angelobacter. The sequence continues at coordinate 48,910 of DATNDP010000225.1, forward strand.
GATTGGTATCCGTTTGTCTGGTGCTCGCAAAGGACAGAGCGGGTTTGCCAGTTCTGTCGTGCTGCATCTTGGCACAAGATCGAGATCGAGTGCGTCGTTGCCAAGCTCTTCTGCAGTCGCCTTGATGATTTGTTCTTTGCTGAACACTGCGGTGCAATAGCGCTCAAGACCCTCACCTTTGGCGCGAATGGCAACGTCGTCGGTGTCCAATCCAACTCCAGCACCCTGAATGCTGTCGCGCCTGTGCGCCGGTCCTCGGTGCCCAATATGCGGCCAGATCTGGCTCACGTCTCCAAGGCTTTCCACCCGCGTGATGAGGGCAGGCTCGTCGCTCGCAGCGCGCATTTGGGTGTGGCCGTTAAAGAATCCTCCGAGCTGCTGGGAAAGGATATCGAAACTTCCGGGTTGGGTACGTGCATCCATTCGGCCCAAAGATGGAAACAGAATCGCGAGAAGCTTTGATGAGCTAAACTGAAGCTTTCCTGAAGCGCACTAATTTTAAGGATCGGGAACAAACCTGGAAATAGGCATTTTGGCTGTTAATTGGACAGAACTGGAAGGATATGGCGAATTTGTCAGAAGCGACGATACGACCATCGGGGATAGTAATGGGTGGCAAAGAGTACCCCCGGCGAGAATGTATCGAGTGCGAACCGGTAACGCAGGGGTGTTAATCTGTCGGGCCTTGCCACCAATCGGGCTTTTCAGCGTGCAGCCGTTCTATGACCGCGGCTTGACTGGCAAGCTTTGTTCGCCAGTCAAGCAACTTAGCCGGATCTGATTCCAGTGTTTTTGTACTGGGTTGGTAAAGTCCCGTAACAGAATCGTGCATCACCAGGAATGAAGTCCCGGCGGTTGCGATGGTTGCGCTGCTCGAATCCTTCGATGGCACCGGTATCTTTGCCTCCACTTCATTGCCATTGAGAACTACAAGCTTCATAGTTGGTTCTTCCTCTTCCAAAAATGCCAATCTTTGGCAATCAATCGACCAGTGGATCTCGCGAATGCTGGATTTTGCGGCACCTGAATACACGGCTTTACCGTTGAGATCAATTCTCGGAGCTCCGCTACCGGTGTCCTCATCAGAAATGTAGGCTACCAGCGACTTTACCGCGCAGGTGGCGAAGTCATTACCTAGATATCCACCAATGACCTTGCCAGTATTGATGTCCATGATTCGATACTCACTCACACGAGGGTTCGCAGACCCGGAGGCGAAGACCGCAGTGTTACTGTACCAGCCAGCGTGTTCAATGAAGCGCATGCCGTCGATCATGGTTCCGTCTGGCTGTTCCGTGGCTACCGGAACAGTGTGTTTGACACCATCGTCCGTTGCCAGCACCACGATATCGCCAAGCGGGTTGCCTGGTTTGTTGGCAGCATCTTGCGATACAGCGTAGGCAACGAAGGCACCATCTGGAGACCACACTGGAGCCGACTTGGGCAGATTATCGTGTACCAGAACCCGCTCCCCCGAACCGTCGCCGTTCGCGGTCACGACGTCAGTGCCCCGCAGGAAAACAAGCTTGCGATTTGACGAAGGTGTTGATGGTAAAAGGTTGCTAAATACTACGGTCAGGAAAACGATGAACGTTAGGTACATAGAATTCAATGATCCGTTGGGGCAGGGCAAGTTTTCACAGCGGGAATGCAGCCGCCGACGGAAATTATATTACTAAAGCCGGCGCATGAAGCTCTTCCAGCTCCGCCAAATACGTCTAACCGATAACCCTTGATTGCCCCTCCCGTGTCATTAGCGACATAAGTGTTCGATTGCAGCTGGACCCGGGTATTTCTCGGGACGATGGAACGATCCCGAGCAACCGAGCCGTTGGGAATAAGGGCGGTTCCGTCCGCGCCGGTAAAGTTGGCCACAACGCTAAATTGCCAGGTGGGATTCGTTCCGCTCAAGAAATGTATTTTTGTCCCATTTCTGGTGCTACCACTTCCCTGCAGCCTCACGTCACCCAGGAACGAAGTGCAATAGTCACCTGCTGGCAGGCCCGGAGGATTGGTTGTCACGCCGGAGTATGTCGTTCCCGAAATAGTGAGCGATTTGCAGGTCTGTGTCGCTGTAAGGAAGTCATTCTCATCCGCCAGTATGTAGCACGATAGCCCGAAGGTCGGAACCCGAAATGGATGAAGATCCGTATCCCCGGTCGGACAATGATAGCTGGCCGTGAGCTCGGCCAACCCCCCGGGAGATGGGGGCGATTGGGGATTCTTGGGTGCCACAATGTTCGCCGTGTTTGGATTGGCCGTAGCATTGCCGGTGGTATACGAAGCCGGCAGTTGGCCGGAGACCACAGCCGAACTGTAGGAAAAGCTGCCTCCCGAGGGTGAACCGGATGAAGATGTTTGAGTAAGTGAGCTCCGGCTGACGGAGATCGTGCAAGGCACAGTACATGCCGCGGATGCAGCAGTCGCAGCTAACCCGGCGAAGTGGATAGAGGAGGCCAGTACCTTCCTAGGAGCACTGCCGATTGGAAGGCATTCCTGAGGACATTCTCCGCCAGGAATAGCCATTGGCGGCCTGTTTCTCTGGCTGCTTACCGCTATGATTCCGGTCGCGACTCCGGCCGGGGCCACACGCCCATTCTCATCCGGAATACTCGATGCCAGCACTTCTCCGATGTTGATTTTTCGTCCCCGGTTCGGTGCGATGCTTACGGTTGGTAGAACAACGTTTTCTACGCGGTCCGTAGTTGCGAACAGGAGCGCAAACGTGGCAGAGACAGTGGCGTTCCCCTCGTTCTTAACTTGTGGAAACATGCCGGATTGTGCGGGAACACTCCAGTAGCTCGTCTGTGCGCTTCCGGAATCCAGTATTGCGCCTTCTGATGGGACGACAATTTTCTTGTCTTCGCTTGCGCTCAAGATGGTGATGGCGAGATCTCCAGGTGAGCCTACATGGGCAACACTTACTGCAAATTGCCTGACAGATTCAGGAATATATCCGGAAGCGATTAACTGTGAGAAATCAATCACGCGCGTCTCTGAGGGCGCCAGTTCAGCTACGGGCAGTGCCACTCTGTGTGGCTGATGATCGCCTGATACCGAAAAATCGGCATTCACTTGAACCTGGAGAGGGCTCGAGTTGCCGTTGGTGAGGATGGCAAAGGAGCGGAGCTTGGACTGGGGATTGGAAGCGATGTCAGAAGGAGAGGTAAGAACAACGTTGGGGAACACCCATGTGGTCTGTGCGTCAGAAGCTTGGCGGTGACGGGCA
>DATNDP010000226.1:0-28273 GCA_035553195.1 Candidatus Acidiferrales bacterium
GCAGAGGAAATGGCCAAGCTCTTCGTGGAAGCCATTGCGGCGCCCGGATTCGATGAGGCCGCAAAAACAAGGTTTGCAGCCAAAAAGAACCTGCGGCTCGTACAAGTCAAGCCCCTTCAGTCGAAGTACGCGCTCAAACCGGTATCCGGCGGCATGCTGGTGCAGGATCCTGATATCCGGCCGCTTACTGAACAGGACCTGAAAGTCGCCTCTCAGCGGCAGCCGACCGCCGCTGAAATGAGAGCACTCCTTTTTGCCTGGAAAGTTTGCAAGCACGTGAAATCGAACGCCATTGTTTATGCGCGCGAAGCGCAGACGGTGGGCGTGGGCGCGGGCCAGATGTCGCGTGTGGATTCGTGCAAGATCGGGGCCATGAAAGCGATCTTGCCTTTACAGGGCACAGTGGCGGCTTCAGACGCGTTTTTTCCCTTCCCTGACGGTGTTGAAGAGATTGCGCGGGCAGGCGCCACGGCAGTGATCCAGCCGGGCGGGTCGGTGCGTGATCAGGAAGTGATTGCTGCTGCTGACCGGCTCGGGCTGGCCATGGTGCTCACTGGAATCCGTCACTTCCGTCACTGATAAGAAATGTTAGTTTTCCGCGTTGTTACGTGATCCGGACTAGAATACTAAGAGAAACTATGGTCACGTCCGCAAGGCGCTTCTCAGCATCCAATTAAAGGGGTTTTTCCGGTTCGTTTATGAATTTCCAGAAAATCCGCACTCTTACCCTGGTTTTCCTGTTTGCATCGACTGCGCTGTTTGCGCAGCAGGGCGCTGAACACAAGAAATCCGCCGCACCTCCAGAGGCCGCTCCCGCCAAGCGGGGTGAGCAACCCAAGCCGGCAACAAACGGCAAGCCAAATCGTGCCGACGCCTACTATCACTTCTCGCTGGGTCATATGTATGAAGAGATGATGGCGATGTATGGGCGCTCGGATTATGCCAGCAAGGCCATTGAGGAATATCGCCTGGCCATTCAGGCGGACCCAAGTTCCGATTTCCTGAACGCGCAGCTTGCGGAGCTCTATGCTCGCACCGGCAGAATCCGCGACGCTGTGCTGGAAGCGCAGGACATTCTTAAACGTGATCCCAATAACATTCTGGCCCACAAGCTTCTTGGCCAGGTTTATCTCCGGTCGCTCGGAGATACACAGGCGGGAACGCAGTCGCGGGAAGTGTTGAAGCTGGCCATTGAGCAATACCAGGCGTTGGCCAAGCTGGAGCCAAAGAGTGCTGACAACCACCTGCTGCTCGGTCGCTTGTACATCCTGAACAAGGATTATAAGGGTGCGGAGACTGAGTTCCGTACTGCTATGAATCTTGACCCGTCCTCTGAGGAGGCAGTCACGAGTCTGGCGCTCCTTTACAACGAAACCGGAGAAAACAAGAAGGCGGCGGATGTCCTCAGTTCCGTTCCCGAGGACCACCGGACCTCAAAGATGTACGCGGCCTTGGGTTATACGTATGAGCAGCAGAAAGATTACAAACAGGCGATTACCGCTTACAAGCAAGCGGTCAAACTGGACAAAGAGAATGTTGACGCGATGCGCGGGTTGGCCCAGAACCTGGCCAATGACAACCAAACAGAAGCTGCTCTGAGCGAGTATCAGATGGTGCAGGACGCCGATCCGCAGGATTATCAGGCGCCCTTGCGCATGGCCGAGATCTATCGCCGGGACGGAAAGTTTGATCTGGCCATGGAGAATCTCAAGAAAGCTGAGGCGTTGAGCCAGGATTCGCTCGAGATTCCCTATAACGAGGCCCTCGTCCTGGAGGCGCAGGGCAAATACGATGAAGCAGCCGCGACTCTGCAGAAACTGGTAGCTCGAACCACTTCTCCGGACGGGAATTACAGTTCGGGAGAACGCAATAACCGGGCGCTGTTCCTGGAGCGGCTGGCATCCATCTATCGCGAGGCGGGCAAACCGGACATTGCGATTGAGACCTACCACAAGATCATCGACCTGGGTGGTGAGGAATCTGCGCGCGGCTACCAGGACCTGATTGATGTTTATCGCGACCAGAAGCAATGGTCTGACGCTGATCGCACCGCGCACGAAGCCGTGGAAAAGCTGCCCAAAGACAAAAATCTCAAGATGGCCCTGGCTCTGCAATTGGCGGATGACGGCAAGCCGGACGAGGCGGTTCGCACAGCAACGTCGCTTTTAAAGGGAGGGCCTGAGGACCGCGACACTTACGTCCAGATCTCCCAGATCTACGCTCGGCTCAAGAGATGGAAGGACGCGGAAAATGCGTTGTCGCAGGCGGAAAAGCTGGCGACTCGCCCCGAGGAGAAGGAATACATCCATTTTATTCTTGGATCAGTTTACGAGCGGCAGAAAAAGTACGAGCAGGCCGAACAGGCATTTCGGCAGGTCCTGCAGATGGACCCCAACAATTCGCAGACGCTGAATTATCTCGGATACATGATGGCCGATCGCAACACGCACCTGGAGGAAGCGCTTAATCTGATCAAGCACGCGGTGGAACTGGATCCTCAAAACGGCGCGTATCTTGATTCACTTGGCTGGGCCTATTTCCGGCTTGGCAGGTACGAGGAGGCGGAAGCAAGTCTCCGTCGCGCGGCGGCCAAGACCCCCAATGATGCCACCGTTCAGGACCATTTGGCCGAGCTCTACGCCAAAACCGGCAAACTCAAACTTGCGGAAATGCATTGGGAGCGGGCTTTGAACGAATGGAGCAGATCCGTTCCGGCTGATGTCGACCAGCAGGATGTCTCCCGCGTGCAGAAAAAACTGGAAAGTACAAAAGTAAAGCTGGCTCAGCAACAGCCGAAATGATTTGGTAATCGGTTAATTTTGTAGTTTGGTAATTTTAGACGCCTTGCGATTCAGCGAGGCGTTTTTGTTCGCTTCGAATGGATTCATTCAATTACCAAATTACTCAATCAACAAAGTCTCTAGAGCCGCCTAAAGCTGCGCATTCTCCATGCAGCAAATGTGATATGGCTGCGCTAGACTGAGTAACATGCTTGCTCCTTACGCACTGCGTCCAGAGGAGAGCCGCGGCCGGCGCTATATGGAGCCGGCGCATCCCTACCGCAGCGATTTTCAGCGCGACCGCGATCGCGTGGTGCACTCCCGTGCTTTCCGGCGCCTGGAGAATAAGACACAGGTTTTTTCGGGCAGGTATTCTGACCATTTCCGCAATCGGCTGACGCACACCATTGAAGTCGCGCAGATCTCCCGAACCATTGCAGCGGAACTCGGCCTGAATGAAGACCTGGTGGAGGCGCTGGCGCTGGTGCACGACGTGGGACATCCTCCCTTCGGGCACGCCGGTGAGCGCATGCTCGATGAGCTGATGCGCCGTTACGGCGATCGTTTTGATCACAACCTGCATGCCCTGCGAATCGTGGAACAGTTTGAGCAGCGCTATGCCGATTTCCCGGGTCTGAATCTCACCTTTGAGGTGCGTGAAGGAATCATTAAACATTCTCGCGATTACGTTGCCGCAGAATTTCCGCAGCTTTCAGAGTATCTGCTGGGACTGCGTCCTCCGCTGGAGGCCCAACTTATTGACCTTACGGATGAAATCGCCTACAGCACGGCGGACCTGGATGACGGCGTAGAAGCGATGGTGCTGGAGCGGGAACAGGTGCGCGAGAACGTGCTGCTTTTCGCGGAGGCCGCCGATGAAGTGGAAAGGCTCTACCCCGGAGCACAGGAGAAACTTAGATTCAATGAAGCGCTCAAGCGCGTGCTTGACCGGCTGGTCAGCGATCTTATCGCGCACACCAGGCTCGCAGTTGTCACCGCGTCAGTAGGGTCCGCGGATGCTGTTCGCCAGCACGGCCAAAGGCTGGTGTCATTCAGCCCGGAAATAGAGCAAAAACGCCGCCAAATGAAAGAGTTTCTTTATGAGAACGTCTACTACAGTCCCGCCATCAAGGCGGATAAGGAACAAGGCGAGCAGATCATTGCCGAGCTATTTGAGCTTTTCATGCAATTCCCGCATGAGCTGCCGCCCAGCTACCAGGAAAAGATCCAGCAGGAAGAGTTGCACCGAGTAGTGTGCGATTACATTGCGGGCATGACTGATAGTTATGTCCAACAACAGCACCGCAAGCTGTGCTCCGGCGGCGCACCCATTTCACTCTGACCCGTTCAGCGGCACCTCAGGCCTGAGAGGTTTCTGCTCCTTTATTTTTCAGAGTTCAGCCTTGTCTATTCTTTACCATCGAGGCCGGCCATTCAGCTTGAAATCGACTTGGAAGATCAATAGAATCGAAGCACACGGAATAGGATTCTTGCTCGTTCTTTCGGCATACTGCCACAACTACTGCCGCTGGAGCAGTTACCGATGCGGGCAAACGGCGAGGTGTCCACATGAACCACGTACTCATTGTGGAAGACAACAATTCCGACTTGCGGCAATCCGCTGCCGTTCTCAAGAAATTACAATTCAGCCAAGTGGACGCTGTGGCCACCGTGGAAAGTGCGCTGATGCTGCTTCAGGACGCGGTTGAAGGCAATAAACCAGCACCAGACCTGGTGTTGCTGGATCTATCATTTGCGCTCGACAGCGGGTTTGAAGTGCTGCGGTACTGGAAATCCCACCAGGACCAGTTAAAAAGTACCCGAATCGTCGTCTGGACCGTCATGGGAGAGACCGAGCAGGAGCTATGCCGCTACTTTGGTGTTGATGTGGTACCGAAATGGGCAGGCGCGGCGGAACTGGAAAATGTGCTTCAAGAATATAAGCGCCCTCCTGCTCAGGCTGCGGAATAGCCGGTTCTCCTCAACCTACCGCCATATCTAAGGTCTCGCCAACTGAGTGGTTTGCCTGGACGGGGCCTATACCTTACTCCCTCACCAAAACGGTTATAATTTCACGCTCGCGAAGAGATGCAGCACGGAGGTCCTGAATGAGCAAGTTGCCGGAAATTATCAGGCGCAACGAGGAGCAGATACGGGCAGCCTGGGTTTCGCAAGTCAGCTCAGCGGTGCGACGCAGTGACCTGATGTCAGATAGGGAATTTCAGGGCCAGAGCCGGGAGCTGCTGACATCTATCGTAGAGGGCTGCGAGTCCGGGGACATTGTTCATCTTGATAGTGCCGCCTGGGGACACGCGCGTGAGCTGCTGAACTCAATCTCAGCCAGCCGAGCGACGCAGGGCTTTAAAACTTCGGAGACCGCCACTTTTGTCCTTTCGCTGAAACAGCCGCTGTTTCATGCCATCCGCAAAGAGCTTGCGAGTTCGCCGGATGCGCTGTTTGATGAGCTTTGGAATGCCACGCTGCTGGTGGATAAATTGGCCCTGATCACTTCCGACTCATTCCTGGCCAGCCGAGAACAGTTCATTCTGCGGCAGCAGCAGGAGATGCTGGAGCTCTCAACTCCAGTGGTAAAGCTTTGGGAAGGCATTCTGGCGCTACCGATCATAGGCACCCTGGATTCTGCCCGGACCCAGGTAATTATGGAAAGCCTCCTGGGAGCCATCGTTCAGACCAACTCCCGTGTGGCTATCATTGACATTACAGGTGTGCCTACGGTGGATACTCTGGTTGCGCAGCATTTGCTCAAGACCATTACCGCAGCTCGCTTGATGGGTGCGGAGTGTATTATCAGCGGGGTTCGCCCGCAGATTGCTCAGACCATCGTGCACCTCGGCATTGATCTCGGACAAATCATAACGAAAGCCAAGCTGGCGGACGCTTTTGCCCTTGCTCTGCAAAAGAGCGGTCGCACGGTAGTGAAGAGCGGTAATTCCAGCCCGGCTCTGTCGGCAAAGTCCGAGCCGGCGAAGGAGAGATAAATGGAACGCATTCCAATCCTTCGCATGGGCAACTTTCTGCTCGTCACCATTCAGGTGGACATGCATGACCGCCTTGCTCTGCAACTGCAGGATGATCTGACCCAAAGCATCGCAGAATGGGGCTCCACAGGCGTCCTCATCGATATTTCTAGCCTGGAAATTGTAGATTCTTTCATCGGCCGTATGCTGGCCAACATTGCTGCCATGGCCCGCGTGCTCGATGCGGAAACGGTGGTCGTTGGCATGCAGCCGGCCGTCGCCATCACGCTGGTGGAGCTTGGGATGTCGCTCTCCGGCGTTCGTACTGCCCTGAATGTGGAGTCAGGGATGGAACTTCTCTACGAGCTGCGGGGCAATTTCCGCCCGGAATCTGCCGATGAAATCTCTCAGGCGTGAAACTGTTCCCATTAAAAACTCGTCTGATGTAGTAGCGGCGCGACAAAAAGTCAGGCACTGGGCCCAGGAACTCAAGTTTACGCTTGTAGACCAAACCAAGCTGGTAACAGCAGCCAGCGAACTGGCGCGCAATACGCTGGACCACGGTAAAGGTGGAGAGATGAGCATTGACGTTGTCGAAGACCTCTCCAGAACCGGCCTGAAATTGAGTTTTGAAGACCAGGGTCCCGGAATTCCGGACATTGCCGCAGCCCTGCGTGATGGGTTTACGACCGGGTCTGGGATGGGACTTGGCCTGGGCGGCAGCAAGCGGCTGGTGAATGATTTTGAAATCCATTCAGAAGTTGGGAAAGGGACCCGGGTATGCGTGGTCCGCTGGAAATGACTTCCTTCAGCCACGCTGTTCCGCTCGTGGACCTCACCTCCGTTAGTGAGGCGCGCCGTGCCGTCCGGCAGGTAGCTGAACCACTGGGCTTGAGTGAAGTGAAGCTGGGAGAAGCCGCGATCATTGCCACAGAAGCAGCGCGCAATGCCGTGGTCCACGGGGGGGGCGGCGAATTACTCGTCTCCGGCGTACAACTGGAGGACGAGCTCCGCCTGGACATTCTGGCTCTCGATCGGGGCTCCGGAATTCTCGATGTACCCCGGGCTATGCAGGACGGTTTCTCCAGCAGCAATACTCCTGGAACAGGCATGGGAGCGATACGCAGGCTCGCCAGCAGCTTTGACCTGTTTACCAACACGAGCGGGACTGCCATTCTTGCGGAAGTTGTTGAAAAGCCTGGTCCGGCTCGGAGAGGTTTGGACATAGCAGGCTTCACTGTCCCGTTGCGAGGAGAACCAGTCTCTGGCGATGCAATACACTGGCTGTCCAGTGATGAGCGCTGTACCGCCCTTCTGGTGGATGGACTGGGCCATGGCCTTTATGCGGCGGATGCCGCGGCGGAAGCTGTGAACGTGTTTAAGAAATATTCGAGCGAACCGCCCAAAGAAATTCTTGCCCGGGTTCATGATGCCCTTAAGAAGACGCGGGGCGCGGCTGCAGGTGTGGCGGAAATCAGGCCGCTTTCCGGAACCCTGACCTTTGCCGGCGTGGGCAATACCAGCGCTGTGGTCTTGAGTAAGGCCCTAAGCAGGAACCTTGTTTCTCACAGCGGGACCCTTGGCCACGTGATGTCACGAATCCAGGAGTTTAAGGTTGAGTGGCCCAGAGACGCCATCCTGATCATGCACTCTGATGGACTGCAAACGCGCTGGGATCTCTCCCGCTATCCCGGACTTTCCGCGCGCAGCCCGGGTGTGATTGCGGGCATTCTCTTCCGCGATTTCCGCCGTGAAAGAGACGATGCGAGCGTGCTGGTGATAAAAAACAGAAACGCAAGCCTATGAGTTCCCGACTTTGTTCCATTCCATTGCGTAGTGAGCGTGACGTTGTTCAGGCCCGCCAGCGCGCGCGCGAAATCGCCGCCGCGCTCGGGTTCGATAACCAGGACCAGATTCGTCTGGCTACAGCGACTTCTGAAATGGCGCGGAATGCATTTCGCTATGCCCGTGAAGCCCAGGTCGACTTTGAACTCACGGACCAGGTTCCACAGGAAGTGCGAGTATTCGTTTCCGACCACGGCCCGGGCATCCCTAAGCTGGATCAGATTCTGGAAGGCCGCTACCAGTCGCGAACCGGCATGGGTCTTGGGATTATCGGCACGCGCCGATTAATGGATAACTTCGACATTGAGACGAACCCATCCGCCACCGTGGTGCGAATGGCAAAAGCGCTTCCGCCTACGACAGCGCCGATCACAAAGCTTCGAGCACAGAAGATCGCTAGCACACTGGAAAAGCGTCCGGCAGAAAATCTTTACGAGGAAATTGAACGGCAGAACCGGGAGTTGTTGAAAGCGTTTCAGGAGCTCCGCTCGCGTCAGGAAGAGCTTGCCATCCTGAATCGTGAACTGGAGGACACAAACCGGGGCGTCGTTGCCCTGTATGCCGAGTTGGATGAGCGCGCCGATTACCTGCGCCGGGCGTCGGAATTGAAAACTAATTTCATTTCCAATATTTCGCACGAGTTTAGGACGCCGTTGAACTCCATTATTTCCCTCAGCCGTATGCTTCTGGACCGGATGGATGGAGACCTGACGAACGAACAGGAAAAACAGGTTCAATTTATTGCTAAATCGGCGCGGACGCTTTCTGACCTTGTCAATGATTTGCTCGACATCGCGAAGGTCGAGGCAGGGAAGGTGAAAATTCGGGTCAAAACATTCTCCGTCGCCGAGCTATTCAGCGCACTGAAGGGCATGCTCAAGCCGCTCCTCGCTGACAATACTTCAGTGGATTTGGTATTCGAAGATGTGAGCCATCTTCCCGCGCTCCGAACGGATGAAGGTAAGGTCTCACAAATCCTGAGGAACTTTGTTTCCAACGCAATCAAATTCACCCCGCAGGGTGAGGTTCGTGTTTCCGCGAGTCACGAGGACCATAAGATTGTTTTCCGCGTGAAGGATACGGGAATCGGAGTAGCACCCCAGCATCAAGAAGCAATTTTCGAGGAGTTCACACAGCTTGAAAACCCGCTGCAGGCGCAGCACAAGGGTACGGGTCTGGGACTGCCTTTGTGCCGGAGCCTGGCCCGGCTGCTGGGAGGGGGAGTTGGCGTGCAGAGCGAATTGGGCCGCGGCTCCATGTTCTTCGCGGAAATTCCCATCGTCTACCGCGGAGACCTTACCGAGCAACCGCCAGCAAGTGAGACGTGGGCGCCGGAGTTTCACCGCCCTCCCGTGTTGCTGGTGAATCAGGCCCCGGAACTGTTCGATCGCCTCGAACCAATCTTCCGAACTTCAGAATTTCAACTTATTTATTCTGAACGGCCGGAATCGGCCTCACACTGGCTCAAAAGAAATGTGCCTGCCGCCGTGCTTTGCGAGTGCGGAGCTGACGGGACCGTTCTGCGAGAGCTGCGCCAGCGTCTACCGCTGGAGCAGAACGGGAAAAAACGTTGTGCCATCATCGCCATTGGCTCTCCCGATGTGGCGCCGAGGGCCGCGGAACTAGGGGCTGACCTGTTCCTCCCCATCCCGCTCGAGAAGGATCTTCTGGTCGAACTACGGCGGCTGACGAATCGCCAAAGACCATGCAAGCTGCTGCTGGTTGAAGATAATGACATCTCACTTTACATTCTGCGTGAACTGCTCGATCGTCCATGGTTGTCTTTGCTGGAAGCCCGCAACGGTGAGGAGGCCCTGGAAGCAGTCTCGCGCGAGCTGCCCGATGCTGTCATTCTTGACCTGTTAATGCCCGGCATGGATGGATTCGAGGTGCTCAGGCGACTCCGCGCGCGAGAAGAATCCAGCGAACTGCCCGTGATTGTGTGCACATCCAAGAAACTAACGCATGAGGACAGAGTAAGGCTTGAGAACATGCACGTGGAAGTGATCTCCAAAGCAGACATTGCCAGCAGGCTCGCGCCCGAGTTGCTCCTGAAGTCCCTTGCTGAACTGGGCATTGCAGAGCCTCGAAGTATTTGAGAGGAGATTCGATCGAGTGGCATTTCGAATCCTTGTAGTTGATGATAACGAGCAGAATCGCTATGTTATCTCCCGTAGCTTGCGCAACCCGGATTGGCTGTTGGAGGAATGCACAACCGGCTTTGCGGCCCTTGAGCGGGTCAGATCAATGCCAGACCTGGTCATCCTTGATATGCGCCTTCCTGACATACCGGGCTATGAGGTGTGCAGGAGAATTAAGCAAGATCCGCTGACGCGCAGCATTCCGGTGCTGCAGGTATCCGCTTATGCAGGCGAACAAGGCCAGGCAGCAGCGCGGAACGCCGGGGCAGATGAATTTCTGGTGCACCCTTTGGACGCTCGCCTGCTGGTTGAGACAGTAAATTCGTTACTGGCAAACCGCCCGGCTGCAAGCTAAGGAGCAGTGCACTGCGCGCAGTGAGCGCTCGCCACCCCACAGTTCAAATCAAGGATGGTAGAAGGACTGCCAGCGCCACAACCCAGACTCCCATCCACAGCAGGAACCACATAGCCTCGTCATCTCTGACTGCATGTTCCCGGTTGTTGAACTGGCAAATGGCTGCCTCAATGGCCGTATCGCGTGGAACCTGCATGGTCAAACCTCCCGTGAACTTGCCTGACATCGCTAGTGCACTTTCCTGACCAGTCAGACGGGTGTGTCCTTTCAAGCAGTTACGCGTGGGCGAGTGTGACTTTGTGTCACCGCAAACGCGGCACATGTGTCACCACGCAGGCATGCCCATGCTTGGCTATTTGGAATCCAGAACCTCACGCATTTTGGCCGAAAGCACGCGTACGGAAAAAGGCTTGTTGACCAGAACTGTCTCCGGTGGCAGTACTCCTTCCGGCGCCAAAGAAGTATCGGTATATCCGGATATATAGATGACTTTGAGCTCAGGACGAACGGCACACAGCGCTCTGGCAAGTTCGGGCCCGCCGATTTCCGGCATCAGCACGTCCGTGATAAGGAGGTGGATCTTTTCTGGATGCGCTTCGGCGACACGCATGGCTTCTCTGCCATTCGAGGCAGAGAGCACGCTGTAGCCGATTTGTGTGAGGAGCTCAATGACGACTTTGCGCAAAGGCTCCTCATCCTCCACCAGGAGGATCGTCTCTGTTCCGCGGCTGTATTCCAAGGGGGTGGTCGTTTCCGGCCCGGCATAACCGCGAGTACCGGACACTTTTATGCCAGATTCTACGCCTGTAATTACGTCCGAATGGATGGGATGCAAGTTTTTCGTTTCTTGTCGTTATAGGAGACGAGTCTAGTATTTGTAAAAGCCACGGCCGCTCTTCCTTCCCAGCCAGCCTGCATCCACCATCTTGATCAGCAAGGGGCAGGGGCGATACTTGGGATCGCCCAGTCCGTTCTGGAGAACCCGCATGATATCAAGGCAGACGTCCAGCCCGATGAAGTCTGCCAGAGTCAGGGGGCCCATGGGATGTGCCATGCCAAGCTTAAACACCTCATCCACTGACTCCGGAGTTGCCACTCCTTCCATCACCGCGTAAGCTGCTTCATTGATCAGCGGCATCAGCACTCTGTTGGAAACAAAGCCGGGAGCGTCATTGACCTCAACCGGCGTCTTATCAAGTTTCAGCGCCAGCTCGCGTGTTGCCGCAAATGTAGCATCTGAGGTCGCAATGCCGCGGATCACCTCCACCAGCTTCATCATCGGCACCGGGTTGAAAAAGTGCATGCCGATGATCTTGTCCGGCCGCTTTGTCTGCGCGGCGATTTTCGTGATGGAAATGGAGGACGTGTTGCTCGAGAGAATTACTTCCGGCCGGCAGAACTGGTCCAGGTCGCGAAAGATTTCTTGCTTAATTTCGAATCGCTCAAAGGCTGCTTCAATGACGAAGTCGCATTTGCTCACAGCGCGCCTATCCAGCACCGCGTCAATGCGCTTTAATGCGGATTCGCGCTCCTGGACCGTGATCTTATTCTTGGCGACCTCACGCTCCAGGTTTTTGTTGATGGTCTGCAGGCCGCGATCCAGCGCTGCCTGCTGCGCTTCCACCAGTACCACGTGGTACCCGGAACGGGCCATTACGTGGGCTATTCCGTTGCCCATGGTGCCCGCGCCAATGACTCCGACTGTCTTGATCTCCATCTTTTTCCTTTTGAGATGAAACGGATGAGTTTAGCAGAAACGGGAGACCACGATGGGCGGCATGCGACGCTATCCGGCAGCGAGATGACGGTTGCGCTGTCTGTGGTTTTGGGAAAAACTAACGACCTGTGTAGAGCTGCAAGGAAGCCCAATAGTAAGGGTGCCTGCGCGGCCCTTGCGAATGTAGCATAGCCAGCTTGCCGTCGCGCAGTGCCTCGGCAGGTGTTTTTCCTCTCGTGAGTTCGGCGTAAAAATGGTCCATAAGATCTGCGCTGGCCGCGTCATCTACTTCCCACAGTGCGGCCACTACCTGGCGAGCTCCAACACGCAAGAAAGCCCACGCCAAGCCAACGAGACCCTCGCCCGAGTATTGCCGCGTTCCCGCGCCATAGCAGGTTGAAATCGTCACCAGCTCGGGATGAATGTTGGTCTTGATGATGTCACGCGCATATAGCTTGTAGCCTTTCTGGCCGGGCGAAAGGATAATGGCCGAATCCAGCGGGTTCACATCACTGGCTGTACCGTGCGTTACGAAATGAAAGAACCGGTAGTCGCTGGGATCACTTCGCTGGTATGCCCCGGGAGTTGCCGCAGCTCCGTCAATCACGGTTTCCTGCCCTTGCGGGAAATGCGCAGCCACTTTTTCAATCTCCTCGGGTGCGTGGGCGAGGCCGGGGAAGTCTTTGCTGGCCTCGACAGGCGCTCCCATGAGCAGCAAATCTTTGCGATAGTGCGGCTGGGCCGTGTTGGTTTTCTCAAGCGCCGCGAGAAAGCTGGAATATTGGACGCACACATCCTCGATCCAGAAGTGAGGCTTGGGATGCGGTGATACCAACGTCTCAAAGTTCAGCTTATAGAGCCGCCGATGAGGAACGATAATGACCCTGGCGCCTCGAGGAATATACTTTTCTGCAGGCGCCACCAACATCTCATACAGCTTCTGAGCGAGCTTTGAGTCTTCGGGCCCGCTTATATCGAGAACTTCCTGACTGTAACTATCAATAAATTGCACGATGTCCATCTCAGGCGCGAGCTTTAGCAGTCTCATCTGCGATGGTGTGATCACCCAAAGGTATGACTGTTTCTGGGATAGCCAGTAAGCCAGTACCATCTGGTTCCTCATATGCAAGGCCCTTTGGAGAGACGCGAGGTTCAGGTCTGTGTCAGGATTCAGCCCCAAAGCACCAGCAAGAGCCCGCGAGCGCCCCCGTTCAGCAATGATCAACGCGTCGGCCGGACGATTCTGCGATACAAGGAAGCTCACGTAGCGGTCATAGAACGGCTCCTGGTCCATGAATGAGATCCGGAATTTGTCAGACTCTACCAGGGAGAAGGCCTGTTCGGCCGTGGCTATACCCTTGCGAAACATCCTTTCCGCTTCAGCAGCCCGCCCCTGCTCGGAATAGAGGGTGGCGAGTTCTGTTTGAGTGTTGTACCGCGTAAGCACATCCGGGTGCGCTGCGAGGATGCCCAGCATCAGGTACTCAGCTAAATGAAGATTGTGATTTAGTTTCGCAAGCCTTGCTTCGGTCAGTACCAGATAGAGCTGTTGTTCCTCCGGGGCCTTGAGTTGTTTGCCTTCCTCGACGTAGCGCTCAGCACCTGCTAGATCTCCCGTAGTCAGGCTTAAAATTGCCAGATTATTAAAGCAGAACTGCTTCAGTGATACATCATCCAGTTCGCGTGCCATGGAAAGAGCCTTGGACCATGCTTTTCCCGCTTCGGCGTACTGAAGCTGCGAGAAATAGTCCCCACCGAGATCGACGAGCCAGAGCGCCCGGCTGGCTTTGGCGTCGTTCATGCTGGATGCCAGCTCTTCCGCCCGTTCGAGGTAAGCAGGAGCTCCCTTCCAATCGCCAAGTCTTTCGTGAGAGTATCCCAGGTTGCCGAGCGCAACCTGTTGAAGGTAGCGTGAGTCCGTTGCCGCAAGACCGCGATTCAAATCATCAACCGCCTGGTCATAACGTCCATCCTGCATCAGGCGGTGGCCGCGTTCGATAAATGCTCGAGCCTCCAGGTAACGGTCGACGCCGTGTGCCAGAGTTGCAGCCTGTTGGAAGTAGCCCTCGGCACGATTCCTATCCTCTGGAGCTATGCAGATGCCTCGGGTAAATTGAACTTGTGC
Organism: Candidatus Acidiferrales bacterium; assembly: GCA_035553195.1. GTDB lineage: Bacteria > Acidobacteriota > Terriglobia > Terriglobales > Acidobacteriaceae > Angelobacter. The sequence continues at coordinate 13,942 of DATNDP010000226.1, forward strand.
CTGTAATGGAGGGGAGCCGGCCGCGAGCGGTTCTGACTGTTCCAGAAGCGCGGCAGCTTCCGTGCGGCGGTCCAAATCGCACAAGCCGTAAGCTCGGGTTATATATGCGTGAGCGCGGAGGGCGCGCGGCAAGTCTTCTGGGATGTCAGAGAGCAGGCGCTCCGACTCCTCTGCCCTGTGCTGTCGGTCGAGGCCTTGTGCGGTGAGCACAAGAAACTTCCAGGCCATGACCCGATCACGGTTTTGAAGCGCCTCAAATCCGTTCTTCGCTATCGTAATGGAGGAGCCGGACTCACCATTTCTAAACCGCTCTTCTGCTTCTTCGTATCGGCCTTGCCAATACGCAGTACTACGGCACGCTGACAGAAGGGCAAGAAGCAATATGGATAGACATGCGATTAACCATGGCCCGTGCCAGTACCCCCGCCGCTTGTTCCACCGCCCGTGGTTCCACCAGTTCCTGTGGAGCACATATCCACGCGCAGCATGGTCAGGTTCACGCAGTGCTTGCGGGCGGTGAGTTCGGCCAGGCGAACCACGCCAAATTTCGGAATACAGATAATTGAGCCAAAGCCACGCAGCTCGGTTCTGTCGCCGGCGTATTTTTCTATCTCCACGTGGTTCATGGGTGAGAACGTCATGTGGTCGGTATTGCGCTTCTCGCCCTTTAATTTCCATCGCTTTACCACTTGAGACATGCCACCCAGAGCATGGTATTCATCTTCCAGTTTCGGCAGTTCGCTTTCTTTCAGCTTGCTTCCCAAGAGCCATTGGTCCAGCTGGCCCTTTTTATGAGCATCGGCAATTTTTGAATGTGTATCGTGCTCGTGAAAGATGTGAGTAGCTAATTTTACATCGATTCTATGTCCGGCAATTTTCAGATTATCAAAGTGGCTGCCGGTAATATTGAATGTGAAGTCGCCTTTTTCGTCGTTAACATCAGGCGAGTAGACCGCGATCCTGGACACGACACGCTCGGCGGTGACAACATTGAGGATATTCAGATTTTCAATCGTGGAGCTGGCGTAGCTGGTATGACGATTGTGGCAATCGTCAAAGCTGCCGCCAACCTCGACAAAAGCGGCTTCAAACGAGATCACGCCTTCGAGTTTGAATTGTTCGACGCGGTCCTGACCGCGCCCCCCGCTGGTTCCCAGAACCGTTGCTGCCTGGGTTGGTATCACATGGCGGAAAGGTCTTTCAACTTCTCCTGACAATCCGTAGGCGGAACCGTGATAAATCCATTGTGACGAATGGCGCGCGCAAATCGGCATTTCTCCCTCCCAAGCGACAGCGCCCTCCAGACCGGGGTCGCTGTGCCAGCCAGAAATTTAAAAGGGACCCAATTCTGCGATCGAGCGCTGTCAGTAAGGTACAAAGCAATTAGATTCTAAGCAAATTCTTAATCGCTAAACTGCAGTACGAACCTGCTGGACAAATCTTTCACTGCACCAGCTTTGTTCTCCTGATGGATGATCAGCGAGTAATCGCCCGCATGAAGTCCTATCGCAGGAATAGAAAAGGAGATTGAGTCATCATTCGGACCGACAGACAAAGGCATAGAGTATTTCAATTTGCTGTCGGCTGATACCAGATCGGCGAGATACGGCGTGTAATCTGATCCCGGTGTAAACTCCACCTTCACGCTTATTTGGGCGTTGTGTGCCACCTTGACGATCCTCGCTTCTCCTCTTGATTCTCCTCTCAGAACAAAACGGAATTCCGGGTGCAAATCCTTCAAAGAGGCGAGCTCTTGCTGTTGTCGATGAACGGTGATGGTTTGGTAGGTGATGCCAGCGAGCGAGAGCACCAGCGCAAACGCCAACGCTGGAACGGGACGCAGCCACCCAGATATGGCGGGCAGGAATCGCTCCCGCCAGGAGGGAACAGGAGGATTGACAATCTCATGTGCTTGCTCACGCACCACGTCGTGGCCAGCTTCAAGAAACTCCACCCCAAAAGTGACCGCCTCCAGGCATTCAGCGCAGTCGAGATAATGTTCTTCAAACGCACGACGTTCCTCTGCGGTCATTTCCCTGAGGAGATATCGTTCGGTTGCGTGCTCGTCAATCGCCTGTTGGTGGTTCATCGTATGCGTTCTCATGATTCTATCCTTGTTGTGATCAATTCGTGGCCACCCTGGCCAGGATGGTTCTGGCGGTTGTAAGGGCCCGGTGCAGCAGCACACGCAGGTTGTCTCGTGTGATTCCAAATTCCTGACAAATGTCTTCGCGTTCCTTCTCGTCCATGAAGACAGCGACCAGAATCTTTCTATCTTTTTCGGGCATCTTGTTGAGCACCCAGAGCGCGGTCTGGCGGACTTCAGCCTGGCGGGCCGGGCTTCCAGACGGGTTGCGGTCGTCAGGAATCTCGGGAAATTCCTCGCTGTCGTTCTGCCAGAGACGCCATTCGCCCCGGTCGTACTCCCACTCCACGCGGTCACACACGCCGTAAACGAATGAGCGCAGACTTGTGGGATTCTGGATCTTGTTGTCGTAAACGGCCTTTAGGACGCGATAGAGCGTCTCCTGCAAGATGTCATTGAGGGCGGATTCTGAGTACCCGTCGCTGCGCAGCTTGGCCTTCAGCAGCTTGCTGAAGTAATTGACAAAATGCGCCTCGGTCGGCGCGTCATGGGCCTGCAGCCGGGCAAGATATTCTTGATCAAAGGGATAGAGTTCCACAGTGGCAGCGCACGACCAGTATACTGCACCCACTGTGCCAGACTGCGGATTTCCGGGTTGCGGCAGGCGTGAAAAGGGCCGCATAACATCAGACGCATGCTGGCTGTGCTTGCTTCTGGAATAGGTTCGGCCGTGGATGGTCGGGTGCCTCGTCAATCGCGTACCCTCCATGTCGGGTGCATGTCTGCGTGATAGTGAAGCCGCGGCTGCAGCTCATTCATCGCGAGAGCTGAAAGAGCCGTTACGGAAGTTATGAGGCTGGTCTCCCCGGACGAGAGCAGATTGCAAACAGTCGAACCCATCGCAGAGGGCTCCGGCAAGGTGAAACCCGGCCAGGAGCCATCCGCCAATTGCATCTTCTGAAGTGCGGCGGCTGCCAGTCGCGCTCTCTGGTTGCGCAGTCGCAGCAGCATTCGCAACAGGAGGGCCTGGTCGTAAGCACTTTCAAGATCGAACTGCACGGCGGACTGACTCACAAGGCTGAGCAACGGCCAAGGCGCCAAGCCGCCCTCCCAGTCCAGGATTTCCGAGCAAATGTAAAACCGTAGAGACTTGCCGGCAAGCGTGGAAGAGAGCTCATTGCGCAGCCGCGACGTTAAGAAGTCGCCGCCGTCGCGATCGCACATATTGAGCGCGCGCAATGCCGTTACGGTGATCTCAGGGCAGCTTGGGTTATCGCCGTCGCCCGATCGAGTTGCCGGGTAAGCTGTAAAGCCGCCGTTAGAGTGCCGGGAGGCGAGAAGTAAATCGATAGCCGCGCGCGGGATCCGTCGACGGTGGGCGCGCAATCCAATGATCGCCCACGAGGTCGTAAAAGCATCGGGTGGCTTACACCCATCAGGGCTCCAGCCGGATCCGGGAATCTGCGAACGCTCCAGAAAGGCGAGCGCTTGTTCAATCCTGATGTTCAGGTCCTCAGGTAGATAAGCAGATGAGACTCCCGCCAAGCGAGCCAGAACGCACCCGGTAACCCAGAGATTGGGACGTGGTGCAAGGTTGTCGCAGCCGTTCCATCCCGACAACAAAAGCCATCGGAGGCATGCCGAAATGGTGTCCTTGAACGACCGCCCCGAGAGGGCGTCAGCCTGTGGGGCGATGCTTACCTCCATGTTGCGGGCGCGCTCAGCCGGTCTGTTTGTGGCGATGTTCATTCGTTTCAGAGCTCGACGGCCTTTGCTCTTTGGAAGTAAGTGCAATCTGGCGCGCGAGCGTTTCACTGAGGCACTCCGATTTTTTTCTATCGCGCGAGCTGAATTTTTGTTAAGTCAAATGTAGTCAACAATTTATGCGGGTATTTATTGTTCGGGAGCGGTCTCGCGGCACGGATTCGCTGAACTACGGCTCATCATTAGAAAGACTAATCTTAGGCGCTTTTGACTAGGTGACAATGATCGGTGCGTTGTTTGTGGAAGTTAACCGTTAGACACGAACAGTACATGTTTATACGGCTCAGCACTGGCTTTTTGGAAGCTTAAGAAGTTTCTTATTTTGGATCCAGGCAAACTCATTAAAATTCATAATTTTGTAGATCGAGGTCTATTTTTTCGGCTAAGTTTTACTCGCTTTCGCTGCCTTCTTCCGGAAAAGACCAGGCTGCGAAGAATCTAACGAGCGCCACCGGCGCGATAAGCAGACGACGGAACTCCAAACCGGCCTAATGCCTGTCACGCCTGAAGTGTCTCCATCGACAGGAGTAATCCCCAAAAATGAAAAACAGTCGACGCGATCTCCTCAAACTGGGAGCCATGGCGGGAGCCGGCATGATGTTGCCCAAAGTATCATTCGGCCAAACTCCCAATACCCGTGTACATACCCAGGGCGGTATCACTTTTCACGGACACGTACAACATCCGCTGGGCCAGCTCAAGACCGCGGCAACGAATGGCCTCGCGCAATTTGTGGACCAGTTGCCGATTCCCCCGGTGATCAAACCCGATCCGAACGGCGTAACCCATATCCGTATGCTGCCAGCCCTACAGAAGGTCCACCGAGACCTGCCGCCCACTCCGATTTGGGGCTACAACGGCATCTGGCCGGGGCCCACCATGGAAGTACGTAGCGGCGTTCCCGTTAAGATCAAGTACCACAATGATGCGCTACCTACGACGCATCCATTGCCGGTGGATCCAACCGTCCACGGGGCCGAGGCAGATAAGCCGCAAGTGCGCAACGTGGTCCACCTGCACGGAGCCAAGATTCTGCCTGAATTCGATGGTTATCCCGAGGCCTGGATCTCTCCTGATGGCGTGACCGGTCCCCTTCTTTATACGGACAATGCCTTTGTGTACCCGAACGACCAGCAGTCGACAATGCTCTGGTATCACGACCACACGCTGGGCATCACGCGCCTGAACATGGTCATGGGTCTGGCGGGCATTTACCTCATCCGCGACGCGGTTGAAGACTCACTCAACCTGCCCAAAGGACAGTTCGAAATTCCCATGCTGATCCAGGACCGGCTCTTCAACCCAGACGGCACGCTTCTCTATCCCACCGCCGATGGCGGCACCCACCAGTACTGGATTCCCGAGTTCTTCGGCGACACGATATGCGTCAATGGCAAAATCTGGCCGGTGCTTGATGTCGAACCGCGGCGTTATCGCTTCCGCATGCTGAACGGCTGCAATGCGCGCTTCCTGAACATGCGAATTGTTCGCACGGATTCGACTGGCACACCTCACGGCATGGCGGGACCGCAATTCTTTGTCATCGGAACCGATGGCGGCCTGCTGCCCTCGCCGGTGCCGTTGACCACACTGCTGCAAGCTCCGGCAGAGCGCTTTGACGTGATTGTGGACTTCACCGGAAAAGCCGGCCAGTTCTTTGTGCTGAAGAACGACGGTCCGGCTCCCTATCCGGGCGGGGGAGAGGTGGTCCCCACGGAAATCATGATGTTCCGGGTTTCGAAACCGCTTTCGTCCAAGGACACCAGCTCCATTCCGTTCGTGCTGAACCCCAATCCGATCAACTTCAATCCCGCCAAGGCGGACAACAGCCGCGATCTGGTCTTGACGGAACTCGACAGAGAATCGGACGGGTTCCCGATCATCGGGCTGCTCGACAACAAGAACTGGGACGATCCGGTTACGGAAGATCCCAAAGTCGGGTCCACGGAAGTCTGGAACCTGATCAACGATACCGGTGACGGACACCCGAAACACATTCACCTGGTGCAATTCCAGATCATCAGCCGTCAGCCGTTTGATCAGGACACGTTCGATAACACTGGGCAACTGGTCTTCACCGGCAAACCACAGGCGCCTGCTCCGGAAGAGCAGAACGCCTACAAAGACGTGGTCAAAGCCTATCCGGGAACGGTAACCAAACTCGCCATGAAATTTGACCTGCCCAGCGGAACGCAGGTGGTTTCAGGTAAGCGCTACCGTTACGTGTGGCATTGCCACATCCTGGAACATGAGGACAACGAAATGATGCGTCCCATGGATGTCGTGGGTTAACCAGCCCCCAGGCGGCCGGTTTGGCGAGCGCTCTTCATTGCTCTTCATTGCTCGCCCCGGCCGCAGGGTGACCGAGCTGAGAAGTGTAACCTGCACTTTTCTCGGTGGCGAGGAGAGAAGAAGCGAAATCGGTGCTTACCTCCGGCGAGGACGGATGACTGGAGGGGTTGTGCAGCAATGCTCCACTCATCTCGCTGGAGGCCTGGGCGGGCAAGCTGCCGGCAGGCTTAAATGATGAATCGCCTGCGGTGACAAGATCCATTCCGGATGAAGCCCGCTTATGGGTGCGACTCAGGACTTCACGTTCCTGAGTCGCCTTTTTCTTCCGCTATGCTACAAACTGCTGAGGAGCATCGGATCGACAACGCAGGTAGCGAACTAAGTCAAGCCTCGTTCAGCTCTGGATATTGGGTCGGATCCGGAACTGACGTGGCGGAGCCTCGCGTTCATTGTAACGGTAAAAATGGGCTGTGACTGGTTTGTAAAAGGGCAGGTGTTCCATTTTTGAAAAGGGCTTTGTTCCGCAAGGAAATGCAAATCAAAGCCCCCGAAGGTCAATGCGGGATATTGTTCATTCAAATTCCTGCGGGAATGTGGAAAACATCGTAGATGTACATCTGGCTCTGGTCCTGGCCCGGCATTTTTTTCATCTCGGCTTTCACCTTCATCTTGCCGTGCATGCCTTTGAGAGCCTCTGGATTTGCGATCTTCGTGACCTTGCCTTCATCGCTGATAAAGACCCAATCGGCGGATTTGCCACCTTTGCTCTCGTCGCAGGTAGACTGGCCACCTGCCTGAGTCAGGTTATCCGCGTTGCAGATAGTGCCCACCATCTCTTTTGCCTGGCTATTGTCCGGTCCCTGGCTACTCTGCTGCCCGCAAAGTAGGACCAGGGAGCCGAGCACAAATACGAACAGTGTTGCGATCTTTTTCATCGGTACCCCTCCTAAAGCGAGACTCTGGAATGAGTTGAGTCCAGGTTGCTTCTGGCGTGAGATTCTTCCAAATGCGGAAAGGTTTTAAGAACTGTGCTGGAAAACTCGCATTGAGGACCTTACGATTCTCCGATCAAAACTCCTGCCATGAATACCAGAATCCCGCCGATGATGACCTGTACGGTGGCTGAGAGCCAGGGCGATTCCATATAACGGTGGCGGATCCAGGCGATGCTGATCAGCTCGACCAGCACGATGGCTACGGCGATCACAAAAGCCAACGTGAAATTGCTGATGAGGAAGGGGAGGGTGTGTCCGAGACCGCCTAAGGCAGTCATCACTCCGCAGACCAGTCCACGAATCCAGGGGTGTCCCCGCCCGGTGAGACTGCCGTCGTCAGAGAGGGCTTCGGCGAATCCCATGCTGATGCCCGCGCCTATGGACGCCGCCAGCCCTACCGTGAACGTAGTGTGCGTGTTCTTTGTGGCGAAGGCGGCAGCAAATACAGGGGCTAGAGTGGAGACAGATCCGTCTACCAGCCCAACCAAGCCGGGCTGAACAATCTGCAGCAGGAACAGCTTGCGGTTGGCTTCTTCTTCTTTGCCCTTGGTCCCCGCATCGAGTTCGCTCAGTTCTTCTGCGCGGTACTCGTGCGAACGCTCTTCCTGTGCGAGGTCATTGAGCAATTGGCGGATGCTGGCGTCTTCGGTGCGCGCCGCCGATTTCTCATAGAACCGGCGCGTCTCCACTTCCATAGTGGCAGCTTCGCGGCGCACTGCGTCGAGTCGCAGCGGACGGGTGAGCCAAATGGGCCGCCGCTGCACGAAGCCTTTCACGTCATTGCGGCGGATGAGGGGAATGTGCTCGCCGAATTTGGACTGGTACAACTCGATCAACCGCCGGCGGTGCCCCGATTCCTCTTCACGCATGGCGCCGAACATGGCTGCTGTGGCGGGGAAATCCTGCTTCAGCTCTTCGGCGTAGTCGGCATAAATGCGCTCGTCTTCCTCCTCCAGCGATATTGCCAAAGCCAGGATTTCTCGCGCGCTGAGACTCTCAAAACTACGCATAAGTAACCGGAAATTGTAAATGATGTTGTAAAGGCCTTTATTGCCAAGCTATGGCTGCGATAGCACAAACTTCGGGTAAACAGGGAGTTCGGCTTGGAATTGCGTTTCCGGAGTAAAGTCTTCCTTACCTGCCGAATCGCTTAGACTGTGCTTATGCCCAATTCCCGGAACACGTGGAAAACGTTTACGGCCACACTGGAGCGCGGTGGAGACCGCCTGAACTGGACCGTGATTCGCGTTCCGCTGGATGTTCCAAAAATCTGGGGAGTGCGTGGCCAGCTCAGGGTGAAAGGTGAGATCAACGGCTTTGCTTTTCGCACCTCGCTTTTCCCTGATGGCAAGAGTGGCCACGTGATGATCGTCAACAAGAAGATGCAGGCCGGCAGCAAAACTGCTTTGGGAGCGAAGGCAATGTTCAGCATGGAGCCGGACATCGTGCCCAGAAAAGTGACAACGCCCAAGGAGTTGCTGCGGGTGCTCGAGGAATCGAAACGCGTCAAGAAGTATTACGAGTCGCTGAGCCCTTCCTACAGGAATTACATTTCAGGCTGGGTCGGAGAGGCGCGGTACGCAGAGACGAGGGAGCGGCGGGCGGAGCAGATGGCGGAGCGATTAATGCTGGCGATGGAAGCAGAGCAGGAATTGCCACCTATGCTGCGCGTCGTCTTAGATCGGAACCCCAAAGCGCGCGCGGGATGGGAGCTTATGCCGCGGGGTCACCGGCGCGGCCACCTGCTGGGAATTTTTGGGTACCGCAATCCTGAATCTCGGGGGCGCCGCGTAGCCAAGGCGGTGGAAGAGATGCTTCAGTACGCAAACAAGCGGGACAAGAGTGGTCGGATAGAGTTCTAATCTCGCTTACGGGAGCCGAACGCGGTCGCGTCGGCGGCGGTCCGTGCAGGCGAACTCAATAATCTCGCCAATCATGTCGGCGTAGGAGCGCCCTGATTTCTTGGCCGACATAAAGAACTCAGAGTCGCTCGAAAGCCAGGGATTGGGATTCGCCTCGATCACGTATACGTCGCCCTTGGGAGTGAGCCGCATATCGATGCGGCCGTAGTCGCGGAGTTTAAGAATCTGATAGGCCGCAAGTGCGGTTTTGCTCAGCAGTTCGGTTGTTTTTTCGTCCAGATCCTCGGCGGGCGCGGATTTCGTGACTTTGTAGGCCTCGCTGTCTTTTTCCCACTTCACCTCGGTCCCCGCCACTTTCGGCATTCCCGCGGGTAATCGCGAGAGGTCAAGCTCGATCAGAGGCAAAGTTTCAGGCCGTTGGTTTCCAAGTACCCCAGCGTAAATTTCCCGTCCTTCGATATACTCTTCGATCAACGCTGGCGAATCGAACTCCTCCTGAACATAGTGGATTCGCTGCATTAGTTCCTTAACGCTGTCTACCACCGAGCCCTGGTCGATCCCCAGCGAACCGTCCTCAGATACGGGCTTTACGATGAGAGGGAACTTGATATCGTGCGCATGGTCCAGCGTTCCCTGATAACAGGTGGCGAAAAAGGGCGTGCGGATGCCATGAAAGCCGAAAAGCTTCTTGGCCAGCCCTTTATCTTGCGCCAGATAAAGCCCCTGCGGACCAGCGCCGGTGTATGTACGACCCAAAAGGTCCAGATATCCGGCCACCTGCATTTCTTTGGTATCGTCGCCGGCATAAGACTCTACAAGGTTGAAGAAAATGTCTACTTCGCAGCGGGCGAGCGCTGTGAGAGTTTTATCTTCTCCGTCCAGAGTCACGTAGCTCGGCTCGTGACCCAGCTTTTCCAGCGCCTCAAAGATTTCTTCGTAGTCGTGCTTTTCCCGCTTTTTCCGTTGCTTGCCTGGGCGGCGCTTTTTCTTTTCCGGCTCTGGAGGCGCTTCGTCGTGGCCCCAAGTCTCGTAAAGTACTCCTACTTTTAATTTGTTCATAGCGGTTTAGGTCTGCACAAATTTTCCACGTGCAATGTAATTCATTGCCAGCGCGGTGGCATACACGGTGATTTCCGTCAGGTATTCTTTTTCCTGTCGAACATCGGCACGCAAATCCAACTCAGCCACTCTGGTCTCAATGGATTCCACCAGTTTGCGAACAAGGGGCCGCTGCACCCCAGTCCAGTAAGTTAGTTTATCCACGAGGGACTTGCGGTTTTCACGCAGCAGATCGGCGGCCGGCCGAACTCCATTCTTGCGGCGGCGGCCGATTTTGAAAATGTCTTCGAGATCGGTGTCGAGCGGAAGGTCGCCGGGCGAGGGCTGCTGGCTCAGCTCCATCTCGTAGAAATCGGCGACGGTGGTTTCCATCTCTTCCACCGTGATGTCCGTGCGTCCGCGCGGTCGCAACGGATCTGCATTACCAAACTGTCTGGCCATGCGGTTTACATAGGACAGCTTGTCCATTGCGGGCCATCCCTTGTAGCGATCGCGCCAGCGTGAACCCGGCGTGAGCCAAACGGCGAAAGTTTCGGCGAAGTCTTCATCGGGATGCTTCTGTGCATACCAGCCTTCCATGTGGCGCACAAAACGGCGCGAGAAGGGAATCGGCCGGTAGGCATCGCGGTAAGGTTTGCGATAAGGACCGAACAGCTGTTTCCACTCGGGCGTCTTATACAGCTGATACGCGTAGTTGATGGCGTGGCCCGCCTCGTGCCGCAGGTACATCATGATCTGCCGCGAGTCCTCAAGATCATTCATCTCTTTTTCCAGGCGCGCCAGTTTTGGATCGGCGAGATAAAAGGGAATCCCGATAACCGGTTCGCCCGAAGGACAGCCCCACTCGTCAGTCAAATAGCACACAGGCCGGAACTTCTTCAGTCCCTTACGTTCCAGTTCCCGATAGAGTTGCTGAATGAATCTTTCCAACGGAGAGCCTTCCAACCTGAGCCCAAGGTCGCGAATCGGCTTGGTCAGGATTTCCTGAACGTCAGGCGGCGCTTTTTCGAAGGCTCGCAATCTGGTTCTCTCTCCCAGGCCGAATGTTCTGTGCGCCTGACGCGGCGGTCGCGAAAAGCGGTTTTCTCCTCTTCGGCAGAATGTGGGAGAAGGTTAGCACAACGGGTATTGGCGCAGGAGTTACGGTGGGGACATCCGCCAGAGCCCGCAAGTAACCTCGATTCAACAGGTTCGCTCAGATTGTACAAACGGCTGGATCGGCAGCGGACTAAGATGCTCGCCTTGGTTCCTGCCTCAGCTAAACCCGCACCTCTCACCGCAGCTTTTGCCCGATGGAATGTGACAGGGGTCACGATACAAAGTGATTACTGTCATAGTGAGCGGGTCAGCAATAAAAGGAGAATGAGTTCTTGAGGGAAGCAGCAAACAACATCGTTTCCATGGGCTTCCCAGGGCCATGTGTTTCGAGGCATGCGGTCATGGCAGGCAAGAACCTGTTCTCAGCATTATTCCTGAGTAAAGACACGTTCGGGCTCGATTCTATCCGTAAGCTGTTTGAAAACTACGGCGTCGAGTTGCATCATGCGCAAACGCTCGCCCAGATGGAGCAGTGGATGCGCGGTCGCAGACTCGATCTGGTACTTTGCGATTACGATGCCCCAGGAGCCGCTGAACTTTCTTGCCTTCAGGCGAACACCAGATGGCGCGGCATTTCGATGGTGTTAGCCGGCAGGAAGCACACGCACGAAATTCGTGGCAAGCGGGTCCATTTTACGGTGGCCAAGCCCTTCAGCCTGGATGCGCTGGCAAAGGGGCTGAGAGCTTCCTACACTTCAATGGCCAGCCAGCGAGTTGCCTCTTACCGGCATACTATGGCGCTAAAGCCGTTGGCGGGACGGCTTGAGTACCGCGGATTGCAACGCGCGCTTACGTACACCTCGATCTCAAATTTGAGCCAGACGGGACTGTGCCTGGCCGGCCCGGAACCGCTTCCGCAGGGCGGCACCATCAGCGTGAATTTCTCGCTTCCAGAAACCGATCAGACTGTTCATGTGGTTGGCACCATCATCTGGTCGGACGCGTCCGGAAAAAGTGGTGTTTGTTTTAATCGCATCTCCACTCAGCAGCAAAAGCTGTTGCAGCAATCGCTCAAGTCGCGGCTGCCCTGGAACGTTGATTTCCTTTTTCCTCCCGAGTAGATCTCCTGCCCACGATGACCGGCTGCCAATCAAGCGAGAAAATTCCGTGCAAAATTGCTTAGCGGTTATGCCCGGCAGGAACACGCGGCACCGAAGAGAAAATTTGAGCAATCAATTTACTGCATATGCGCGTGAGATCGTCCTCGGCTGGAGGAGGCCAGATCCGGAACGGCGCGGTCTGCCTCTTCGATGAGGTCTGAAAGTGCGAGCCGCAGGTTGCCCTGGTTGCTGGCATAGCCCAAGGCGGTATCAATGGTGATCACATCCTCTCGCACCATGCGCTCCAGTTCAGCGTCAAAGCTTTGCATGCCATCCAGGCTTCCGTCCCGAATCGCATCCAGCAGTGAGCGGCCTTCGCTTTCCCCTTTTTCCATGTATTCCCGGGTGCGCATGTTGCTGCGCAGAATTTCCACTGCCGCAATGCGTCCTTTGCCGTCTTTCCTGGGCATCAGCCGCTGAGAAACAATCCAGCGGAAGCTGCCGGCCAGGCGCGTGCGAATGAGTTGTTGTTCCGCCAACGGAAATGCCCCAACGATGCGTTCAACTGTCTTTGAGGCATCAATGGTATGAAGCGTTGAGAACACGAGGTGGCCGGTTTCTGCAGCTTCGAGCGCAATCTCAATGGTCTCTCGGTCGCGCATCTCGCCAACCAGAATCACTTTCGGGGCTTGGCGCAACGCCGCCCGCAATGCAAGCGCGAACGTCGGAGTATCGCTGTGAAGCTCGCGCTGGTGGATCGTCCCCTTCTTGTGATTGTGGATGAATTCAATCGGATCTTCGATGGTCACAATATGATAAGAGCAGTTTTCATTGATCAGATCGATAATGGCTGCCAACGTCGACGATTTTCCTGATCCCGTTGGTCCTGTAACCAGAACGATTCCGTTCTTAAGCTGTGCAACCTCCCTGAGTTGAGGCGGGAGTGCCAGTTGCTCAAAGCCGGGAATCTTTGGCGGAATCACCCGCATGACAATCGCGCAGGTGCCCCGCTGCTTGAACACATTCACCCGGAAACGCGATTTGCCCGGGAGGCTGTAAGAAAGATCGGCGGCACCCTGCGTCCGCAGTTGTTCGGCGGCGGTTGCATTGCCGGCCATCAGATCAGCAGCGATCCGCTGTGTATCGTTTGCGGTAAGCACGGCAAGATCACCGATTTTCACTCCCGCGAGCCGGCCGCCTATTTCGATTTGTGGCGGCTTTCCCGGAGAAAAAATCAGGTCGCTGACATTGTCGGAAACCTGAAGCATGGAAGCCAGGATTACATTCGTCGGGATCGGTGCTTGCGTACTGCCGGATGGTCCGGCAGCGGAAATGGCGTCAGACATCGAGGGTCCTTAGAAACTGGAATGATCCAGATCATAGATGCGATTGCCGCTTTCGGGCAGATCACCCTCGTAACTTGAGCTTTCAAATTCGAGGTTCATGCCAGGCCTATGGTGTGGTTGTAATCTCGCCGATATTCGCCACCGTGTCGCCTTTTTTCATGGAAGGAACCGCGCAGATATAAAGCACCACGCCTGCTGCCGGTGCTTTGGCTTCAAACACCATCCTGCCATAGAAATCAGTGACGTAGCCAATCTTCATGCCTTGCGCCACGTAAGTGCCGCGCTGGACGAGCGGATAAAAAATGCCGGGCTGTTCGCTTTCAACTGTATCCACCTTGCCGATCCAGACGGGATGCTCAACCGGCGACGCTGTTCCGGGCAGCATCTTCAGGTAACGCATAACGCTGACGGTGCCGTCCAGTAGAAGCCGCACATCTTCAGGCTCTACAGTCCCAGAGTGGCCGGCTTCAACGGCGATGGCGGGCTTGCCGCGTGTGTTGGCAGTGTTATCGAGATAGCGCGAAGCGTTCGGGTCTTTCGGCCGATCACTCCATACAATGATGTGGTCTAAGCCAAACGCCAGCACCATCTCGCGCGTAATCGCGTCCTGCGTAGCGTTCCCCGACTTGGGCCAGTAGGCATAGGGACGCAGATTTTCGTCGAGATCGCCTCCGTGGTAGTCGATCAGGTAATCGCACCGTTTTACCACCTGCTTTGTGATCGCCCAGGATACTCGATCAGTCTGCGTGCCGTTGGGATTGCCGGGATAAAACCGGTTCATGCTCTTGCC
>DATNDP010000227.1:0-12738 GCA_035553195.1 Candidatus Acidiferrales bacterium
AGCGCCGCGAGAGATCGCGGCGTTGTTTTTTGGTGGAATCCACTGGCGATGGCACAATAGACGCGTGTTCACGAACGAGCGCTGGGATTTAATCCAAAGATGGCTGAGAGGCTTGGGTTTGGTCCTGGCGTCGAGTGTTCTGCTGGGGGGCAATTGCCTTGCGCAGGATGCGCCCTTTCCCAACCTTGCCCTGTTCGCAGGCGCAGGCATCACCAACACTGCAGGCCCGGTTCATGGCTCCGTTCACTTCGGCGCCGACGTCGAGCAGGGAGTGCCGTGGCGGCCATCGCGGCCCATTCTTCCAGTCGGGTACCTGATTGAGGGCGGTTATGTCGGGCCGGTGAATTCATTTGCTGCCGGATCTGCGATTCTGTCCCTTAATTATCTCGGCAGATTCAAATTCTCAGATGACCGTGACTCCAAGGTGACTGTTTTTTTGACTGGAGGTTACACGCGGATGTTCGGGAGCGGCAACGCCGTAAACTTTGGAGGCGGGTGGGATTTCAACATCAGCGAGACAAGTGGAATCCGCTTGGAACTGCGCGACTACCGCCGAACTGGCGGACCTGCAGAGCACAATTTCGCGGTCCGCATTGCCTTGCTGAAGATGGTTGCGCACTAGAATTTCACTCGTTCAGAGTGCGCGTAAGCCGTAACTTCTCCGGTCCGCATCAAACAAGATAATGGCTAAAACGAAGCTCAGTGCGCTGCTCCACACCTGTGATGATGCCTTACGCCTCGGCCGCGCTCTCGATTCGCTGCGCGCATGTGACGAGGTCGTTGTCGTGGACCATGGCTCTTCTGACGATACGGTCCAGGTGGCGCGCGATCACGGGGCTAAAATCATCTCGGCCGTGAACGGCGTCGATCGAGGGGCCTACGTTCAGGATGTCGCGAACGACTGGATCCTATGCTTGCGTCCTTCTGAGGCGCTGGGAGACGATCTTGAAGCCTCGCTTCACGAGTGGCGCGAAGGTGAGCATCCCGAGGCTGCTATCGGGTTTAATATTGCCATCCGCGAGCAAAATGGCCATGGGTGGAAAGTACTACCGCCCGAAATGCGGCTTGCCAATCGCAAGCAGATTAATTGGACCGGAGATCTGCCGCCCGAAAATCCGAACGCGCCAGCTCTTGAAGGACATATCCTCCGAATCCCGCAGACGAATGAGAGCAGTGCTTGATCTGGTAATTGAGTAATTTCGTAATTGGGTAATTTGAAAGCTGTTGGCCCGGTCGGCGTTTTTCAATTACTCAATTACAAACTACCAATTACCAAATCTCCCCACCTCCCGTTAATATGGCTCTGTAGCTCACATCCGCTCTGGGGGAGCCGCTTCTGCCAACAGCACCGTTTGCCGATCTGCCGGTTGTATTTTACCTGGGCGCCTTCTTTTTGTTTGGGCTCACATTTGGCAGTTTTCTGAATGTGTGTATTTACCGGCTTCCGCGGGACCTTTCCGTGGTCAGCCCGCGATCCATGTGCCCCAATTGCGGAGAAGCCATTGCGTTTTATGACAACATTCCGGTCCTGAGCTGGATCATGCTCCGGGGACGGTGCCGCAACTGCAAAGCGCGCATTTCGCCACGCTACGCGATTGTCGAATTGCTCACGGGTATCTTTTTTGTTCTGGCCTGGCTTGTACCGCGGGCTAAGTGGTTTGCCGACGGCTATCGCCGAATCACCCTGAGCAGCTTTGGGGCAGTTTTCGTTTCCTATGAACCCAGCGCTCTTGCCTTTCAGCTTTCTGCGCTGGCGTTTTTCCTCGTTGGGTTGATCTTCACGGACGCGGAGACCAAGCTCTTGCCGGATCTGCTCACCAAGCCGGGCATCGCAGTAGGGCTGGCTTTCAGCCTCGTCGTTCCGGTTGAAGGTCCGGCACGTTTCTTTTTTCATGGGATCGAGAACTGGCGCATTCTCTCACTGCTCAACTCCATTGCGGGAGCGATTGTTGGCTCAGCGTTCATTTTCGGAGTGGCGCTGGCGTATCAAGCCTTACGCAAAGTCGAAGGTATGGGCCGTGGGGACGTGAAGCTGATGGCTTTGATTGGCGCATTTCTGGGCTTGAAGCTCACGCTTTTGGTGCTTCTTCTGGGATCACTGGTGGGAAGTTGTTTTGGGCTATTGTTGATTGCTGTTGTCTGGCGAAAGCGGCTGGCCCGCCGAAGGCGCCGGCACCCGGCGGAAAGCTCCAGCGCCGCAAGCGGGCGGGCCTGGCAATCGGCCCAGCTGGTTTACAGAAATTTTGAAATTCCGTTTGGCGTCTTTCTGGGATCTGGCGCGCTGGTCGCAGCGTTTTGCGGCACCGTGATTATTCGCTGGTACCTGAGTTTCTACTGGTCATGAAAACGCCCGATTACTTCGGTCTGATACGGCGTTTACCCTATCGTTTCCGCGGGAAAGAATGGATGAGAATAGCTGCCTGAAACGGCAGTACAATGGCTCGGAGAAAACCAGGACAACCTCATGAAGACATTATTCGCTGTTCTAATCACAATTTTTTTGTGCGCCGGAGCGATTGGGCAGCAATCGCTGGGCGACATCGCGCGGCAGAACCGTAGTAAAAAGAAAGCCAGCTCAACAATAAAGTTTAGTGACGATAACATGCCGCGCACCATCGCGCCTGAAGCGGAACCTGCGAAAGAGGCCGCAGACCAGGATGGAAAATCTGCCAAGGAAGCCGACCAGGGTGCAAAGGACAAGAAGGCGGAAGCTAATCCGGCCGAAGCCGAGAAGCAGAAAAAAGAAGAAATCCAGAAGAGCATCGATTCCGAGAAAAAGGAAATCGCTGATCTTCAGCGGGAGCTCGATATCGCACAACGCGAGCAGAAGCTTCGCGCCGCAGCCTACTATGGCGACGCGGGAACCATGCTCCGCGACTCCGCCAAATACACCGAGGAAAACAAAAAACAGCAGGACGAGATTGATTCCAAGAAACAGGCGCTCGATGCAGCCCAGCAAAAACTCGGTGATTTGCAGGAACAGGCGCGCAAAGCCGGCATGCACGAGAGCGAGTAAGTCTCAGTCTTGTGATGATGTTTATGTTGAGGCCTCAGTCCCGAGGAGACGCGTGTTGACACAGCCGCCCTCGGCTGTGCCGGACCTTAAATCTGCAAGCGCGGCTTACGCGGGCTTCAATGCAAAATCACGCGATTGGATTGTGTACAGTAATCTCTGCTACGCTGCTATGGCTTTACTCAGAAACTAAAAAGCTGCTGTGACCGCCGCCACAGCCGAGGGCGGCTGTGCCACAGCATTTCGGTTCACATTCTTGAACAAGATGGCCGTAGCTTTACTTTCACTTCAAAAAAAGCCAGCGCTCACGCCCCTCAACCTTTTTTTAGTTCAACCAGAACCTGCCGTGCGACCTCTTTGAGCGTTTCAAAGACGCCTTTGCCCTGGAATGCTACAGCTTCAAACACCGGCTCGTTTTTCTTGACCAGCTCGCGCGAGAGCTCGGGTACAGGCAACGCGCTGGGCAGGTCCCGCTTGTTCAACTGCAGAACGTAAGGAATCTTCTTGAAATCGTAACCGTGCTCTTTCAGGTTTTCCTGCAGGTTATCCAGCGCTTCCAGGTTGGCGTCCATGCGCTCTTCCTGGGAATCGGCCACGAACACCACGCCGTCTACGCCACGCAAGATTAGCTTGCGGCTGGCGTCATAAAACACCTGCCCGGGAACAGTGTAAAGATGGAATCTGGT
Organism: Candidatus Acidiferrales bacterium; assembly: GCA_035553195.1. Lineage (GTDB taxonomy): Bacteria > Acidobacteriota > Terriglobia > Terriglobales > Acidobacteriaceae > Angelobacter. The sequence continues at coordinate 3,700 of DATNDP010000227.1, forward strand.
CTTAAAGCCCCTTACCGTCCCCAGATCCAGGGGAAGGAAGTCAAAAAACAGGGTTCGGTCGGTCTCGGTGGCCAGGGAAATCATCTTGCTCTTCTGCTTATCGGACGTCTTATCAAAGATGAATTGCAGGTTCGTGGTCTTACCGCCCAGACCGGCGCCGTAATAGACGATCTTGCAGTTGATTTCCCGAGCCGCAAAGTTGATGAAACTCAAGACTCTCCTCGGATCTGCCCACGCGGGAGAGATTGCCACGCGAACAGGAGCTGACCTATATCCCTTTGAAAGGATTGTTTATACCATACCAGAACTGAATCGAGCAGCACGGGGTCAAAATGGCAATCTCGCGGACACAATGCTCTCGCGCCAATCCGGTGGCGCGGCGCCAAAGATTCGTTCAGCGTTGCGGCTGGGTGGTAGGCATCGGCCCTGGCGGCAATGGGTAATAGCCCTGTTTGGCAATTACGCTGAGATTGGGGCGATGCACTCTCACTTCAATCGTCCGATAGCTGCTGGATGCAGTAGTTCGCGTGTTGTAGCCCAGCGTGTACTGATTACGGGCTACGTCGGTGATGCGCGAGTATGCATCCTCGATGGAAGAACGGTCAAAAGCGGCATAAGTCTGCCCGGCAGTATCGCTGGCATATCTGGGAAGAATGTTGCCGTACCCGAATCCCGGGAAACGGACACGATTCAGCCGGTCATAGATGGGAATGGCGGCCGTATCCACACCTAGCGCAAAGACCTGGATGTTCTGTGACAGGAGAACCTTTTTCACCTCATCGTAACGCGCCCGGCTGCCGATCTCGCGTCCGTCGCTGATCACAAAAATGATCTTGCGTCGCGTCTTGTCCCGTCTGGCCAGGTCCTGGGCCGCCCGGAGAATGGCATCATTCAGCACGTAGGATTCCTGCACCGGCGCAGGCACCGCCTGTGGCTGCACGCTTGGGTCCGCTTCATGGCCGTTGATCATGGGCCCGGAATGCGAAAAGGGCCCTCCTCCGACCATCGGTGGTCCTCCTTCCCGTCCGGGGCGCTTGATCTTGTTGAGGTTTGCGGTTGAGATGTTGTCGGCACCGGAAAAGTTTGTGACTTGCTGCACTGTATGGCCGTACCTGTACAAAGCCACTTCATCGAATTGGCTGAAAGCCCCGATCAGCGCCGGAAGGGTTTCGTTCACCTTCTTCATGGTCGTGGACGGCAGGTCAGTGTCTATGACGACGGCGGCCGAAAGTGGAAACGGATCGCTGGTCATGAAGGTGAGCTGCTGTGGAACTCCGTCTTCATAAATCGTGAAGTCCTGGGGCCCCAGGCCGGGAACCAGGTGGCCTGAGCTGTCTTTCACCGTCACGGGGACTTGCACAAAGTTCACGCGAATCGAGTAAGTGTAGAGGTCGTTACGGCTGGTTCCAATTCCTGCCGGTGGCTTCTGCGCTTGCACCGAAGGCGCAGGCGTGGATACCGCATCAGCCGGTGGAAGATCAGGGTGATCATTTTTGGGCGCCTGAGGGGCATCGCTCGGGAACTGTGCCTGAGGGTTCTTGGGCTTCGGGGCATCTGGGATGCCCTGTTGCGCCGCAAGCGGCAGCGCCAGCAAAGCCGCCAGGAAGAGCCTACTCTTAAACCCGGACTTGGCGCCCATCATCGTCCCTCCTCCCGTTATTTAAGACGCCGAAAGCACAAATCATGCTTCCAGAGGCAAGATGCTCGAATGCATTCTAAGATCGGGGCTCTTGCCTCTTCTTGCGTCCTAGTCGCCCTGGGCACAAAAATGCCCGGGATCCATCCATTCATTGTAAATGGGGTCAGGCATTCAGAAACAGGCTGCTCAGCATCGAATAGAATGTCCTTAACAGCCAAATAAGCAGAAAGGCAGCAGCCTATGCGGAGCCTCATTGTCGGCATTCTTGCTGCGTTGTGCGCCGTGCCTGTGACGGCGCAGAACAGCGCGCCATCCGGCAGCCAGCAGGACCAGACACCGGTCTTCCGGAAGAACGTCAACGTGGTCAATCTCTTTTTCACCGTCAAGGGCAAGCACGGGGCCCTGGTACCCGGCCTGACCCGCGATGAGTTCGAGGTTTTTGAAGATGGCAAGCCTCAGACCATCAAGTATTTTTCCGCGGAAAGCAATCAACCGCTGACGTTGGGCATTCTGGTGGATTCCAGCGGCAGCATGCAGAACATGTTGCCGGAAGAAAAAATTGTAGCCGGCGATTTTCTCCGGCAGGTGATCACCGACAAAGATCTGGCCTTTATCATCAGTTTCGATATCAGCGTTGACCTGCTGCAGGACCTCACCAGTGACGTCCACATGCTTCGCCAGGGGCTGGAGCGGGCACGAATCAACGTGGGCGGAGGCAGCAGTGGAGTCCCCGGCATCGGCCAGGGCCCTATCCCTGTTTCCCGCCCCAAGGGCACGCTTCTGTATGACGGCGTGTACCTTGCGGCTGATGAAGTGCTGAGCAAACAGGTCGGCCGGAAAGCGATGATCGTGCTCACCGACGGCGTGGACCAGGGCAGCAGGATGCGCCTGAGAGATGCCATAGAGGCCGCCCAGAAATCTGACGCCATCTGTTACGTGCTCCTGATCAGTGATCCGCACTGGGGTTCGGACTCGCATGAAATGAGCCAGATGACGGAGCAAACGGGAGGTCGTTTGATTACTGTCAACAATCCGGACAAGCTTTCCAAGGCCTTTAAGGAAATTTCTGACGAACTGCGCAGCCAGTACAACATCGGCTACACGCCGACCAATGACAAGCATGATGGCAGCTTCCGCAAGGTTGAGGTGAAATCAAAACAGGGATATAAGATCCAGGCAAGAAAAGGATATTACGCTCCGGTGGACTAATGCTCAGACTTCGGAAGACGGACGTTCCCGAAGGGTTCCTGTGCCACATGAGTGCAAGTTGATGGACAAGGAAATAGGTCCAGAGCTGATTTGTTATTTCAGGCTAACAATTTAAATTTTGCGCACCATTTGGTTCGATGCATATCGTTGCATGACGTATTCAAGGGAGTCAGACTCACCGCAGTTGATGGCGGATCTTTGTGATGCCCCCAGGCAATCGTTGGTGACGCAAGTGTTCTAGTTGCCCCGGTCCGCCAGTTGCGCCTCTCCAACTTGCGTCTCGTGTAGCGCATCTTAGTACACATGGGTGAGCATCAATGCCACCCTGGACCGGTTCTCCTGCTGGGCCGGATGGAGGCAGCAAGACTGCAACTTCAGCGCCATTTTCAACGCATTGTTTCTGCCCGAATTCAACAAGGAGGAACGGACGGCACCGATCCGTGCAGTTTTCATGGTACACAAAGCTCGAACTAGTACAGTCTATGATCAATCTGATTGCACCCTGAACCCGGGTGAAACGGTGACGGAATCAGGCATTTATGAGATCTGTCATTCTGATGAGCCCCGGACGGCGCTGCTCATGCTGCGCAATTCAGTGTTTCCCTTTTGCCGTAAGTGCGGCGATTCCGTTCGCTTCAGACTAGTCCAGGCTGCGCCTCACATTTCCGAGGACCCGGATTTCAATGAAGAAGTGTCGCAAGTGGACAACTCGATGCTGAATCAGGGGATTCCAACCAGCTTGTCCCCTACCCAACTCGGCATGACTCATGGCTTCCGATTCCTTCAAGAGGTTGCATCAGCCTGGGGAACAAGTACCGACAACGGGAATCTATAGAGTCCTGCACCAGGCGCATCGGCCATCGCATGAGGTAATTCTCGTGGTGGCCGACATCTTTCCCGCCTGCCAGCATTGTGGGGATCGCGTTCGCTTTGAGCTCCTGCGCCCGACGGATCAGTTCAGTGAGCACGCGGAGCAGTAGAGTACGAATGGCTCGAGGCCTTCAGGAAAATAGCTGAATTTCTTTCGGCGTCACGAAAACCCGGTATGATGAAGCTCATCAGCTAACCGGGATTAAAGCAGAGTGAGCTCCAGTTTCCGCCGAATACCTGCAGAGTTCTTCGGCCGGCGCGTGCAGCGAATCGACCTGCTGCGCGGGCTCTGCATTGTTGCCGTTGTCTTACATCACATCAATCTGAGGATTCGTTTCAACCACAGCAACGCAGGCCACTTCATAGGGCCGGCAGCGAACAACGTGCTGTTCTGGAACGGCTACTACGGAGTGAGAGTTTTCTTTGTGATCTCCGGGTTCCTGATTACTGCCTGGTCGATCCAGCGTTGGGGGCAGCTTGAAGAGCTCGACCTGAAATCTTTTTACCGGATGCGTTTTGCGCGCATCGCGCCCAGCCTGCTGGGGCTGCTGCTCGTCCTGAGCCTGTGCGACTTGATTCGGGTTCCTCTCTTCACGATCCAGCACACCACCTTGCCTCGCGCTCTTCTGGCGGCGCTCACCTTTCACGTCAATTGGCTGGAAGCAAAGAGCGGCTATCTTCCCGCCGGCTGGGATGTGCTCTGGTCGTTGTCTGTGGAAGAAGTTTTTTATTTCGTGTTCCCGCTGCTTTGCAAAACGCTGCGGAGCCGATTTCTGCTGACCTGCGTGTTGCTCAGTTTTGTCGTGCTTGGCCCTTTCGTCCGTGTTCTCACACACAATCCTTTATGGAGTGACTATGGCTATCTTTCCTGCACGGATGGAATCGCCATCGGGTGTCTTGCTGCCATGCTGGCCGGCACGGTCAAGCTTTCTCGCGCAGTGAACCTGGGCTTTCGCGTTGCAGGTTGCGGTATGTGCCTGCTCATCGCAGTATTTCGCGGCGCTGGGATTCGATTTTACAAAATCGGTTTAGATGTGACGGTTCTCGAAGTGGGGACAGCGTTGCTGGTGATCGCCATGCAACAGGGAGAACAGGAGCAAAGCAAGGGAAAACAATTGATGTCACGTTTCCTCGGCATGCAGTTACTCGGCCGCGTGCTGCGCTGGTTCGGCCGTAACAGTTATGAAGTCTATCTAACGCACATGCTGGTAGTCCTGCCTGTGGTGATGCTTTATCAGCATTTGCACGCCGGCATCAACACAGCTCCTGGGTGGTTTCTGGGCGCCACAACACTCGCAGGCCTGGCAGGATTTGTGGCACTCGCAGGCCTGGCAGGATTTGTGGCGGCAAAGTTCTACTCCGAGCCACTCAATCGGAGGCTGCGAGCAAGGGTTGGGAGAGCCTCTTCACGTGCCGCAGTGGCAGCAAGCACCGAATAAGCATCCCATCAGTCACCCAGAGCCGTCGTGACCAGTTCTGTATCCAGGTACTCGGTGACTTCCTTCAGTTTGCCGCCATCAATCCGGAACACAAAGCAATAGTGGTTGTTGTAGGGCTTGCCAGACTTGGTCGTATTGCTTCCGTGCGCCTCCACAACCACGTAATCGCCATCAGCAATGAAGCGGTCGGGAATGGTTGTGATTCGCCCGTCAATGCGATCTGACAACAGACCAAACAAATCCCGCAGCACAGTCGATTTCCCTGCGTATGTTTTGGACCATTTTGTGGTGCCGGTGACGGTCCAATTGAAGTCCTCTGCCATGGCTTCCACAAACGGCCTCGGATTGCCTTTGGCGAGCTCGGAGAAGATCTGCTCGAGCAGCTTCTTGTTTTCAGTGCTGTTCATCCTCAACAAGATAACACTGGGAGTGTTTCATGGCAGGCGCCCGGGATCACATCGTTCCCTGAAGGGGTTTGGAGCAGAGCTTCGTGACGGAGCACGTGCCGCTATTGCTTTGGGACGTAGTAGCCCTTTTTTGCACGGACGCGGAACTTCTTGTCCGTCATACTGATTTTCACCTGGCGGAATTCGCCATTGGCAAAAAACTGGTCAGGCCGATAAGAAACCACGTACTGACTGCGTAGCTCTTCCTGGATGTCGTGGAACGCGTCCGCCAGATCCTGGAGCTTGAAGGGGAAGAAGGCGCGTCCTCCAGTGGCTTCCGCCAGCATTTTCAGGTTCTTGTCCCCCTGGTCCACGCTGCTGCTGGTCAAGTTGGTGCTGATGGGATAAATGATTACCTCAGCGCGCTGCGCCATATCCAGCGCTTCCTGGCGAAGCACACGGCTCTGGTTGTCATCGCCATCGGAAACCAGGATCATGGCCCGGCGCACCGGAAAGCCCTCTCGTTCTTTCATTAGCTTGTCACGGCAGGCGAAATAGACGGCATCCCAGAGCGCGGTTCCACCGCCCGGGCGTATGACCTGGATGCCATGCGTGAGCTTGTCGAGATCGCCGGTGAAATCCTGCGTCAGGTCCCAGACCTCGTCGAAAGCCAGCACAAAGGCCTTGTCACTTCTCGGGCGGATGATCTGTTGCAGGAACTGAATCGCCGCCTGCTGCTCAAACTGGAAGCGGTCGCGGATGGAGTTGCTGGCGTCAATCAGCAAACCGACCCGCAGCGGTAGGTCAGTTTCCGCTTCGAAATGCGTGATTTGTTTCGGGGGTAGATTGTTGTCCAGGATCTTGAACTGGTCTTCCTTGAGATCGCGAATAAAGCGGCCATGCTTGTCGGTCACCGTAAAGATCAGGTTCACCTCATCGGTCCGTGTGCGGAAGATGGGAATCTTGCCCTGGTCATCGTGATTGGCGGGGCTGCCCGGTTCAACTGCAGCAGCCGGGCTGGGTGAAGCCTGTGCAGCCGGGGGCAGGGAAGGCAGTGCCGGATCTTGCTGCGCATCGCCCAATCCGCAGAAAAAGATGCAAGCCAGAAGCAGGACCGCAAGTCTCATGGAGGACAGAGTCAATTATAGCTGGCCCAAAGCTGCTGCGGACGGCCAAATTATGCCTGAGAAGCAAAAGCCGCGCTTGCTGCGCGGCTTTTGAGGTGCGAATCGGATTCTATTTATCGCTGCACGTAATAGCCTTTTTTCGCCCGTACGCGCAGATGCTTGTTGTCCGCGGTGATCTGAATGGGGCGATATTGCCCTCCGGCGCGAAAATCTGACGGTTTGTAGGAAATCGAGTACTGGCTGCGCAGCTCTTGGCTGATGCTGTGGAACGCATCATTCAGATCGTGGAGTTTGGCAGGGAAGAACGCCCTGCCACCAGTAGCTTCCGCCAGCATCCTCAGATTGCGATCGCCGCTGTCGAGAATGTTGCTCAGATTCGTGCTGATCGTGTAAATGATTACGCCCGAGCGCTGCGCCATGTCATAGGCCTGCTGGCGTGTTACTCGGCTCTGGTTGTCGTCGCCATCGGAAACCACGACCAGGGCCTTGCGTAAAGTGCGGTTACTCCCGTCCTCGTTTTCCTTCAGCAGCTTGTCTTTACAGGCCAGGTACACGGCGTCCCATAAAGCTGTGCCACCGGCTGGCCGGATCACATTAATTCCGCGACTCAGTTTGCCCATGTCGCTGGTGAAATCCTGGGTCAGGTTGAACACCTCATCAAATCCGACCACGAACGCCTGGTCAGTATTGGGACGTATGATCTGCTTCAGAAACTGTGCGGCCGCCTGCTGCTCAAACATAAAGCGGTCGCGAATGGAGTTGCTGGCGTCAATCAGCAGCCCCACGCGCAGCGGCATGTTTGTTTCCGCTTCAAAGCTGACAATCTGCTGAGGTGGCAAATTATTGTCAAGAACCCTGAACTGGCTTTCTTTCAAGTCTTTAATGAACTTGTTGTGCTTGTCAGTGACGGTGAAGATTACGTTCACTTCGTCGGTCCGGGTACGGAAAATCTGCAGCGGCTTGTCATCGCTGCCCAGCATGGCGGTGCCTGAGGGTACGGCATTCGCGCTCCTCGGCTGGAGAAGAGGCGTTTGCGCCTGAGCTGCTGTTATCCCCGGCAGTCCGGCGATAATGAGGGTGGCAGAAACCAGGGCCAATCCCCTCAGAAACGAAAATAGTACTCTCAATAAAGTCATGTTCTCTGACTTCCTTCGTGCCCCAGGTTGCCCAGGAACTTGTCCAATTCTTCCGGCAGGGGCTGTTCCAACTCTACGGGCTTATGTTTAATTGGATGCTCGAATTGTAGCCCGGAAGCGTGGAGGAAGTGCCTGTCCAGAGATGCTGCCTTTTCTGGTGTACCTCCGTAACCACGTAACACTGCTGGTGCACCATACAGCACGTCACCTACCACGGGATGGCCAACTGAAGCCAGATGGACTCTGATCTGGTGTGTCCTGCCGGTTTCAATCTTCACCTCCAACAGTGAGAACTTGCCAAACGGCCCCTCGAGTTTTTTCAAGATTTTCCAGTGAGTTACAGCCGTGCGGCCTTGCACCCGCCGTGTGGTCATGCGCTCACGTCGGAGCAGATCACGGCTGATGGGAGAGTTGATGGTGCCTTGAGACTCAGGCATCCACCCGTGTACGAGTGCTAAGTATGTCTTTTTTACCTCGCGACGCAAAAATTGCTGCGCCAGCTTACGATGGGCAGCGTCTGTCTTGGCCACAACCAGCAAGCCGCTGGTATTTTTATCGAGCCGGTGAACTATCCCTGGCCTGAGCTCCCCACTGCCTTGTGAGAGGCTGCCGAACCGGTGCAGAAGAGCATTCACCAGAGTGCCTTTGCTGCCGGCCTCGCCTTTGCCCGAGCCTGCATGCACGCTCATTCCCGCCGCTTTGTTGATCACAGCAAGATGCTCATCTTCGTAAACGACGTCCAGAGGAATGTTTTCTGGGAAGGCTCGTAGCGGAGGAAGCTCCACTTGGCCGGTGATGGTCACGCGCTCACCACCATGCAATCGAAGGGAAGCTTTTGCATTGCCGGGATGTATGTGGACTTTATCCTGCTCGATCAGTTGCCGCACCCGAACGCGGCTGATCTCAGGAAGATGGATTGCGAGCCAATGGTCCAGGCGCTGTCCGGCGGCTTCAGCAGGGACGACAAAAGTTGTTGTAGCCGTGGGCTCGCTCACGCTGAAATTGTAAATTGCTGTGCTGCGAGACAGGCTGCTGAGCCAAGCCCGGCCCTCTTGCCATCTACCCACGATTTCTTTAGCATCAACACTGACAAAACGGCCTGCAAAGCAGGTGAGAACGGTAACCGTTCATGAACCAACATTCAATGAACAGGGGGCCTGACTCGTATAATAACGGCTCGGTGCGCGAGGTTCCGCCAGTACGGAAATGCCTAAAGAGCCGCGGCGGGTTCCC
>DATNDP010000228.1:0-41683 GCA_035553195.1 Candidatus Acidiferrales bacterium
TTCCGTCTGGCTGGGCATGAGGCGACCGTCTGCGACAATCCGGCCAAAGCGCTGGAGCTGGCCAGGCAGGAAAAGTTTGACTTGATCTTTTCTGACGTGGTGATGCCGGTGATGGACGGGCTGAAGCTGCTGGAGGAGATGCGCGCGGCGGGCGTGACCACGCCGGTGGTAATGATGTCCGGTCAGGCGCATATTGAGATGGCGGTAAAGGCCACGCGGCTGGGCGCGCTCGACTTTCTGGAAAAGCCTCTATCCACTGACAAGCTGCTGCTGACTGTACAGAATGCGCTGCAGATGGAGCGGCTCCGGCAGGAGAACCAGCAGTTGCGCACGCAACTTGGCACCGGAGGAATCGTTCACGCGGGAGAGAAAATGCGCCGCTTATTGGCGCAGGTGGAGCGGGTGGCAGCCAGCGAGAGCCGTGTGTGCATTCTGGGAGAAACCGGCACAGGAAAAGAACTGATTGCGCGCACCGTTCATGACAAGAGCGCGCGTCGCGAAGGTCCATATATTACGCTGAACTGCGCCGCAGTCCCGGCTGAGCTGATTGAATCAGAGCTGTTCGGACACGAGAAGGGATCGTTCACCGGCGCTGGCTCGCGGCACATCGGCAAATTCGAGCAGGCGAACGAAGGCACACTGTTTCTGGATGAAATCGGCGACATGCCATTGGCCATGCAGGCCAAGCTGCTGCGCGTCTTGGAACAGGCCGAGGTAGAGCGCATCGGTGGGGACAAGCCGATTAAGGTAAATGTGCGGGTGATCGTCGCAACGCATCGCAACCTTGAAGAGCAGGTGAAGCAGGGCGCATTCCGCCAGGACCTTTTCCATCGAATCTTTGTGTTTCCCGTTTCACTGCCGCCATTACGCGAACGTACGGAAGACATTCCCGCCCTGGCCACCCATTTTGCCGCGCAGATCACAAAACAGAACGGGTGGAAGCCGGTGACGTTTGCGCCCGAGGCCATTCAAGCCTTGCAGGCGCACTCCTGGCCCGGAAACATCCGCGAGCTGCGCAACGTGGTGGAGCGGCTTCTGCTGTTCGCGGACGGAGAGACGATCACGGCTGATACGGTCCACTCGGCGATGCCGACGGCGGCTCCCAAGAGCGGCAGCTCGGGCTTCGCGAGCGCCGGGTCAGGCGCGCTTGCGGATCGGGTGGAGCAGTTTGAGCGGCAGGTGATCCTTGAAGAAATCAAACGCAACAATCACCACATCACCAACACGGCCAAAGCTCTCGGACTCGAACGGAGCCATCTTTACAAGAAATGCCAGCAGTTGGGAATAGACTTGAAAGCAAGCAAATAACGACAAGCAATTGGCCAGATAGCAGTTGTCGTCCTGCTAATCCATACTGACGGTCCGTAATTAATTGTTGAAACGAAAGAAGCAGCTTCCTAGAATTCCAATTGTGAATCGCCCCCGCAAAGCGAAGAAATGCCGTGACTGCGGCAAGAAGGTTGATGGCGCGGCACGGTGTTCAAGGTGCGCGCATCGTCATCGACTCGAGAAGATGCTCGCTGCTCCCAACGTCAACGCGCAGCAAAGGCGCATCATCGGTCTCGTTCTTGAATGCGGAACCTATGAAGCCGCTGCAGAGCGCGAGGGCATCTCACGGCAGCGTATAGAGCAGATCATTCACACAGAGCGGTTTCTTCAGCGGCAACTTGCACGCTATTATAAGCACCGCGAAAGCGGGATCTGCGTCCGCTGCTCAAAGCCGGCAGCAAAGAGGAGACTCCACTGCCAGGCGTGCCTTGCGATAAAGAAAAGAAGATACCGTGCAGAAAAAAAGCGCCGTAAACGATGACCTGCTTCCCGAAATTCACTCGTAAAACTCTAAGTTCTCACCGCTTGCTGTGATCGTAATATTTCCCAATAATTACGCCCACTTCCACTGCCGAGTCAGGTGTAAGGTCGACGAATTCAAAGCCAACCAGGTTGGGCTCGGAGAAGCGCACGCGCGCGTTGATGTCCGCGCGGATGTCTTCCGTGGGTTCATGGATGGTGAATTCGTAAACCTTGCTGTCGCGGGCATAGGGTTTGTCAGCTTCCATGGCGAAGCCGCCACGGGCAAGTTGGCGCAGAATGCCGGCTTTGCGGCCCTTTTTATCTAGGACCACGATCTGCGCTTCAGGAAGGATCTCGATGCGCTCAAAGCGGCGCCTCTCGTCGGAGGTGGGAACAGCGGGCATCTGCTTGATCATGCTGGTTTTTCGAACCTGATTTACGGCACCTGCTCGCCAAAGGCGCTCACCGGGTCAATATCCACGGGAACGTCTTTGATGGCGGCCAGGGCTGATTTTAAATCCGATGGCATGGAATCATACTTCGTAAACCACTGTTCTGCACGATTCCGGTCGCCCGTGGCCTCGATTTCCAGAAGTTCCTTGGCCAGAGAGGCAATGGCACCGGGCATTTTGGCGTAATCAATGACGTATCGACCGGTCTTGGAGTCTCGGGTGATTGCGCCCTGTTCGCTGAGGTAGTTGAATTCCATCATCTCGGCGCGCCCGTGGGCTTCAGCCACTCCAAAACGCACGGTGCGAAAAATGCCAGCTACATAGGATGCATAAACTTCGGGTGCGTTCGCCTTGTCGAGCGCACCTTTGTTCATGAGCCAGTCGAGCGCGAACAGGCCGACCACATCGGCCTTGGCCTCTTCCAACCCGCCATAAACCGGACCTATGGCCGCGCGGATGTCCTGCTGGCCGGTGGGAGTGCGGGCGAAGGCTGGCCCAAGGCCGTGGCATATTTCATGCATTAGCACTGCCGCCAGATAGCCGTCCATGGAGGCGAGATTTGCCTGGTCCTCGCGCATCAGAAGCTTGCCCAGAGGCAGCACGACGAAGTTGACGCGGGCGTCCATGAAGTTCTTGAAAAAGATCTTTTTGGTGCCCTTCTCCTGGTGGATACGCGCGTCATTGGGCAGGTTGTCGGCGACGGCCTGATAGCCATGGCGCAGATCGCCCGCCCGAAAAGGCGTGACCATAACTTCCATGGGCGTGCTCTTGCCCTGGAGATTAGGTTTGTCTTGTGGGTCCAACGGGAGCGCTTCCTGAATCTGGGGCACGAACTGCATGAACATGGCCAGCTTGGCGCTGTCCGAATCGTCGCGGATCATGACCGCCGCCCCGTAGGAGGTTTTCACGCCGAGAAGATCGTCAAGATAAGTTTCATAGGGTGCGAAGATAATATCGAACTTGGGGTTCTGCAGATCAAGCCAGACGAGATCGCTTTTGTAGTAATCGTCCGTGAGCAGGGCATCGGCCCGCAGTTTCAGGAAGTTGGCAAAGGCAGGATCGGGGCTGAGCGCGGCGGCTTCACGCAGGGCTTTGGCAGCCGGCACGAGCCATTGCCGATATTCCACGTGGTAGGGAACGGTGATTAATTTCGCGCCACGGCGCTTGACGACCGTATACGGGTTATAAATGGCGGCTTTCTGCTCCGGATGTTTGGCCACATAAGCATCCATCTCCTGGCGCGTCATCCCGGCCGGATAAAGGGCGCGACCGGGCGAAAAGCGCTCCGAGCCGACAAAGGGCTTGTTGCCCTCCAGCAGATCGTAACGGCTGCCGTTGATGGTGAGGAAGCGGCGCAGCTTCTGGTCCTCTACCTGGTTGCATCCGGTGATGCGCTTGAGCAGGGCCAGTCCTTCTGGATCGCTCTGCCGCCAGTAGATGGCTTCAAGGTAGCGCGCAGCCTCCACAAGTTTGTAAACCATCTGCTGTTCCTTGTCACTCAGGCCGACCACGCTGAAGGGCATGGAAACGAGCTTGAATTTTGCCACTTGCTCGGCTACATCTTCGTTGATGGGCTCGTGAATGCCGCATTTGTCGGCGGTCTTGGGCGGAGGCGCGGCACGGCGTCCTGCCTGGGCAAACAAAGACCCCGAAAGTGGCAAGAGGGCAGCAATTAACAAGGAGAATTGCGCGGTTTTCATTGCAGCGATTGTAACAATTCTGGATGCGCTCCAACGCGGCAAACCAAAATTGCACCGCGGGCGCGGGAGCGTGGAGGCAATCGGGTCATCTGGCCATTGGACATCGGGTGATCCGAACCGAATTTGACTTTCCAGAGCACCCGATGGCCCGATGAACCGATCACCCGATCCTCCGCGTCTCTGTGCCTCCGTGGTGAAAAATAGCGGTTATCATATCCACGCTCATGCCCATCCAGACCGCACAGACTCTGCTGATCGATGCCGACGATACCCTATGGGAAAACAATATTTACTTCGAACAGGCGATCGCCGAATTCATTGAGCGGCTGAATCATCAGCACCTTTCGGCTCAGGAAGTGCGCCTTTTCCTGAACGAGGTAGAGCGCGAAACCATCGTGGAGCGGGGATACGGATCACACAGCTTTGCGCATTCGCTGGTGAAATGTTTTGAGCGGCTTACGGAAGGCCCAGTGACGCCTGCGCTGCATAAATTCATTTGGGGCTTCGCCCACAGGGTCTCGAATTATCCCATTGAATTGATTCGCGGCGTGCCGGAGACGCTTGCTTATCTGAATGGACGGCATCACCTGATTCTGATGACCAAGGGCAATATTACCGAGCAGGCAGGCAAGGTGGAACGTTCGGGCGTGAAGGATTATTTTTCCGCCGTGGAGATTGTTACAGAAAAGAATCCAGCGGCGTATCGCGAGATCGTTGGGAAGTACCTGTTGGATCCGGAGATCACCTGGATGGTCGGCAACAGTCCGCGCTCAGACGTGAATCCGGCGATGGCTGCCGGCATCAATGCCGTCTTTGTTCCGCACGACATGACGTGGGTACTGGAGCACGAGACGGTGGATGCTCCGCCGAACGGAGTGCAACTGTTGCAGGTGGAATCTTTCGGCGATTTAAAACGCTATTTCTGACAAAAACCAGTTCGCGTCACCGCGCGTAACTCGTTACTTTCGCAACCCGGAGCACCGGTTCCGCATCTTTTCCAAAGAGCTTATGCCTGAAGAACTGGAAAAAACAGCCTGCCCTGCCTGCGGCGTCAAAAACGCGCCCGGCGCAGAGACGTGCATTTCTTGTGGCGCAGAGATCAATGCCAGTGACGAAGGTGACGGTTTTGCGGACAGCGATCCTGCGCTGGAGCACGTTGACCCGGAACACCGCTTTGAACTTGAGCGCTATGACACAGATACCGGCGCTGAAGCTGAGATTGACTGCGGGCTCTTGCGGGCCAACGGCATCGCGTGCGAGTTGGGCGGACAGGCAATTCCCGGTCTCCCCTCCAACATGATCCTGTGGGTTAACAAAAAGGACGCTGCTGCGGCGCGCGTATTGCTCGACGAAACGGAAATGCCGGAACCGGATGAAGCCGCCTGATGATTCTTCTGGCAGCCTGTTCCCGGTTGGCCCCGAACTGCCGCGAGGATTCATCTACCAAGCGAATTTTTTGAGCGAGCAGGAGGAAGCGAACCTCCTGGATGGGATCCGCGGGCTTCCTTTCCTCGAGTTTGATTTTCACGGCTACACAGCGAAGCGGCGCGTAGTGGAATATGGCCTGCAGTACGACTTCAGCACGAACAAGACCAGTACCACTCAGTCGTTTCCTGACTTTCTTTTGCCCATCCGGGAGCGAGCGGCACAGTTTGCCGAAGTGAAGCCGGAATCGCTGGTGGAAGGTATTGTTCTGGAGTATCCGCCTGGAGCTCCAATCGGCTGGCATCGCGACGCGCCGCAATTCGGAACTGTCGTTGGCATTTCTCTGTTGAGCGCTGCACGCATGCGGCTGAAGCCTTACATCGCCGGAAAACAGAAAAGCGCGGCACGCCTGAAGCCCGCATCGATTCTTCTTGAGCCGCGGTCGATTTATGTGATTAGCGGTCCAGCGCGCTGGCGATTTCAGCACAGCATTCCTGCCGTAACGGCGTTGCGCTACTCTATTACTTTTCGTACGCTGCGTTCCGGAAGCAAAGGGAGCGAGGCAGCTTAGTGCGAAGCAGGAGCCGCCGCGAGCGTCGGGTTCAGGCTCCGGTTTGCGCAGCCGCTGCTGGAGGTTCCTGGCCGAATTGGCGCATGAACAGGAAGCCTGCCGCGGAGATCAGCGCCAGCGCGCCTGCGCTCGCAAGGAACAAGGGGCGGATGCCCAGCCTTTCCGCGAGATATCCGGAGAGCAACAATCCAAGTACCTGGGCCAGAGAGATGAGTGACATGAAAGTGCTGCTGACGCGGCCCATCAGAGCGGGTGGTGTTTCCTGCTGTGACATGGTTTGCGCGGGAATCAACACGAAGGAGATGGCGAAACCCATCATGAATGTGCTTGCCGATGCCATGGGAATGTTGTGGAAGCCGCCCAGCAGCGCCGCTCCAACGCCGAGCGAGAAAAGTCCGCCCAGCACAACGTTGGTTCGCGACATTTTGTGGTGCACCCGGCCAAGCACCTGTGCTCCCACGATCAGGCCAATTCCGACCATGGAACTGATAACGCCGAAGACGAACGGTCCTGCGGAGAGAGAATCGCGGATATAGATGGAAATCAGCGGGCTGAATGAACTCAGAACGAACATGGCAACCCCCATGGCGACAAACACGAATGTCAGGCCGGTGTGCGTAAAAATAAATCGGTTGCCTTCGAGGAAATCTTCGGTCAGCGCGGCAACAGTTTTCTCTGTTTGCCGGCGCGCGTGGAGAATCACAAGGGTGGAGATCATCCCGGCGGAAAAGATGAAACTTGCCGTATCGAGGTAAAAACACACCCTCTCGCCCAGCCATGCAATGAGGGCTCCGGCGGCAAACGGCGAGAGAAGCCTGACCAAATAAAACGCCTGAGTAATCATCGCATTCGCTGCAAGCAGCCCTTCGTGCGGAACAATGGTGCGCACGGTGACGGACTGCGCAGGCGCAAAAAAGCTGGAGACGGTGCTCATGACCGCGAAAATCGCGCAAATCTGTGTGACATCCGTCACGAATACGAGCAGGACGATCAGAATGCCGCGAATCAAGTCACTGGCGATCATCACCCGTTTAACGTTCCAATGGTCGACGAAAACGCCCGCGACTGGGCTGATGATGGCGAGCGGCAGGACGTAAGCGATAGTGACAGCCGTTACCTGAACGGCGTTTCCGTGCAGACGGAAAGTGATAAGGCTGATAACACCGAAAAGTGCGAGAAAGTCACCGAAAATGCTGACAAACTGCGCCAGCCACAAGGTGCGGAACGGCCGGTACTTGAGAATAGTTTTTTGGGTAAATGCAGGTGCTGGATTCGAGTGAGCCATTCGGGGAGTTAGTAGCTTAACCCAAGAACAAACCTTGCAGCTTCCCAGTCACCAGTGAATTTTTTGCGCTCTCATCTTGGGTTCCTCTAATGAGATCATTTTAATGTGAACGTGACGTTCTATAATCCGACTCGTTTGGGAGTTGGAATTTCTAATTTGAAGTCGGGCGGAACAGGTTGTAAGCTGCTGAAAATACAAGACCAAAGGGCTGCCCATTGTCCCAGTGGCCAAGGGAGGGTTAGAATTAGAGCAGTCCCTTAGTAATGGGAAGAGAAAGCTTTTATGGACCCAATCCCAGCAGCCTCCCTCCTGTTGGTCGTGGCCACAGAAGCCGCTTTGCGTCTTCGTGTGGAATGGCTGCAGCGTGCTGGCTATAGAGTAAATCCGGCCTTCAGTCTTAAGGACGTGGAGCAGGCGTGCCATGCGCGCTCGTTCGACATAGTCCTGGTTGCGGATGCGGTTGAGCCCAAAATGAAAAAAGCCATCGGGCTTACTGTCCGTCATTTTTTCCCCGAAGCTCCAATTTTGCAGATGGGTCGCATTCGTCCGGATATAGAAGGCGATTGCTTTGTTACCGGCGAATCTTGTGAGGATCTGCTCTCATCTGTCAAAAGAATCCTGCGTCGAGACGAAATCCGGCCGGCCGCAATTTAGACATCCAAGATGAAGTTGTAAACAAAAGGAGCCCGTTTGGCGGGCTCCTTTCGGCTTTATAGTTCAGGAAGACTATCGTGGCGAAGTAGTCCCGCCAGCGCTCGCTACGTCCGGTATAGCGGCCGCTGTGTTTGAATTTCCGGTGCCAATGGCGTCTCCCGAGATCACCATCTCAACACGCCTGTTTTGCTGACGGCCTTCCGGTGTGTCATTCGTTGCTACCGGGTTGGACTTGCCCAAACCGCGAGCCACGATTGCGGATTCGGGAATTCCCTGCTCAATCAGATAATTGCGTACTGCATCGGCGCGGCGCTCTGACAGTTGCTGGTTGTAATCATCACTGCCCACGCTGTCGGTGTGGCCTTCTACTTCCAGATGAAGTCCGGGATGGGCAATCACGATGCCGGAAACCTTGGCGAGCCGTTCACGAGCACCCGCCAGGAGCTCAAAACTGCCTGTTTTAAACAGGACATCAGACATGTTGGCAATCAGTCCACGCGCCGTGTCGCGGGTGGCGAGGACGGCGTTGAGCTGCGCCAGCAGTTGTGCGCGTAAATCAGCTTTCTCTTTTTCCGCCTGCTGGCGAAGACGGTCAGCCTCTTCGGCGGCTTTACGTGCCTTGTCAGCTTCAGCTGCTAACTCCTGCTGCTGGGCCACGGCTTGGGCTTTGGCAGCTTCAGCCTCTTTGCGGGCCTGCTCCGCTTCCTGCTGCAAGCGTAAGGCGTCAGCTTTGGCGGCTTCCGCCTGTTGGCGAGCAAGTTCAGCCTCCTGACGTTCCTGCTCGGCTTCAGCGCGTCGATGCGCTTCATCTTCAGCCGCCTGTTTGGCCTGGGCTGCGCGCTCCTCGGCCGCTTTCTTTTCTGCCGTGGCTTTCGCCTGTGCTTCCTCTTCAGCTTTCTTCTTCACCGCCATCACGCGGGCTTCTTCGGCGGTTCCCACTGTGTCGCGCGCCAGGGTGTCAATGGTTCCCTTATCGTTCTTGTGCTGAAACGCTTCCTCGGCAGAGCGCAATTCCTGTTCCGCTTTGGCAAGGATGGATGGAGCGTATTTGTCTGCATCGGCAATACGGGCAATTCGGACAGCGTTGCGGGCTTCAAAGAGAGAGCGCGGCGTCTTGTGGTCGATGCCGAAGATCGCGTCCTGAATGTGAGTATTCGTGGAAGAATAAGTTCCCGCGCCGAGCAGTTCGTACCGCGCGTCAATATTTTCCTGGTGCAGGCCGGCAGGAATCATATTTTCCATCACCACCATATTGCCGGGCTGATTGACCGCAAAATAAGGCTCCGCGGTCACAATCATGCCAAAGGTCTGCATGTCTGTAATGGCTTTAACGTGACTGTGATTGTGGTCGAACACCAATTCGCCCAAGTTGACGGCACGGCCTTCCGGCGAAACCGCCCATAGCACCAAGCTCAGGTATTCCAGTCCGAATTTGGTGGGATCATCCAGGTTTTCAAAGTGGGCATCAATCTCCACGCTGCTTTTCTTGCCGGAGACCTTGGCTTCGCCGACAGCGTTGGCCATCAGCTCAGTGCCGCGAAATTCAATTTTCACGTCATCGCCGCGCAGACGGTAGTTGACCGCTTTTGTGGTGCGCGACACGTTCGCCGGTTTCGAACCGGAAGGCTGGCTCTGGCCAGCCGCGAAAAGGGTGGAACCGAACAAGGCCAAAACAGCCAGGCATTTTTTCATTGCTAAAGCCTCTGATCGCAAAAGTGTTTCTGGGTTTACGCATAACTTTAAGGTCACCGTAACGTAAAGCAAAGGAACGCTTGGCTCAGTCGGCGTATAGTACTTTCGTGTGTTTGCGGGGACTGGAGCCCGCTGATGCTGGCGCCATACCGCTGGCGGATCATAATTCACGTCTAAAACCGGAGAGAATCACCTATGCGTAAAAGACTTCTTGCCTCTGCTGCCGCCCTGCTGTGCTTATATTTCGCAACAGCAGCCACGGCGCAACAGAACAACGAAGATAAGAGCAAGCGTCCCAGCCCTCCTGGAACTGCCGAGGTAACCCTCAAAGGCAAAACCATCACCATTGACTACAGCCGTCCGTCGATGCGGGGCCGGAAGGTTATGGGCGACTTGGTTCCTTACGGCAAAGTGTGGAGAACTGGAGCCAACGAAGCGACCACTCTGACCACCCCTGTCGATTTGAATATTGGTGGAACGAAAGTGCCGGCCGGCAAATATACGCTCTGGACACTTCCTTCCGCCGGGACCTGGAAACTGATCATCAACAAGCAAACTGGACAATGGGGAACAAACTACGATCCCAGCCAGGATCTGGCGCGCGTGGACATGCAGAAAAAGGCGCTCAGTGCTCCCGTGGAGCAGTTCACCATGTCCTTTGCCAAACAGGGTGGGGACAAGGCAGAGCTGAACATGGATTGGGAAAATACCAGAGTGTCAGTTCCGATTAGCGCCGACTAGATACAAATAATCGCGGAAATTAGTTTCCGCAGCCGCCGCCACCGCCGCCAACAGTGAACCGCCCGGTCTGAGCTGCCCCTGGGGAGGTCAAGTTGATCTCCCCGCCCTCGTTGCTGCTGAACGAGCACCGGCCGGAAACGCCCGCCACTGAAGGAACTGCAGTCAAGGTGTATGAGCGAGAGGGTGTCTGACCATCAGAGATGAGTTGAAACATGTACCCGCTTTTGTAGCCGTTAGCCAGGGAATCATCCATGAGCAGGCACGCATTTGTCGGCGTTGGAGAGGCGCAGTTGCCATTGCGGGCACCCATGTCGATCAGAGTTTTGGCATAACCAACGTCGGGATAGGATTGTGAATACATGATCTCAGAGGTCTCGATCATGTGCATCGAGCTTACGGCGGACGCCTCATTCGCTTTCATGCGCGCCTGAAAGAAGCCCGGGATGGCAATGGCAGCGATCACCAGGATCACCATCACCACAACTAGGGTCTCCACAAGCGTGAACCCGGCAGCGTGGGCTTGCCTCGTCTTCGCGGGCTGTGCATGAACTCGCATGGGGAAAAATAGTCGGTTACGAAGGTAACCAGCATACCTCAAAAGTCAGTAGTTTAACCTAATTAATTTTTGCTAAGGACCGCATTCTAGGCGGGTTCCAGCGATAGGTGACCCTCAGAATTGAAGGGGACAAACCCCTCAGACCACCCTCAATCTGTCCCCAAACGACACTCTCCTCGTAAGTGATTGCGGAACCATACCTTACGCCGCAGAAAGATCGTTACCCGAGGCTACAGCCTGGCTTCTGCTCGCGAGGTCGGTCGCCCGGAAATGCGCCGAAGTAGCCGCACTCGCTGACTGCGCGGATATGGGTAGAAAGATGGCAAAGCACGTTCCATGGTGCTGGACGTGCTGGCTGCTGCGCACCCATATCCTGCCTCCGTGCTTTTGCACGATACCCTGGCTGACCCACAGCCCTAAACCCGTGCCCTTCGATTCTTTAGTGGTGAAGAACGGCTCAAAAATGTGGGGCATGTTGTCAGGCGTGATTCCGGCGCCATTGTCCGCCACGGTGATTCGCAGCCCGGGACGATTCTCGCGGTCATGGCAGGACCGTACGCGGATGGACACCCTCCCGTCTTCGCCGACCGCCTCAAGAGCATTCATCAGGAGATTCGAAAAAATTTGGCGTAGTTCGGCTGGAAACGCCGGTAGTGGATCAACGTCCCCGTACCAGCGATGGACATTGACTCTGTTGGTTTCGATTTTGCCTTCGAAAGCAGCCACTGCTTCATCGAGCAACTGCGGGATATCCACCATCACTGGGGAAGCAATTTCGCGGTAGAAGCCCAGCGTCTGGCGCGTGATGTGGACCACGCGGGAGAGTTCCATTTCCGCTGTGCGCACGTATTCCAGCGAACTTGCCGGCATCCCAGGCATGGTGCGCAAGATATATAGCGCGTTTGTGACCGCCGCGAGCGGATTGTTAATTTCATGCGCAATGCTTGCTGCCAGATGACCGGTGGCAGCCATCTTCTCAGACTGTCGCAAAGCCTCCTCTGCGGCCTTGCGCGAACTGATGTCCATGGCCACGCCCAGCATTCTTACTGCGGTATCAGCAATCACGATGGTGCGGCCACGCGCCTCCAGCCAGTGGATGCTTCTATCGGAAAAGACTACCCGGTATTGGACTTCATATTCGCCGTTGTGGGCCAGCGCATCGGTGATTGCGCGATGCACCTGCTGCCGGTCTTCAGGATGGATGCTTTCCATCCAACTTTCATACTTGCCGTCGAATCCATCTCCGCTGAAGCCGTGGAGGCCGCGCAACTGCTCGGACCATGCCAGAGCGCCAGTCTGAAGGTCCCATTCCCAGATTCCAATTCCCACATACTGCTGGGCGAGTTCGATACTTTCTTTGCTGCGTTCAAGAGCTTCCTGCGTCCGCTTATTCTCCTCGATTTTCTCCTGAGCCTCACGATACAAGCGCACGTTGTCAACGGCCACGGATGCCATATGCGCCAGTTGCACGAGAATAGCTTCGTCGTCGGAAGAGAATTCACCATCGATCTTGCCCGAGAGCTGGATCAAACCGAGATTTCTGCCATCGCGGGTGAGGAGGGGGGCCGCCAGCCAACCGCTGCTGGTGGCTTCGCCGGCCTTCATCATCAGAGATCGCCATGGGCGGTCCTCTTTGCTGCTTGATCCAAGCCGCAAAGGCGTGTTCAGGTTGCACGCAAGCATGAAGATCTCTGAAGTCTCGCGCGGGAACTGCATCGCCGGCTGCCCTTCCGGGGTGGAGACGCACGTAATGCTCTTGTTCCATGCCCCGCGCGCGAGCAGAGTGGTAAACGCCTGGCGCGCTCCAATCATGTTTCGCGCCTGGTCGGTGATGGCCTGCAGCAGGGAATCGAGCGCCAGAGTGGCATTGATCTGGACGGCGGCTTCAGCCAGGGAACGCAAGACCGCGGTGCGCTGCTGTTCAGCCGCAAGTGTATCCAGCGAGTTGCGGTAGAGGCGCGCGTTATCGAGCGCATTGGCTGCCTGCCGGGCGTAGAGCTCCACCAGACGCGACTGACGGTCACTTGGGGCGGTGGGCTGCCGGAAAAACGTCGCGACCACACCCAGCGGTTCCCCCCGTGTATTGATAATGGGAGTACTGAACACAGCGCGCAGGCCCACTTTCTCAGCCGCATCCATGAACGGGAAATATGTTCCTGGGCCTTCGATGTCTTGCAGCAGCACTCTGTGTTCAAGCGAAAAGAAATCCGCGGGAAGTTCACCAAAAAGCCGGATCTGTTCAGGTGTAAAGCCGATGAACGTTTCCACGCGAAGCCGCTTGCGGCTGTGATCGGGCAAAACCAGCAGCATAGCCAGATCAGTCTTCTGCAGTGTTGCAATGGACGTGAGGACGTCGTTCAGCAACCGCTGCAACTCGAGGCTGCTCGAAAGGCGCACGCTCAGCTCGTGAAAGCGCTTGAGGTCAGTGCGCTGTGACTCCAGTTCGTCGCGGAGCCGCGCCAGGTCCGTGCTCAGACGGCCGGCCAGCATCTCCGCAGACGACCACTTCTGCCTGGCATAGCCGATGATGAGACTCACTCCCACCAACAATGCGGTCCATAGCTCCGCATTGGTGCGCGGATATCCGCGCTGATGAAGGTAGAAGAAAAAATTCAGCGCAGCGCCATTCAACGCGATGGCTGCGAGGGCGGTGGGCATTCCGCCTATGGCCGCGGAAAGACATGCGGCAGCAAGAAAATACACCCCCACGCCGGGATGCAGCCATGTCCAACTATATGCGCTGAAGAGCCATGCGGCAGCAGGCAGGAGCAGGGTGATGGACCATATGACAACACGAAGGCGCAAACTGGGGGAGGGAGCCAAGGTCTATTCTTTCTCCTGAAAATCCAGCCACATTTTTAGACGAGTGGGTAACGCTGAGAATAGCACGGATAGCCTTGATTCAGAGCTCTGTCATTGGGCCTAGTTCGGCAGGACAATATGCAATCTGGCCAGATTTCTCTTGATGCAACGCACGCGGGCCGAGTGGCCTGAGCTGAAAGTTTCCAGGAACGCCTGGTTCAGGGAACGCCACGTTAAGTTTTTCTCATGAATCGGTTTGTTGGAGGATTCGCGTCGCGCAGAGATGAACGGGAAAGGACACGCTTTCGCCTTCGCCGGTGCGCAGTCTTTTTCGGTAAGATAAAAAAGTTTGGCAGCAATGCCCGGATAGCGGCTCCGGCGGGATCAAGTCTAGTCTCATTGCAGAGGATTTACGGAGCCAAGACATGCAGATTGCAACTGAGATGAGCAACAGCAACGATCAGCGCTGGGCACTGGTAATGAATCGGACACTGAAGTCCGATGGAGAGTTTGTGTATGCAGTAAAGTCCACCGGGATTTTTTGCCGGCCATCGTGTCCAAGCCGCAGGCCGCGGCGCGACCTGGTTGAATTCTTCGATTCGCCGCAGCAGGCGCAGAACGCGGGGTATCGCGCCTGCCGCCGCTGCCTGCCGCTTCAGCAGAATCCCCAAATGGAAAAAATTGAAGCCGCCTGCCGCTATCTCGAAGCTCACGCCGAAGACGCGTTGAGCCTCAGCCAGATTGCGGCTCATGCCGGGGTGAGCGCGTTTCATTTTCAAAGGATGTTCAAGCGCGCTTTAGGCATCAGCCCGCGGCAATATCAGCAGGCGCAGCGCGCGGCAAAATTCAAGCAGGCGCTGCACGAAAAAGAACGTATCACTGACGCGATCTATGAGGCTGGATACAGTTCCAGTAGCCGCGCTTACGAGAATGGCACCGAGCAATTAGGTATGACGCCGACGGCCTTTCGTCGCCATGGTGAGGGAGTGAGCATTCACTACACCATCGTAGAGTCAGACCTGGGCAGGCTGTTGGTGGCCGCAACTCCGCGCGGCATCTGCTCAGTGCGCTTCGGCGAAACTGACCGTCTGCTCGAAAACGAACTGCGAGAGGAGTTCAGCGCAGCGGAGATCAGCCGGGATGATAGAAATCTGCGAGGCTTCGCGCAGAGCGTGGTGAAATCGCTGGCGGGAGCGGCGCTCTCCGGAGTGGTCCCGACTGACATTCAGGGCACCGCGTTTCAGCAACGCGTTTGGAATGCCCTGCGGGAGATCCCCCGCGGCCAGACGCGCAGCTACACGGACATTGCAAAGCAGATTGGAAAACCGAAGGCGGTGCGCGCCGTCGCGAATGCCTGCGCTTCAAATCCTGTGGCGGTCGTTATTCCATGCCATCGTGTCGTACAGAAAAACGGAAGCCTGGCCGGATACCGGTGGGGTGTCGAGCGCAAGGAGGCGCTGTTGCGCGCGGAGCAGCAGGCGCGCACCACGCAGTCGCGGCGGCACGGAGAAAGCCTGGCCGACTGAGTTCGATTGCCGAATCTTCTGTCGGTTGGAAAGTCGGGCCGCGACAGAGTTAGCATATACAGGTTATGCCAACGCTGACTCTGCTTGTGAATGGAACGGAGCACAAGGTCGAGACTGAGCCGGGCGAGCTGCTCCTCTGGGTTCTGCGCAATCGTCTTGGCCTAACCGGGACCAAGTACGGTTGTGGTGAAGGCCAGTGCGGCGCGTGTACGGTCCAACTCGATGGACGCTCGATCCGCTCCTGCCGTATGCCGGCGCAATCGGCCACAGGTAAAAAGATTGTCACGATTGAAAGTCTTGCCGAGAATGGGCAGCTTAGCCCCTTGCAGCAGGCGTTCCTTGAAGAAGAAGCCTTTCAATGCGGCTATTGCACGCCGGGCATGATCATGTCCGCACACGCGCTGCTGGAGGCCACCCCGCACCCCACCGAACAGCAGATCATAGAGCACATGAACGGGAACGTCTGCCGCTGCGGAACGTACCCGCGCATCCTGGGCGCCATCCAGCGCGTCGCGGGAGGGAAACGGTCATGAGGCAGTCTTCATCTCAGAACGACGATCGTAATGAAAATCAACAGCATGAAATCGGCCGCCTCGAGCACTTCTTCGAAGTCAGCCGTCGTGACATCTTCAAGCTGCTGGGAGCAGGTATTGTGATCGGCATCTGCGCACCTTCCGTGCTGACCCAGGAATCTGGACGATCGCGCGGCGAGGAAATGCCGCACAACCTTGATGCCTGGATGCACATCAGCGAAGACGGCAAGGTTACTGTCTTCACAGGCAAGGCGGAGATGGGACAGAACATTCGCACTTCGCTAACTCAGCAGGTTGCGGAGGAACTGCGAGTTCCCATGTCCTCCATCACGCTGATCATGGCCGACACGGATTTGACCCCATTCGATATGGGCACATTCGGGAGTCGTACCACGCCGCAGATGGGACCGCAGCTTCGCGAGGTGGCGGCGAACGCGCGCGAGTTGCTCGTACAAATGGCCGCGCAGCACTGGAAATCCGATGCCGCGCAGCTTGTGGCAGAAAACGGCGCGGTGAAGGACAAGAAGACCGGCCAGAGCATCACCTACTCCAAGTTAACGCACGGACAAAAGCTGGTGAAGGTGATGGATGATCCGGCGCTGATGCCCGCAGCGTCCTGGCAGGTGGCGGGAACAGCGGCACCGAAAGTTGACGGCAACGCATTCGTTACCGGCGCGCACCAGTACACCTCAGACATTAAGCGGCCGGGTATGGTGTTCGGCAAAGTTGTGCGTCCATCGGCTTTTCACGCCACCCTGGTTTCGTTCCAGCCGAACGGCGCTGACAAGCAGGCAGGAGTCAAGGTAGTGCGCGACGGCGATTTTGTCGGAGTTACAGCCAATAGCGTCTCTGCCGCCGAGCGCGCCCTGGGATTGTTGAAGGCGGAATGGAAATCGCCAAAGCAGGTATCAGAAAAAGATCTGTTTGATTATTTGCGCAACAATCCTGATCACGAAGAGCGTGGCGGTTTTAGCGGGCGGGCCAGCCATGACGCGGGCTCGATCGAGAAGGGAATGGCATCTGCAGCCAAGACCCTGTCTCAGACCTACACGGTAGCTTACATTCAGCATGCGCCGCTGGAGCCGCGCGCCGCAGTTGCGGAATGGAATGAGGGAAAGCTGACCGTCTGGACGGGAACGCAACGCCCATTCGCGGTGAAGCAGGAATTGGCTGACGCGTTTCATCTAGCCGAAGATCAGGTGCGCGTGATTGTTCCTGACACCGGCTCTGCCTATGGAGGGAAGCACACCGGCGAATGCGCGGTGGAGGCGGCCCGCCTTGCTAAAGGATCAGGCAAACCTGTGAAGCTGGTATGGACGCGCGAAGAGGAATTCACCTGGGCGTACTTCCGTCCAGCGGGAGTGATCGACGTGAAAGCTGGTATCGCGCCCGACGGGACGCTGGTGGCCTGGGAGTTTCACAACTACAACTCCGGCCCGGCGGCGATCGATACTCCATATAACGTCGCCAACAAAAAGATTGAGTTTCATCCCACAGTCAATCCCCCGTTGCGCCAGGGTTCGTATCGAGGACTGGCGGCGACGGCGAACTTCTTCGCCCGCGAAAGCCATATGGACGACATGGCGCATCTTGCCGGCATGGACCCTCTTGATTTTCGACTGAAGAACATCACCGATCCGCGGCTCCGCGCCGTGTTTGAAACGGCAGCGCAGAAATTTGGCTGGGGCAAACAGCGCTCCACCCCGGAACGCGGGTTCGGCATGGGCGGAGGATTCGAGAAAGGCAGCCACGTGGCCGCTTGTGCCGAAGTCGCGCTTGATCCTGCGAGCGGGCACGCACGAATTGTTCGCGTGGTGCAGGCGTTTGACTGCGGCGCAGTGATCAATCCGCAGGGATTGAAGAACCAGATTTCCGGCGCGATCGTGATGGGAATTGGCGGAGCGTTGTTCGAAGCCATTCACTTTGATAATGGCCGCGTGCTGAATGCTCATTTCCGCAATTATCGCGTGCCCCGCTTCCAGGATGCTCCGAAAGTTGAAGTCGAGCTGATTGACCGCAAGGACCAGAAATCAATGGGCGCCGGAGAAACGCCCATCATGGCCCTGGCTCCCGCGTTGGCGAACGCCATCTATGCGGCGAGCGGCAAGAGGCTGCGCAGCTTGCCACTGGGAATCTCCTAGCGATGAAGCCGTCGGAAGCTTCTCAGAAATTCCTGATTCAATAGCGGTGTTGCCGACTGCTTCGGGTGAATGACCCAACGTCATAGGTTCCTATGGGTCGGGTTGCCTCACAATTCGTGCTATTCTGGCCATCAGGTCCCACCCAATGAAGTTTCCATTTTCAGACCTGCCCGGCTTTGAGCTGGCCGGCAGGAGAGTGGTTGGCCGTGTGGTGCTTGTGTTGCTGGTGCTCACGGCGGCCCTTGCCGGCACGCTGGTGGGACTGCTCATTGTTTATTCCACTGATCTCCCGCAGATCAGCGAACTGGAGAAGTACCGCCCCAGCACCATCACCGAGCTGTATGACAGCCGTGGACGCATCATTGGGCAGTTTGCTCTGCAGCGTCGCGTCATAGCCCAGTACAACGATTTTCCAAAAGTGCTGCGCGACGCCATTCTCTCAACGGAAGATAAAAGTTTTGAGAGACACTGGGGCATTAACTTCTGGCGCGTCATGGGCGCTACATGGCGCGATATCCAAAGCAATCGCAAGGCAGAGGGCGCCTCTACCCTCACCATGCAATTGAGCCGCAATCTATTTCTCTCGCCTGAGCGGCACTTCAGCCGGAAAATACAGGAGGCCATGCTGGCCATCCAGATCGAACGCCACTTCACCAAAGAGCAGATCTTCACGCTATACGCCAACCAGATCTTTTTGGGCTCGGGCGTGTACGGCTTTGAGGCAGGCTCCGAGTATTACTTTAGCAAGCCCGCGCGCGAGCTGAAGTTGGAAGAAGCTGCGCTACTTGCGGGGCTGCCCAAGGCGCCGGTGTCGCTCTCTCCCATCAATTTTCCCGAGCGCGCTATCAAACGGCGCAACCTGGTGATCAACAATATGCTGGAAGACGGCAAGATCACGGCGGCAGAGGCCAATCGTGCCAAGGCCGCCCCGCTGCGCCTGAATTTGGCCCCGGAAGTTTCGCCCGCGCCGTACTTTGTAGAGGAAGTCCGGCGTCAACTGGAAAAAAAGTTCGGCCCCGACCAGGTCCACGAAGGCGGGTTGCGCGTCTATACGTCGCTGAATCTTGATTTGCAACGTGCGGCGCAGCAATCGGTGCTGGACGGCTTGGCTGCATATGAACGCCGCCATGGCTGGAAGGGCCATCTGCGCAACGTGGTGCGAGAGGACGAGAAGGTCGACCGCTGGCAGGACCCCGATTGGCAGCAGCCAGTTGCGCCCGGCACCTACATGCATGGACTCGTCGTTAACGTCGAGCCGAAGCTTGCCAGAATCAAACTCGGCCGCCTCAGCGCGCAGATCGGCCCTGCGGAAATCCAGTGGACAAAGGCGAAGCTCCCCCGCATGCTCCTTTCCGTTGGAGATGTGGTTTACGTGAAAGTGCTGGCCGTGAGCAGTAACGGGACCGCGCGCGTTTCGCTCGAACAGGAATCCGGCGTTCAGGGTGCACTGCTGGCCATTGACAATGCAACCGGCGACATCAAAGCCATGGTGGGCGGGCGCGACTACGACGAATCAAAATTCAATCGCGCCATCCAGGCGCAGCGGCAGACGGGCTCTTCCTTCAAGCCGTTTGTGTACACAGCGGCAATCGATCGCGGCGCGCAGCCCGACGACAAAATTCTGGACGAGCCCACCACGTTTGACAGTGCCGGAACGCCCTATACGCCGCATAATTTCGACCATCGCTTTGAAGGGCTCATTACTTTGCGGCATGCGCTGGCAGAATCGCGCAACGTTCCCGCGGTGAAGCTGGCACAACAGCTCGGCATGCCCACCGTAACCGAGTACGCGCGACGGTTTGGCATCACCTCTCAGTTGCCGCCCTTTCTGCCGGTGGCATTGGGCGCAGCCGATCTAACGCTGTATGAGCAGACCGCCGCGTTCACGGTGTTTCCCAATGACGGCATCCGCATTGAGCCACGTCTGATCACGAAGGTGACGGACTATGATGGGCACGTCCTGGAGGAGGACTATCCTGATGCGCGCGATGTAACCAGCTCGCGCACGGCGCGAATCATGGTCTCGCTGCTTCAAGGCGTAGTGCAGCATGGTACGGCGATTGCCGCCCGCAAGTTGAACCATCCTTTGGCGGGGAAGACGGGCACAACAAACGACTACACAGATGCCTGGTTCATCGGCTTTTCGCCGAGCCTGACTTGCGGCGTCTGGGTCGGCTACGATGAAAGGAAGACGCTGGGAGAAAACGAAACTGGAGGCCGCGCCGCTTTGCCGATCTGGATGGATTTCATGCGCGCCGCGCTGGCCGACCCCGCGCTAAGACAGGAGGCCTTTCTGCCTTTGCCCGGAGCCGGAAGAAAAGCAGTGGTGAAAAGCGCCGCGGTGACGCTCCCCAAACCGGCTGGCGACGTGATGCGGCGCTAGTTAAGGACACTGGTGGATCAGGACGTCGATTCAATTCCTGTAACGAAAGGGAAATGGGCCTCAGCGGCTCACTGGCGCAAATTTCTTCAATATCTGCTTCTTGGGCTTGTGCTGCTGCTGGTCTTTATGGCCTCTGCCCTTCTCGCGATGCGCTTTGCCATTCACGGGCGGGAGGTCCACGTGCCAAATCTCGCCGGCCTCACTCCGGCTGAGGCCGAGCGCAGGGCCAACGCCGAGGGCCTGGTGATCTCGATAGAAAATCGCTTTTACTCGGCGGACGTGGCCGCAGGCCATATAGCTTCGCAGTTTCCTGCGCCGGGAACAACCGTTCGCAGGGGATGGAAGGTCCTACTGTCACAAAGCCTTGGCCCGCAGCGGGCGGCCATTCCCAACCTCGTAGGACAAAGCGAGCTGGCGGCCGGCATCAACTTGCGCCGCCGCGGGCTGGAACTGGGCAGCATTGCCAGCATTCATCTCCCCGGTGCCGCGCCGCAAACCGTGGTAGCGCAGAGCCCGCCTCCGGATGCGAAGGCGGTTACTTCGCCGCGCGTGGACTTGATTATGACTGCTCCCGACAACGTACCTCATTACGTGATGCCGAATTTCTCCAACAAGCCGCTGGCCCAGGCCGCTGCTGCAGTGCAGCAGGCAGGATTGAAGCTCGGAGGAAAATGGGGCGCAATGGCTCGTGCAGCTTCCTTGAGCAAAAGCGGCTTACGTACTAGTGCGAACGAGAAGGGCAAACTCGCGCAGACGAAAAACAAACCTCTACCGGTACTCACAGGGATCGTCGTCAACCAGTATCCGCCTGCCGGGCAAAAGGTTGCGTCGGGTACTGAGGTGTATTTCGAGGTGAAGCAGTAACCAGCTTTTTACCACGGAGGGCACAGAGGAACACGGAGGCGCTTTTGCAGGCTTTCTGAAATCCCGAACGCACTGAGGGATCGCTAATGCTACCGAATGTTACTGAGTGACATTCCGGACCCAGATCGTGCTTTCGTAATGATATGGATCTCTCGCTCCGTTCGAGATTTCAGAAAGAACTTACTCCGTGTTCCTCTGTGCCCTCTGTGGTTAGAGCTTCTCGAGGATCGCAGTGAAGAACCCATCACACCTCTGCACGCCCGGAATGGTTCGCAGGAAATTTGCGCTCACAAGCTGATCAAGGTTTTCCCACACGAGTTCGCCCTGGCGCTGCAAGCGCTGCAACTCTTCTTTGACCGGGATCAGATGAAAGTCCGGGTTCTGAGCCAGCGCCGGCTCGATCACCTGCTCGTTTTCTTCAGTTTCAAGTGAGCACGTGGAATAAATGATTCGCCCACCTGGTGCAACGTGCTTCATCGCTGCCTTGAGGATTGCAATCTGGCGTTGCTGCAAATCTTTGAGGTCTTCAGCACTGAGCCGCCACTTGATCTCGGGATTGCGCGCCAGGGTTCCCGTTCCGGAGCAGGGGACGTCGGCAAGCACGCGGTCGAACTCCGCAGGGAACGGCAATTGCAACGCATCTGCGGTAACAACGCGAACGTTGGCTTGTGGCGCCATGTGTCTCAGCAAGCGAGCACGATGCGGATGCAATTCCGCGGCGAAAATTTCCGCTTCGGGTAGCCGCCTTGCCATTGCGCTCGTCTTGCCGCCCGGCGCCGCGCAGCAGTCGAGAATGCGTTTGCCTTCCCCTACCAGCGCAGCTACGAGCTGCGAGCCTTCATCCTGAATGGCAATCGCGGCCGAACGAAACAGTTCACTCGCCGTCGCGTCGCCGCTGACCACACTCCGCGCGTTCTTCATCAGTGCGCCTGGAGCAAGTTCAACGCCCGCACCGCGAAGCGTGTCTTCATCTGTTGCGCTGCTCAGCCGCAGGATTGTCTCTGGAATCTGCTGGTCGTACTCGCAAGTCTTCAGGGCGACATCCTCTCCAAACCGCTGGATCCATTTCTGAACGAGCCAGTCCGGATGAGCAAACACTTTCCCCGGCGTTCCTTGACTGGGAATTCTTTTTCCAGATTTCTGCTGCGCCAGAATCTTCCGCATCACCGCGTTGGCCAGCCCGGCGGCTGAGGTCTTCCTGCTCTGTTTCACCAATTCGACCGTCTCATTCACTGCCGCATGAGAAGGAATCCTGTCGAGGAACGCGGTCTGGTAAGTTCCGATCCGAAGCGCGGTCAATACCTCCAGATCAAGTTTGCGGAAAGGAGTAAAGCTGAAATGCGCGATCATGTCATCCAACGCTGAGCGCCAGCGCAGCACGCCCATGACGATTTCAGTAACGAGATTCTTGTCGGTGGGAGAGAGATCGTCGAGCAGATCGGAGTGCAGCAGCTCCACTGCGAATGAATCTTCGCGCTCCACTCGCAGTAGAATCCGGAATGCGGCCATGCGTGCAGGCGATGCAGCCATGGCCTAGCCTAGCCGTTCGCCTTGAGCAGGATGATAGCCGCTGATGAAGTCGCGCGCCGGTATCGCCTTTTTCCCCTCGGGCTGCACCTGCAGCAAATCCAACCCGCTTGCATTGCCACACCCTACAAAAAGCGCGTTGCCGTTTACCTGCAGCCCACCCGGATCAAGCGGCACTGCCGGATCACTCACGCGCGCCTTCAAAATCTTCAGGTTTTTACCGCGAAACCCTGTGTAAGCTCCTGGCCAAGGCTGGAATCCGCGCAGACGATTGTAAATTTCCCGCGCGCTCCGGTTGAAATCAATCAGGCCGTCTTCTTTCTTGAGGATGGGCGCAAGCGTTGCCATCGAATCATCCTGCGGAACCGGCTGTAAATCGCCTCGTTGCAACTGCTCCAGTGTTTCCACCAGGAGCTCAGCGCCAAGTTCGGCCAGGCTGGGAGCAAGCGTAACGGCTGTATCGTCTGGACGGATCTCTATTTCTCGTTTCAGCAGGATGTCGCCAGTGTCCAGCCCCTCATCGATCTTCATCGTGGTAACGCCGGTCATGGTCTCACCTCTTGCGATAGCCCACTGGATGGGAGCAGCGCCTCGGTACTTCGGCAGCAGGGATGCGTGCACGTTGATATTTCCGTATTCCGGGAGATGCAGCATCCAGCCGGGGATGATGCGCCCATAGGCGACCACAATGATCGCGTCAGGGCGAAGCGTCTCCAGTTCGGCGCGAAATTCCTGGTTGTTTTTGATCTTCTCCGGCTGGGTAACAGGCAATCCGAGATTCATCGCCGTTTGCTTTACGGGCGGAGCTGCCAGTTCCATACCTCGCCCCTGAGGGCGGTCGGGCTGCGTGACTACAAGTTGCAAATCGTGTCCTGCGGTCGCCAGCCGTTCCAGACTGGGCACGGCAAATTGCGGCGTGCCGCAGAACACCAGCTTCATGCCCACTCGCCGGCGCGCATGAGCTTTCTGATCTTGCGCGTCATCAGATCGCGTTTCAAGCGGCTGATGTGGCTGATATAGAGCTTTCCCTGCAGGTGTTCTATCTCGTGCATGAGCGCCCGCGCCAGCAGCTCTTCTCCTGTGTGCTCGAACCAGTTTCCCTCAGCATCCTGCGCGCGGACGGTGACTTTGTTGGGCCGGGTCACGTCTTCGCGAAAATCGGGCAGGCTCAGGCAGCCTTCGGCTCCGCGCTGCCTGCCTTCCGTGTGGATGATTTCCGGGTTCACCAGCACCAGCTTGGCGTTCGGATCTTCCTTGAACGTAACGTCGATGACGGTGATACGCTTGCTGATCCCGATCTGCGGAGCCGCCAGGCCTACCCCGTGCGCGGCGTACATGGATTCAAACATGTCATCGATCAGCTTTTTCAGATCGTCATTGAATTGGGTGACTGTGGCTGCCGGCGTCTCCAGTACCGGATCACCATACAAGGTAATGGGATAGACCATCTTCTCTCGTCAGAACCTCTTGAGCTGTTGTTTGTAGCCTTCGTAGTTGCGAAGCGTTTCCTGCATGGAGTCCCCGCCGAATTTATCCAGCGCGCATCGCGCCAGCGTAAGCGCAACCATCGCCTCTGCTGCGACGCCCGCAGCCGGCACAACGCAGACATCAGATCGTTCATACGCGGCTTTCACCGGCTCCCGCGTGGAAAAGTCCACCGATTCGAGCGGTCTCCGCAGCGTCGAAATCGGCTTGAGATAGCCGCGCACGAGAATCGTCTGCCCGTTTGAGGTGCCGCCCTCAACGCCCCCGGCATGGTTGGATGCACGCGTAAAACCGGTGAACGTAGCGCCCGCCTGCTGAGCGGAATAGCCGATTTCATCGTGCACGGTGGAACCGAAGGAGACAGCTGAGCTCACGCCGGTGCCGATTTCCACCGCCTTGACCGCCTGCAAAGACATCACTGCCTGGGCCAGTAGTCCGTCCAGCCTCTCATCCCACTGTGCGTAAGTTCCCAAGCCTGGAGGAACGCCGTGCGCCACCACTTCAAACACTCCGCCTACAGAATCGCCGGTGCGCAGCGCATGGTCCACTTCGGCTTTCATACGCGCTTCGGCTTCCGGATCAGCACAGTTGAGCATCACTTCGTCTTTCGCGTGCAGCTCTTTGAGCTTCTCCCACGGTACGTCCGGGTTGCCCAGCGCGGCCTTACCTACAGCAATCACATGACTCAGAACTTCAATTTCCAGTTCGCGGAGAAACAGCTTTGCAATCGAGCCCACGGCAACACGTGAAGTTGATTCCCGCGCCGAAGCGCGTTCCAGAACGAAACGCGCTTCAGGAAAGTTGTATTTGAGCGCGCCAGCCAGGTCGGCATGGCCAGGACGTGGCGATGCAACGCGCTTGTGTTTCTCCGGATCACCGGCGCCGACCGGAAGCGACTCCTGCCAGTTCTTCCAGTCCCTGTTTTCCAGCAGGATCGCGATCGGCGAACCGATGGTCTTGCCCTGGCGCACGCCGGAGACAATGTGGGCCGAGTCACGCTCGATCTTCATGCGTCCACCTCGGCCAAAACCCTGTTGCCGCCGCCACAACTCACGGTCGATGAACGCCTGGTCGATGTTGAGTCCCGCCGGCACGCCGGAAAGAAAAGCCACCAAAGTTTCTCCGTGCGATTCACCGGCCGTAAAGTAGCGCAGCATACCCTTTCCTATGTGCGCCAGATTAAGCAATCCGGCGCTTCGACAAACCATTGATTGTAGCCGATGGATGCTACTCAAAGAAGAAAACGCGGCGTGCCGTGAATGTTCTGGGATTAACGAGGCGGTGTGGCACAGCCGCCTCGGCTGTGCAGGGTCAGTCACTCCTCTTGTCCATTCCCCATCTGAATTGATGCTTCTGAGTGGGTCATGCTAAATCCCGCGCACGAGAAACCCTTCTACGAAATCGTTTGCGCACAGGAGGATAGTGACAGACCATCTGCCATCAATCCTTGTTTGCGTTCCAGTTCTTCAGCACAGGCGAGGCGCCTGTGCCACCTCAGCGTCTCCAGGGGCGCCTATTGCAGCAAAAGCGCGCATCGAAACTGAAACAAGAAGCGGGCCGTTTCGGCCCGCTGGTCAGGATTGCTTGAAAGAACGTGGTCTATGCCGCTCGCGTGATCTTGCTGCGCACTTTATTGCGGGTATCTTCGTCAATATTCGTTAGCTGGTGTTGTTCGCGGCCATGCTGCTCGGCATTGCGCAGCACCTCTTCCGGGCTGGAGCCGCGCGTCTCCCAATTGCAACCGGTAAAACCAACGTCGGCGCAGCGAAACTGATACTCCCCTCTTCCGGCGCCACTCTGCGTGCTTTGCGGAGCTTTTCTCATCTCAGCCATGGATTTTCCTCCTTCATCCAATTGTCTGATGAATCCAGAGCCCGTTGAAACAGATTCGCAAGCAGCACCTGAATGTCATTGGCAATCCTGAAGCACGGGGCATTGCATCCCACCCCAAAGGAAAAAGATTATGCCGGAGAAAACAACCCTCAGACGCGCTGCCGAGGATCGACGTGAAGGAAAATCCCCCAGCACGCAGGCAGGAGAGTTTGTTCGGGAAGAGATGGAACATATACGCCGCGGAAAGCATGGGGCGCGTTCCACCAAGCAGGCGATTGCCATCGGCCTGTCCAAGGCCCGCCGAGCGGGAGTGGATCTGAAGCCGCCCAAGAGAGGCCGCGCTTCAGAGAAGACGCGCAAGTCGGCTGAGCGTGACTATCGCAAGGGCCACTCGGCAAAAAAGAAATCTTCCTCGTCTTCTGCTTCTTCCAGGCGTTCCAGCGCTCGTCTGCAGGTTCTTAAACGCGAGCCGCGTAGCGCGGCCTCGCATCGCGCGCTTTCGCGGCAGGCGAAATCGGCCGCACAGAGAAGAAAACGGATGGGCCCGGCAACGGAGACCGCAGGTCGGAGAGGCGGCCGCTCATCACAACGCAAAGCAGCTTAGAAGTTGTGGTCTGCGCTCATCCGCGCAAATCTGCGGTAAAGATCAGGCGTTTGCCTTCAGCAACTGCTCGGCGTGCTGGCGCGAAGTTTCGGTCAGTTTCGCACCACTCAGCATGCGGGCAACTTCTTCGGTTCGCTCCTCTGTATTCAAAGGACGCACAATCGTTCTTGCCCGTCCCGCGCTTTCCCGTTTCTCAATCAGATAGTGGTGGTCGGCGAAAGATGCGATCTGCGGCAGGTGTGTGATGCACAGCACCTGGTCGGCGCGCGCCAGCGACTTGAGCTTCTTGCCCACCGCTTCGGCGGCACGTCCACCGATTCCGGTGTCAATTTCGTCGAATACCAGAGTGCGCTGGCCTTGTGATTTGCTTTTATTGCCGGCTTCAATGGTGGCCTTCAATGCCAGCATAACGCGCGATAGTTCG
The DNA here is from genome assembly GCA_035553195.1 of Candidatus Acidiferrales bacterium. GTDB lineage: Bacteria > Acidobacteriota > Terriglobia > Terriglobales > Acidobacteriaceae > Angelobacter. The sequence continues at coordinate 26,990 of DATNDP010000228.1, forward strand.
CCGCCGGAGGCAATCTGCTCCACCGGACGCAACGGCTCGCCAGGATTCGGCGAGATCAGATAAACCACGCTGTCAAAACCCGCGGACGTCCAGTTCTCCGGCCCATTGGATCCAGAGACTTCGATCCTGAACTGTACTTTCATGGCCAGTTCGTTGATCTCAGCTTCCACAAGTTTCTGCAGCTCTTTGGCCGACGAGTAGCGCTTCTTCGAAACGGCTTGCGCCGCCGACAAATACGCCGAGGCTGCCGACTGCAATTGCTTCTTGAGCTCGCGCAGGATGTCGTCGCGGTTTTCCAGCTCATTCACCTTGCGGGCGACTTCTTCTCCGTAGGCGATCACCGCATCCACCGTGCTGCCGTACTTGCGCTTAAGACGATCCAGCAGCGCCAGCCGGTCTTCCACCTCGCTGAGCCGCTCCGGGGAGGCGTCAATCTCTTCCGCATAGTCGCGAGCTGTGGCGCTCACATCTTCAATAGCTGCTCTCGCGCTCTGCAATGCAGCTTGGTGTTCCTGGAACTGGGGATCAAAACGCGCCAGCTCTTCCAGTTGTTTGCGCGCCGCAGCCAGATTGGACAAGACCGAGCTATCAGATTCATAAAGCAGCTCATGCACGGCTTTGGCCGCGGCGTAGAGCTTCTCCGCGTTGGCCAAAACACGTTTTTCCGTTTCCAGCCGCTGATCTTCGCCGGCATGCAGGCGGGCGTCTTCGATCTCTTTTTTCTGAAAGCTCCAGAGGTCAGCCATGCGGAGCCGGTCTTGCTCATCCCGCTCGAGGTCCGTGATGCGGTCGCGGATTCCCGCCCACTCAATGTACTTTTGTTCGAGCTCGTGCAGGTCAACACCCGCATACGTATCCAGCAGTGCAAGCCGCGCAGGGCCGTCGAAGGCCAATATCGTCTCGTTCTGCGCGTGGATCGACGCCAGCTTCGGCGCAAGCTGCCGCAGCAGCGTCACCGTGGCTGGCTGATTGTTGACAAAAACCCGGCCCTTGCCCCCGACCGCGATTTCGCGCTTCACGATCACCTGCCCGGTGTCTGCATCGTTAGGTTCAACGCCGTTTTCTTCAAGGATTTTTTTCAGCCCACGTTCGTCGGCCTCAAACAGGCCAATGACCACGGCTTTATCGGCTCCGTGGCGGACCATCTCGCTGGAAGCCTTATCGCCCAACAGCAGGGAGAGCGCGTCAATCAGGATCGACTTACCCGCGCCGGTCTCGCCCGTGAGCAGGTTCAACCCCGGCGCAAACTCCACGGCCAGGCTGTCAATGACGGCATAATTTTCAACACGAAGTTCAAGCAGCACAGAGGCCTCTGGTGAATGAGCGAAGTCTATCAGATTTGGTAATTGGGTAATTTAGTAATCTGGTAATTTGAAATCGCTCGTGGGGTGGAGTTGTGATCGAATTTCCCGATTGCTCAATTCCAAATCACTTTGTTTTCTCCTCCACCACTTCTCTCGTCCTTCCCAGCGCCTTATTCAGTGAGTCCTTGGGGATCCTGGTCACCAATGGTTTGAGCAGCCAGCCGAGGCCGGTGGGAATATCGCGGGTGAGCGAGAGCGCCTCACACTGGATGTACACGCCGCCGTCCTTTTCCTCAAAGCGCCAGTAGGTATTCAATCGCCAGAGATACCCACTGCCCTGGCCAACGGGATACTCTGGGCCGTCGGGATGGTCCGAGTCCTTTACCTGGGTGACGCGAGTGCTGATGGAATTGGAATAATACTGGCTCGGTGTCACCTCGCCCCACTGCACGTCGTAAAAGGTGTTAAAGACGACCGTGGTGAATTTTTTCTGGTAGAGCCGAAGGAAGATCTTGTAGTCATTGCCCTGATGTGAGATCAGGCGCGACGCAATTACATCTGGCTTGTACAGATCCGCCCGGCGATCATACTCCTTCACCACTTGCAGCACATGGTCCAGCTTGACGCCGGGAACAAACACCAGCGCCACCCAGTGATGGACCATTCCATCAGGCACGTCTTTATCTACGCCAGGCGCTTCCGTGGTGAGCTTATCGATCAGAATTTCGCCATTCTTCAGGCGCGAGTAATCACTGTTCCGCTCCTCAGGCGACCGCGAATCGACGTAAAGAAATGGCCCGCCAGGTTTCAACTCCCGGGCGAACCTCTCTTGCGTGGCGGCTACATATTTATCGAATGCTTCAACGGTTTTGGGCTTCAGTTCGGCACCGAACGAGATTGCGCCTAGAGCAAAAAAAGACAAAAGCAAAAGAATTGTGAATTGCTTCATGGAAGAGAGAGTGCAGCACCTGTTATGCGCAGTCTAGCACAGTGCTCCAGCCTGGCTTTACTTCTCGAGCCGGCTGGAGCCATTTTTAGGCAGGGTGAGCAGAGAATCTACTCATAGCGCAATGCGATCATTGGATCTACGGCTGATGCCCGCCGCGCCGGTACTGCCGTTGCGGCCAACGCTACCGCCGCCACTGCTGCAAGCGCAAGCATAAAACTGAGGACATCAAAAGGCGAGAGATTGAACAGCATTGAGCGCAGCAGCCGCGCGCCTGCGAATGCTGCCGGCAATCCAATGGCAACGCCAGCAATGCAGATCAGAAGGCTCTCCCGTAGCACCATCCACAGCACCTGCGTCCTCTGTGCGCCCAGTGCCATGCGCACGCCGATCTCCGCCGTCCTCCGGCTTACACGGTAGGCCATGGTGCCATACAATCCCGTGGCCACCAGGAAAACCGCCAGCAGACCAAAGAAGACAGCCAGCCGCGCAAACAGGCGGTCTCCCGAGAATGACATGGCAAACTGCTCCTGCTGTGACATGGGCTCGAGCAACGGCAGGTCCGGCCCGAACTGCTTCACCACGCTGCGCGCCTGGGTCAGAATTGCTTCAGGGCTGCCATTCGTCCGCAGTTCAATGTGCATTATGGCAATGTTCGGGATTTGGGTGAACGGGTAGTACGCCATCGGTCGTGGGGTTTCCCGCACGCTGGTGTATTTGCTGTCCGCGACCACGCCGATGATCGTCGCGCGCTGGTTGTCTTCTCCCCATTTGGAGATCTGGTGGCCAATCGCCTCGCCGCCGTTCAGGTACTGCTTCACAAATGTCTGATTCACGATGGCGACGCGCGTCGAATTTGCTGTGTCAGAATCGTTGAAATCGCGTCCCAACAGTACGGGCACTCCCATCACATGAAAGAAATCCGGCCCCACAGAGTTCCAGCGCAGCGCAGCGAATTTCTTGCCATTCGGGGAGACACCGTCCACCTTGACGGCCGTGTTGTTGCTCCAGCCGGCGCCGGGGCGTTCCTCCACTAGCGTTGCAGATTCCACTCCCGGCAGAGCGCGTAGGCGCGCCACCAGCGTGTTGAAAAAATGTACTGCCGCGGCATCGCCGTGAACCGTGTCCGGTGTACGAACCCCAAATACGGCAAGCCCCTGTGCGTTCTGGCCGAGGTTGGCGTTTTCCAGGTTTTTAAGCGTGCGAACCAGCAGGCCGGCGCCTACCAGCAGCATCAGGCAGAGCGAGATTTGCAGCGTCACAAGGGCTTTTCCAAGCCGCATCTTCCTGCGGTCCTGGTCGGAAGCTGCCGGGGAAGTGCTTACGCGGAATCCTGACGGTACGTGCAGGACACCACGCAGTGGCGCCAGGCCGAACGCAATCGCCGCAACAAGGCAGATCGCCATCGCGAATACCATCACCCGCCCATCGGGCGCAAGACTTACATCGAGGCTCGACCAGGAGGCAAGGGCGCGTGTTGCGACTACGGCAAAGCCCCACGCCAGCACGCCGCCCGCAGTCACGATGAGCAGGCTCTCCACCAGGAGCTGCCCGAATATAGTGAATGAGCTGGCGCCCAGTGCCATGCGTACGCTGAATTCACGCTGCCGCCTTGCGTTGCGCGCCAGTAGCAGCATGGCCACGTTCAGGCAGGCAATCAGCAGCACCAGCCCAACCATGGCCATCAATGCGGTCAGCGGCTGCTTGTAGTCGTCGCTCATGCCCTCAATCCCCCGAGCGACTGTCAGCCGCAAGCCCACCGGCTTATCATCTGCCTTGGACTGCCCGATGGCCTGATACACTGCCTGGCGAAACACCGGGTCCAGTTGCGCCTGCGCCCGCTGCAGGGTCACGCCCGGTTTCAGCCGGCCGATGGTCATGAGAAAGAACCACTCGGGATTTCCATAAAGGGCTTGTTTGTCCTGTACGGAGCGGCCCCAGGGTTTCAGCCGCGGGTCTGTCTGGAATGGCACCCAGAAATCAGTCGCCTTGTCGCGCTCCAGGCCAATGAAGCCCGGCCCCGCGACGCCGGCGATCACAAATGGCACACCCTTCACGTACATAGTCTGCCCAAGCACTGAGGGATTGTTCCCGAACCGGCTGTTCCAATACGCGTAGCTTAAGACGGTCACCTGCGTGTGGTTTTTCTCGTCTTCGGGGGTGAATCCTCTGCCACGAATGATGGGAACGCCGAGCCCGGAGAAAAAATTACCGCTGACTTCATCGGCTGCCGCTTCTTCCGGCTCGCTGCCGAAGCGAACACCTACCTTGGGAAAGCCCAGAGGCACAAAGGCCATGAGATCAGAGAACACCTGACTTTGTGCGCGTAGCGCTTCAAACCCATTTTCCGGCAATGAGGTATCGTCGTGCCCGCTTTGCCGGGTGTTGTCCGGCTGGTTGGTGTAGTGCAGAATCACAAGTTCTTGAGGGTTGGCTACAGGAAGGTATTTGAGCAGGACGGCATTCATCACGCTGAATACGGCGGCGTTGGCGCCGATACCCAGGGCCAGCGTCAGGATTGCCACAAACGCGAAGCCGGGAGTGCGCCGTAGTTGGCGGGAGCCGTAGCGAATATCGTTAAGCAGGCCGGTGGCAAAGCCAGTGAATGACATCTGTGCGGTACCTCCTGGTCAAACTTAGACTTCAGAACTGTACCGACGTTATCAGGCAAAGGCTTTCTGGCCGGCAGGGTGCAGAACGCGTATGTTATTCTAGTGGTACGTCTTGCACCTGTCTGAAACAGGCGGGACTGGCTTTAAGTCAGTGAAATTTTATGTTAGGCGGCTGAGGGCCGCCTGTTCTTTTATGAAGACGTTGAGATTGTAACCATGGGAGCGGCGGTTCGGAGCAGCCGCTCATTCAGGAGGGAATTATGGCTGGAAGCTCTCGACCTACGGCTGCCAAGCGGGCCAGAGAACGCGCGCGGCAGGAAAAGCGGCAGGAAAAGCTCGAAAAGAAAGCGCAACGCAAGTTGGAACAGGAAGAGAGTCCGGGCGGTGAACGGCCGGGTGAATTGGTTATCACCTACAACGAAGAAGGCCAGCCGGAAGGTTTCAACTTCCACGATTTTTAAATTCAACTCAGCAGTAAGCAGAATGTACAAGCGCTCGGGAATTCCCGAGCGCTTGCTGTTTAAGCTTTCCATTTTTAACGGATTATACGTGCCGCTGCAGTACTTCGCCGGGAAGGCGCATCATCTTCGATCCCGGCCTCACTGGAACGGGCACCATGGATGAAACGTCGACCGGCTTAACCCGCTCTTCGCGATCAAGATCGCCCTTTACGGTGACGCGCCGAATTTTCAATTGCAGATTGCGCTCCAGAGCATTCAACTCCGATCGCTCCAGCGGCGTGAAGAATGTAATCGCGTTGCCGGAAAGCCCCGCGCGGCCGGTGCGGCCCACACGGTGAATGAAATCTTCCGCCATGTTGGGCAGGTCGTAATTGATCACCTGGGCAATGTTGTCCACGTGAATGCCGCGCGATGCTACGTCGGTGGCCACCAGCACACTCGATTTTCCCTGCTGAAACGCCGTAAGAGCGCTGGTGCGCTGCGACTGCGAGCGATCGCCGTGAATCACGGAAACGCGCAGCCCGCCGCGCTCCAATTTCTGCGCCAGCCGTTCCGTGGCCCGTTTGGTACGCAGAAATACCAGAGTACGGCCTTCTTCTTCGCTCAGCAGATGCCGCAACAGAGCAAGCTTTTGGTCGGCTTCCACCTGGTAAGCCGTTAGATCAACGCTTTCTGAGGCTTTGCGGGTTGAACCGAAGGCCAGACGCACAGGCGCTTTCAGGTAATCGTCAACGAGATGGGCGACCGCTGGATCGAGCGTGGCGGAAAAACACATGGTCTGTCGCGCGCGCGGAAGCTGGGCCACGATGCGCCGAATTGCGGGGATGAAACCCATATCCAGCATGCGGTCAGCTTCGTCCAGGACCAGAGTATTAACGTGCCTTACATCGAAGATCCTGCGGTCCAGTAGGTCTTCAAAACGGCCAGGCGTGGCCACGATCAGCCGCGCGCCTTTGCGCAGGCTCTCAATTTGCGAGCGTTCTTTGGTGCCGCCGATCAGCAGCGCGGCATGGGGCAGCTTCTTGCCTCGAAGTTGTTCGTATTGCTTGTTGATCTGCATGGCCAGTTCGCGCGTGGGTACCAGCACCAGGGCTTCAATGCCTTTACCAGGGTCGGCCAGCAGCTTTTCGATCATTGGAACCAGGAAGGCAAGCGTCTTGCCTGTCCCTGTCTGGGCCGTGGCGAGGATATCCTTGCCTTCGAGGGCATGCGGAATGGCCGCAGCCTGGACTTCTGTTGGATTGATGAAGTGAGCCGCAGCAAGGCGGCCCTGTAGATACGGAGAAATGGGCAGTTCTGTGAAAAGAACCATTGAGTCGTTGTTGTTGCTTTCTATGGTCGGCGCCGGTTCCGGCGAGACGTCAGGGAAACGTCTGGGCAGAGTGATCTCATGCCGAATTTTTTGAATTTTTGCTTGTAGATGACGGAGGAATTACTTGATATGGGAATCCGCGACAAGATCTCGATCGGCTGGATGCCCTGCAACCAGAAATCTAAAGCACTTTCAGTGTAGCACATCAGGTGCAAAAATGGTTATGGCTCCGCCCAGATTGCATAACTTCGGTAACTTCATCAGAAAGACGGAGTAAGCTTAACCACGGCATTTGCGATGCAAGAATCGCGTCTTAAGCGGATACTCTCGAGCCTAGCGCTATTCTGCGCAGACACAAACGTCAGCGCCCCAGAGACCCTGAACCACAAGATCCACACGCGTACGTCACGGCACCCAAAAAGCCCAGAACTCCGAATCGAAGCGGAGCCGCTGTGGCTGAGTTGGACGAGTAAGAGGCTGCTACTTTATCTGATCGGCTTCCGGCAGGTTGATCAGGCCGCGATGCCTGTTCTCCTGGATGTGGTCCCACACGAATTGGTCCTGCAGCCACGCAGCCTGTCGTTGGGCAAGTTGCGGGTCCTGGCAAGATGCCTGATGACTGATTTCGAACCGCTCCCCGCAATTGCCGCACTCGACCACGTTCATCACCACTCCGGAGCGGGCCGGCGAGTTCTCACTGCGCCTGCGGATACGTCTCGCCGTTCCCTTGATGTGGCTGGATTGCTCTACCAACGCGGCTCCCTGGGCTGGCGTGCATGCCCGCGATAATCATCACGGCTTGCGCCGCGGCTGTTGCCGCCGCGTCCGCCGCGAAAACCGGCATTATCGGCCTTTGGCCGCGCCTCGTTGATGTTCAGAGTGCGTCCATCCACTTCTTTGCCATTCAAGGCTTCAATTGCTTTTTCGGCCTGGCCGCGATCCGGCATCTCAACAAATCCAAAGCCACGCGAACGCCCTGTTGTCCGGTCCGTTACCACGGCAACGCTGTCAATGCTTCCATAGGGCGCAAAAAGGGCCCGAAGATCTTCTTCCGTGGTACTGAAGGAAAAGTTCCCGACGAAAAGTTTCATGTGTCCTGCTTCCTTTGATTCGAGGGTGTTATATAAGAGGCTGTTCTCAGCAGAAATAGGCAGGGCCGCGGGCAGCGAGTCTATCTAAGACGAGGACAATCAATGCAACAGCTGCTATGGTAGCACGTCTTAGCGGGGGTAATCCTGGCAGTTATCCGCCGCGTTTCTGGGCAGGGTTGCCGGAAAGCGCAGGACTGCATCCAATATTGATGAACGTGGGTGATGGCGCAGGTTTTTACCGTTTCCCTGCTTGAGCCCGGCCGAAGCTGAACGGTGTCAGGTCCGCGGCTACATCACCCCCGTACGCTTACTTTTCGCGACGGGTTTCTTGCGCAGTGCCGGCCTTCTCAATTTGCTGTAATCCACCATGAACACTCGCAATCCGAACACAGGCGTTGTTTTCGTGTATCCCGCCACAAGCTGGTCTTTATAGTGATCCAGGTAAAAGTCGAAAGGGTCGCGCGGATCGGGATCGATCAGCACCATGTCAGTATCTTCCATTGTCAACTTGCCAAATTTCAGGCGGTTGCCTTGATAAGCCATGTAGTTCCGCGCTGAAACCTCGGCCCATTTGTAAGTTGCGGGCGAACCAAAGATTTCCACGATGTTGTTGCCTTCCAGGCGCACCTGGGTGATTCGCCCTGAGATATGCGGGGGAGGCAAGGCCTGCTCAGGATCGAGGATGAGATCATCTTTCTCAGCCTTCACTCCTCTCACTTTGCCCGTCTTGATCAGGTCCGCGATTTCGATTCCAAACAGGTCCATCAGGCCCTTCACCGGCAGATGTAATGCCCTGACTTTCTCGGAATGCAAGCGGATCTTGCCGTCCGGGGTGGCGCTCAGAGAGCTCTCGGTTTCAAAGCTTATGTCGCCCTTCTTGTGCAGTTTCCCTTTGATCTTGAGCCTGCCCTTCTCGATGCTCAGCGAGACATCCTTAATCGGGGCGTCCTTGCTCGAAAAGACATACTGATTCAGCACATTGGCCATGGCATCAGACGCGATGGCCATTTCGGCTGCCGTCACGTGCAGAGTAAAGGAGTTCTTATCGTCAAATACGGGCATTGCACCCTTTTGCGGCACCAATTCGCCGGCGAGTTGGCGAATGTATACGGCCACGTTATCCGTGTAGTGGTACATCACATCATGCATTTGCACATGGACTGCACCGCCTGGCTGCTGATCATGCGCAGGTTTTTCCTGCGCCATCAGCTGGCAGAGCAGGCAAAGCGAAGCCATCATCATGGAGGCGACACGGCGGGGAGCGGCGGAGGGCAGCATCTTTCCTTGGAATCAGAAACTCTCGGCACGGGTGGTCTGGGGTGAGCAGAACGCATTTTTCGATTTTTCGATTGCGAGCGGTTACCGGATGCCGCAGCGAAATCCGGCAAGGTACTAACCCGCAGGTAATTTCGAATGCGGCTAACCGATTTGTAAAATGACGGTACGTCCCCAACGCCACTTCGATCCGGGTACTTTCTGTTTACCCAAAGAGTTCATCTCAGAAGTCTTGAACTCAGCAGGCTGGTTTCAGTTCAAAATGAGCAAGATGGAGCTCCGGTTCACGTTCTCAAGAGAGTCAGGGCGGAGTGTAGGTTGCGGTTCGCGGACGGAATGGCGGGGGTTTTAAAGTCCGAACCCGCTTGAACCTAAACGAAGGGAAAGCGGGCGAACTAGAAGAGAGTATTACGTCCTTCACCCGTTTGACGTGAGCTGCGGGCAGTGTTACGGTCAACATATAAGTCATAGAGGCACTTGGATTTGCAATGATTGCGACTACCCTGATTGCGTTCGCCATGGGCGCCGAAATAGTGGATTTGCTGGCACAAACTGGCCTGGTAGTCAGGGTTGTGCTCCTGATCCTTCTTATATTCAGCATCCTTTCCTGGTCCGTGATTCTTTCCAAGTGGGGAGCGCTGAAGCGCGCCAGAGCGCAAAGCGCGCGTTTTCTCCGCGCCTTCCGCCGCGCTCAGCGGCTTCAGGACGTTGCAGCCGTTTCCGAGCAGTTCAAGCCCAGCCCGCTTGTGCCGGTGTTTGAGAACGCTTACGACGAGTTTCGCCGGCAGGGCGAGGGCAACATCACTGCCGTGCATCGCGCCGCCCAGATCGCCTCCTCTGAAGAGCTGACCCGACTGGAACGGCGGCTTCCTCTGCTCGCTACTACCGGCGCCGTGACGCCATTTATCGGGCTGTTTGGAACGGTGTGGGGCATCATGAGCGCCTTTCAGGGTTTGGGCGATGCAGGCGCGGCAACTCTGCGGGCCGTGGCGCCGGGAATTTCTGAAGCACTTATCACCACCGCCGCCGGCTTGTTCACAGCGATTCCGGCCGTGATTGCCTATAACCAGTATGCTCACGGGCTGAAGGAATTTGCCGCGCGCATGGACGATTTCTCGCTGGAGATCCTGAACCTCATTGAACGCACCACCGGGATTCCAACAGGAGTTCGTTAATGGCTTTCACCAACAAAGCCGGGCGGACGGAATCGTCACTTTCCGACATCAATGTGACTCCATTCGTTGATGTAGTCCTGGTGCTGCTCATCATTTTCATGGTCACGGCCCCGGTGTTGCAGTCCGGCATTGAAGTGAATGTTCCCAAAACCAAGGTGGTGAAGCAGATTGCTGAAGAGCGGGTAGTCATCAGCATCACCAAGGGCCAGGAAGTGTATTTGAATAACGATCATGTGAACCTGGATCAACTTGGGGACAAGCTGCATCAATTGATCCGCGATCCGCGCGGGCAGGCCGTGTTCGTACGCGCCGATAAGGATGTTGCCTTCGGCGCATTCGCCACGGTCATGAGCACTCTCAAGACCTCGGGCATCAGCAATGTGAGCATCGTCACAGAGCCACTCGAGGTGAAGAAGTAATTAGAAGAAATGGCATACGTGCGTGCCAATCTGTTCTACGAGAAGGAGTCGTGGAAGAAACCGCTGACGCTCTCGGTGGCGTTCCACGGCCTGCTGGTTGTTTCTGTTCTGGTGACGGCCTTTGTATATGGCCACCGGCCTGTCAACACCTGGGGAATAAACAACGGCGATGCCATCACAGTCCAGCTAGCGAGTGCTTCTTCTGTGCCGATCCCGCACGCGGAAGAGTCAAACAACATTGTCGCCAATGAATCCAAGGGCGTGACGCAAACTGTGCCCCAACCTAAGCCGGTGGAAACCGAGGACGGCGTAAGCATTCCTGGCCATGTGACCAAGCCTAAGACGATCAAGAAAGTCACGCCGCCGGCGCCAGCAAGGCCTCGGCCTGAACCCACTCCGGAGACGGCGGTGCCCTATGGCGAAGGAGGGCCGGTCAGCGGGCCCTACGGTGCGTTTACTGCGCCGCATACACAGGGTGGCTTCAGCTTCCAGAACGCCGACTTCGGCTCACGCTTTTCCTACTACGTGCGCGAGGTCAACCAGACGGTTTCCCGCAACTGGTACAAACCGGATCTTCCCGCTCCGCGACGCGCCTACATTCAATTTGACATCATGCGCGACGGATCGCCGACGAATATCCGTATAGAACAGTCCAGCGGCGTTCCTTCGCTCGATGAGTTGGCGATGCGCGCGGTCCAACGCAGCGAATTTCCACGGCTTCCGGCGGAGTACAGCGGCAGCAAGGTTTCTGTAGAATTCTGGTTCGACTACCAGAAATAGAAATAACGATCGAATTGGAGCTATGTTGAACAAAAACAGAATTTATTTCGTCCTCCTGTTCATCCCGCTCGTTCTTTTCTTCACACCCGCTCACGCCCAGGACCAGATCAAGACCGGAACCAACATTGGCGCTCCTCTGGTGATGGCCGTTCCCGACTTTAAACAGGCCAATACCGAACCTGCCAATCAGCCGCTGATCAGCGTTTTCAATGACACGCTCTGGTATGACCTGAACAATGCGGGACTGTTCACGCTGGTGGCTAAAAGCTTTTATCCTTCGCAGGTTCCGGGTTTTCCAAAGGAGATCACGCTCAACACCTGGAGCAATCCGCCAATCAGCGCGGCCATGCTTGTGTTTGGCAATCTCGGAGTTGCCGGAGGCAAGGTGAACGTGCAGGGCTGGCTGTACGACACAAAAAATACGCAATACCCGCAGATTCTCGGCAAGCAGTATCAGGAAAACGCGACGGTGGAGAACGCGCGCCATATCGCGCATGAGTTCGCCAATGAAATCATTTTGAAGCTCGGCGGCATTCCTGGTCCCACGGAAACCAAGATCTATTTCATCAGCAATCGCACCGGGCACAAGGAAGTCTGGTCCATGGACTGGGACGGCGCGAACCAGCAGCAGGTAACGCACCTTGGCGGGATTGCGCTTTCTCCCCGGATTTCTCCTGATAATTCGCGTATCGCTTTCAGTGAGCTGGCAAGCAATAGTTGGCAGATTCGCATGTACTCGCTCGACCTGAACCGGATGGTAAGTTTTCCGCGCTATGGCGGCGGGAACTATTCGCCCGCCTGGAGTTCGGACGGAACTAAAATCGCTTTTTCCTCCTCCATGGGTACGGGATCGAGTGAGATCTTCATCGCGGACGCGACTGGCGCCGGTCCTCGCAGGCTGACAACCGGCAAGACTGACGTATCGCCGGTGTTCAATCCTCGAACGAACGCGCAGATCGCGTTTGTCAGCGGGCGCACCGGGCTTCCGCAGATTTATATGATGGACGCCGACGGCAGCAATGTGCAGCGAATGACTGACCAGGGCTATGCGGTTTCACCCGCGTGGTCGCCGAATGGACTGCTGCTGGCGTTTTCGTGGGTGCGGCATTACGGGCCGGGCATACCGGGCGGGGCCGACCTTTATCTGATGGATATCGCATCACGACAGATCGTACAATTGACGCACGACGGCGGGCGCAACGACTTTCCTTCATGGTCGCCCGACGGCCGTCACATTGTTTTTGAATCTACGCGCAGCGGAACGCCGCAGATCTGGAGCGTGCTGGCTGATGGCACGCACCTGCAACAGCTCACGAGAGTCGGACGCAACACGCAGCCGAACTGGAGCTACCGGTAAAAAGTTTGTGTAAATCTGGCGAGTTCAACTCGCATTTGTTTCGGAGGACATGAGGTGAAGAACAAACACTGGGCATTGATCCTGGCCATGCTGACCATCCTGATCGTGGTCAGCGGATGTAAGAAAAAGCAACCACCGCCACCGCCGCCACCCCCGCCGAAGGCGCCCACCGCGACGCTCTCGGCCGAGCCAACATCCATTCAACCCGGCCAGTCGGCCACCCTGACCTGGAGCACGGAAAACGCCGATGATGTGGCGCTGGACGGCAACAAGGTGAACACCAGCGGCTCAGAGACAGTATCTCCCAAGGAGACTACAACGTACCATCTGACCGCGAAGGGTCCGGCAGGGAGCACGGATGCGACGGCACAGGTGACCGTGTCGCAGCCGCCACCTCCGCCCACACCGACGCCCACGCCTGCTCCGCAGCTTACTGACGAGCAGATGTTCGCCCAGGCTGCGCAGGATGTGTACTTCGACTTCGACAGCGCGAACCTCCGCCCGGACGCGGTCCAGACCGTGGCTAACATCGCGCAAGCCATGAAGTCGCACCCGAACTGGAAGGTGCAGATCGAAGGCAACTGCGATGATCGCGGGTCGACAGAGTACAACCTGGCCCTGGGCGAGCGCCGGGCCGGCTCAGCCCGGCAACAACTGATCCAGGATGGCGTGAGCCAGGATGCGCTCAAAACCATTAGCTATGGCAAAGAGAAGCCTGTCTGCACGGACCAAAATGAGGCCTGCTGGCAGAAGAACCGGCGTGACCACTTCACGCTATTGAAGTAAGAAGCTGTAATCCGGACGGGCTGCATGCCCGTCCGGTATCCTTTCCGTCAACCACGCGCGCTGCCTCGTCTCGATTAAAATCTTTCTCAGGAGAAGCAGCAATTCTGCATCTAACGAGTTAAACAGCTTATGAAGACAATCAGATTTTTTCTCTTGCTCGCCGTCTTTGCCGCCGCTGCAATCATGGTCCCATCCGCGCGGGCGCAGAGCACGAAATCACAGCTCATCCAAATCCAGACCCAGTTGCAGATGCTGCAAGACAACATGTCCCGCATGCAACAGTCGTTTGACGAGCGCATGGGCGTGATGAAGGACATGATTACGCAGCAGACGGACAACGTGAACAAGATGGGAGTTGCCGTCCAGAACCTGCAGAAGTCGCTGGGCGCGCAAACCACCGACGCTTCCACCAAGGTTGATCAGATTTCCGGACAGGTGCAGTCATTGCACGATTCTGTGGATGAACTCAAGGCGCGTCTGGCCAAGATCAGCAAGCAGCTCGATGACATCCAATCGGCGCAGCAGAACATTGGCCAGCCCGGAGCAGGCCAGCCGGGCGGTGCTCCCGGAGCCGCACCTCAGCAACAGCAGGCGCCGCCCCCGGAAATGCTCTACAACAACGCTCTGAGTGATTACAACGCGGGAAAGAATGACTTGGCCGCGCAAGAGTTCGCGCAATACGTGCAGTTTTATGGCAACACGGATCTTGCGGGCAACGCGCAGTTCTATCTTGGCGAGATCGATTACCGACGCGGAAACTTTCAGGCTGCTATCCAGGACTACAACAAGGTCCTCGATCAGTATCCCGGCGGCAACAAAGGCGCGGCGGCCGAATTAAAGAAGGGGTTTGCTCTCCTGGAGCTTGGGCAGAAAGACGCCGGAGTGCAGGAGCTGCGCAGCCTGGTCGCTCGCTATCCCAAGAGTCCGGAAGCGGTGCAGGCCAAAGAGCGTCTTACGAAACTGGGGGCGGCTACACGGCCACGCCGTCCCTCGCCTTCCCATAAGCAGCCCACGCGCGAATAATCAAGCCCCAGAAGCGCTTCTGTCTCGGCGCAACGAACCCTTACTAGCCTATTTTGCACTCAAATCCAGCTTCCTCAGGCAATATCGGATTTCCTGCGCCATCTGCGTGACGCGCATTCCCTCCTGTACCATCAGCTTGCAGGAAAGCGCGGT
>DATNDP010000229.1:0-38082 GCA_035553195.1 Candidatus Acidiferrales bacterium
ATTGAATCCACCGTGCGCAACGCCCGCGCCTTTCTCGAAGTGCGAAAGGACTTCGACAGCTTTGACCGCTATATCTGGCAATTCGTGGAGGGCGTGCCGATCCGAAACGCATGGAAGACGCCTAAGAGCGTTCCCGCTGAAACCGCCGAATCCCGCGCCATGAGCAAAGACCTGCTTCGCCGTGGCTTCAGGTTTGTCGGCCCGACCATCTGCTATGCGTTTATGCAGGCGGTCGGGATGGTCAATGATCACCTGGTAAGCTGCTTCCGCTATAAGGAAGTGGACGGCTTGCACTCTCGCGAGCAGTGAAAGCAGCTACAGCTCACATTTAGCGCTCAGCGGAATGATTGTGTTCCGCCGCCTTAGATACTGCAGTGATCATCCTCTAAGTTGAGGAGCCTGCTCTGAATTATACAATCGAAAGGATCGGCCTTGAAAAATCGTCTGCTGCGTCATATCGTGCTTGATACTTCGGCTGCCCACCGCGTCCTTCTGGTCGGCTTCGCGCTACTGGTTGTGCTCCCCTGCCCCATTCTTGCCCAGCAACGTGCGGAGGTGGAAACTCTCTACCGCACCGTCCGGGTAGACGGCGCTAACTATCAGGCCATCATTACCAAGCCCAAAGATTCTGCTCGGCATCCAGCCGTATTTCTTATCGGCGGCCTGGGCTGCTATTCCCTGGCGGACCTCAAGCCGGATAACTCCTACTTTCTGCTGCTGCAGGGGCTGACGGAACGCGGTTACGTGACCATGCGGGTGGACAAGAACGGCGAGGGCAAGAGCCAGGGACCTCCATGTGACAGTCCGGAATCTGATCTGCATCTGGCGGTGCGCCGATCTGTTGCCGGACTGAAAGCGCTGGCGACGTATGATTTCGTTGATCGCGGCAACATTTTCATCTTTGCTCACTCTATCGGGCCGCTCGAAGGTGTCTTTGTCGCGCAGCAATTTCCGGTTCGCGGATTCATTGCGGCGGAAACCATCGGTAAACCCTGGTTTGAATATGAACTCGAAAATGCGCGCCGCCAGTTGCTCCTCCTGGGCCGACCGTATGATGAGGTGGACCATGCTCTACGGATCGCGGAAAAGTGTGAGTTCCGCTTCTTCATAGAGAAGAAAAAGCCGGATGACATTGTGAGAGCGTCGCCCGAGTGCAAAGACTATGTGCAGACATTCGGCGTCTCCTACACGTATCTGCAGCAAATCGCTGATATCGATCCCGCCGCCGAATGGAAGAAGGTGGATGTGCCGGTTCTGGTCGCCTACGGAACTTCAGACCCTGCTACCTCGGCTGAAGAGGGGCAATATCTAGTGACGATGATCAACAGTTTTCATCCTGGTCGCGCCAGCTACGTGGAGTTTGCCGGGATGGGCCACGGGCTTGATCGCTCGCCATCTCAGCGCGCCTGGCTCGAGGCGATTTCGAAACACCAGCACGGCGAATTTGATCGCGAGTTTCTGGAACGAGTTGCCGGCTGGTTGGATACCCAGGTCAAATCAAAAGGTACAGAAAGGCGATAATCGTAGTCATGCGGCTTTCGGTGCTCTGACGCGCCGACCTCCCGATGACCCGTTCTCCCGATGTCCCGATCACCCGGTGTCCCGATCTTCTCTTACTCCTCTCGCAACGTCTTCATCGGATCCACTTTGGTCGCGCGATAGGCAGGCAGAATTGTGGCTACCAGAGCTACGGCAGCCAGCAGCGCGGAAACAGCGGTAAACGTCGCGGGATCACTCGTCTTCACTCCGAATACCAGGTTCGCCATAACCCGCCCTGCTATTAATGCTCCGGCAACGCCAATCGCGACGCCGATCAGCGCCGGTTTCATTCCGTCAAAGATGACCAGCCGAAGCACGTCGCGAATCTGGGCACCCAGGGCCAACCTGATCCCGATTTCACGCACCCTGCGCCTCACCGCATAGGAGAGGACGCTGTAGATGCCCATGGCGGCCAGCAATAGCGCCAAGCCAGCAAACGTAACCAGCAGGAGCATGTTGAATCGCTGCGGCAGAATGGATGCCGATAAGAACTGATTCATCGTCATCACTTGCAGAACGGCCTGCTCTGGGCTGAGTTCGTGGATTGCACCTGTCACAGCGGATGCAACCATCTCTGGGGGCGTAGTTGTGCGAACTACCAGATCAAGCCCGAACGAATGCCAATCCGCACTTGCCGGCATCTTGAATTGTTCGAGCGGCATGTAGAGAGCGGAACTGGGCTCTACCTGCGTCAAGCCGTCCATCTTTACGTCGCCCACGACCCCAACGATTTCGCGGACTACTCCCGGAAAGAACGAGAGCGTCAGCCGCTTTCCAATTGGATCCTCGTTGGGCCAAAAGCGCTTAGCCATGGAGTCGCTGACCAGAATGACGGCCGGACTGTTCGGGGCATCGCTCTCATTGAAGTCGCGGCCTCGCAGAATCGGAATGCCCATAGTTCGCAGGTATCCGGTGCTGGCGATTCGCACATCCACTTCTGGCTGTTCCGCCAGCGACTGCGCGGGCCGGCCTTCGATCGCGATCGGCTGGTGCGAGCCACCCTGGGTCGGCAGATCGTCAACGGTTCCGGCGGCTTCTACGCCAGGAACCGCCTTGATGCGCGCCAGCAACTGGTTCCAGTAATTGATCTCCTCTTCGACTGACCTGAAGCGATTCTCCGGCACCGGCAGAGTCATGCTGAGCACGTTGTGAGGATCGAATCCTGCATTGCTGTTGCGCAGGTTCCATAAACTCCGGATCATCAGCCCCGCGCCTGCCAGCAGCATCAGCGCGAGCGACACTTCACAAATCACCAGAATAGTGCGTGTGCGGTTACCGCCGGAGTCGCCGGCGCGCCCCATTCCCTGCTTGAGTGTTTCGTTCACGTTCGCTTTGCTGAGACGCCACGCGGGAACCAGCCCCGCCACGATGCCCGTCAGGATGGAGAGCACGAGTGTGAAGCTCAGCACCATGCCGTCCAGTCCTATGCTCATGGAAGTTGGAATCTGGTCTCCCAGGAATTTGACGATCAGTTCCACTCCAAAGTGCGCCACAACCAGGCCAGCAAGTCCGCCCACGAGCGCCAGAATGATGGTCTCAAATAGCAACTGTTGGATCAGACGCGCTCGGCTGGCGCCAAGTGCCGTGCGAATAGCAATCTCTTTAGTGCGCGCCAGAGCTCGGGCCAGCAGCAGGTTGGCTACGTTCGCACACGCTATTAACAGGACAAACGCCACCGCCCCCAGCAGGACGAGCAGCGCCGGCCTGACGTCGCCAACGATATCTTCCCGAAGTGGGACCACCAGAGCGCCCCAGTCTTTATCGTCATCCGGGTATTGGTGCGCCAACCGGTCGGATATTGCACTCATCTCCGCTTGCGCCTGCTTGATGGTAACTTCGGGCTTCAACCTGGCAATTACGAGAGAGTGATGCTCTCCGCGCACGGCCGCTTCCTTGGGCGTCCATGCCATGGGCAGCCACAGCTTCTGGTTCCAGTCCGGATACGTGATCTTCGGTCCCATTACCCCAATCACGGTATATGGCTCGTTGTTGAGCATGATCTGCCGTCCGACGATGCTGCGGTCGGATCCAAACCGGCTCTGCCAGAACGAATATGTCAGCACCGCTTCCTGATGATGCCCGAGCTGGTCTTCATCAGGTAAGAACGTCCGGCCCAGAATCGGCTTAACTCCCAGCACATTGAAGAAATCGCCTGAGACCCGCACAGCACGAACATGCTCCGGTTTGTCGCCTCCGGTTATGTCCAGGCTTTTAGAACTGTAGATGGCCATGTTCTGAAAGACGGTGTTCTGACGCTGCCAATCCACGTAGTTGGCTGCAGATACGGAAAACCGCGTCATGCCGGGGAAACTCTTTGGCGGCGGAACATGCCAGACACCCACAATGCGGTCAGGATCGTGAAATGGAAGCGGACGAATCAGCACGGCATTCACCACGCTGAAAATTGCGGTATTGGCGCCGATACCCAGCGCCAGCACCACCACCGCCACAATCGCAAATCCGGGACTCTTGCGCAGCACACGGATTCCATATTTAAGATCCTGGATCGCCCTTGTCATTCCGTTTAGTCCTCGCGTTATTTGACGTAATGCTCTCGCTTTTGTTGAGTCAAAAAGCTTTACCCCTTCCTTTTGCACGTGTTCTGCCAGTAATTACGCAGCTTTCATCTCTCTGGTTCCACAGGGGAAGTTCCTGCTGGGCCAATTCACTGTTCGATTTCGCGCAGTTATGCGCGAATCTGTACACCTGCTGTCCTTAGAGAAGAAGGCGGGCTCAGCGCCCGCCTTAATCAAAAGATCCGTCAGTTTGTCTCAGTTCTATTTCTTGGCCGGTGACTTCTTCTCGCGCGAGCTGCCTCCCTGTTTGGTTGCCTTGCCTTCCATCACCGTGGCCCAGTCGCTGCCTTCGGGCTGCATCTCAAATTTAAAGTTGTAGGCGGTCGGCGACTCGGTCTTGACGGTGAAGCGTCCCTTGTACATCTTGCCCTGCATCTTGCTTTCATTGGTCCAGGTCCAGGTATCGCCTTCCAGAGTTCCTTTGGCCTGATCGGCTTCGCCCATGCTGTTGAATTCGTGATAGGTATACACCTTCTCGTCGGGGTTGTACCCGAATACGGCCAGGCCTTTGCCGCTACCCATCGCGCCTTTCATTTCGGAATGGGAAACCAGGAAGAAGTTCCCATCCATCCACTGATTGTGTTCAGTTCCGGCGATCTTACCGCCGGGTCCAAATGGTGTCGGCTTAGCTTCGCCGTCCAGCTTCCAAGTGCCGGCGAAATAATCCAGCTTTTTCAGCTCGGCGCTTGGTTTTGGCGGCTGCATCGGACTCTGCGCCATCGCGATGGCCGCGATCAGGCAGACGCCTGTGATAAGCATCCATGATCTCTTTTTCATCGGCAGGATTCTCCTTTACATGAAGTGACAGGGAGACCGGGCGCGACGGGGATATTACTCCCCTTCGAATTCACGGTCAAAGCTGCCGCTCAGTGTTGCTTTCGATTCCGATAACGGCGTATAAAATCTGGTCAATCCACAAAATGAAAGGGGGTTCAGTGCGCAAATCGCTATTCGTTCTACTGCTGATTACCAGCTTCGCGCTGGCGCAAACCACAACTCACAAAAGCGCAAAGAAAGGCGCTTCTGCCAAATCTGCCGCTTCCGCCCCAACCGTCTCCACGCCTGACAGCATCAAGTGGGGCGACCCACCTCCCATACTTGAGCCGGGTGCGCAGTTCGCCGTGCTCTCCGGCAACCCCACTGCTGCGGGACCGTACGTGATCCGTCTGAAAATGCCAGATGGTTATAAGGTCATGCCGCACTGGCATCCGACCACTGAGAACGTGACCGTCGTCTCCGGCGAGTTTCATGTTGGGATGGGTGACAAGTTTGAAGAGTCGGGCATGCACGCCATGCCCGCTGGGTCTTTTGTTGCCATGCCTCCTCACATGCATCACTATGCCGTCGCCAAAGGCGAGACGGTTGTGCAGGTCCACGGCCAGGGACCATTCAAGCTCACCTATGTGAATCCCAGCGACAATCCTGCGAAAAAGAAATAACAAGCCGTCAAAAAAACAGCCAGGCCCTCTTGGGCCTGGCTGTTTTGTTGCGATGTTCTACCTACTGAGGATTGGGTGGGGTCGCCGGCTGCTCCGGCAGGCTTGCCGTTACCGTGGGAACGGGCTCGGGCTGGATCTTCACTGTTCTGAAGATCCGCTCCAGTTGCTGGAACATGGCCACATCATCGACCTGCACCGTGTTCTCGGGCGGCTCTGAGATGCCTAGCGCGAACTCGTAGCAGGCGCCGGTGTTTGTGTCCACTGCCGGTTCAAAGTGGTGGTAGTACCGGGCTTCGAGCTGCTCGTTCACTTCATCCGCCTTGGCGAATTCTACGCCGCGCAAGCTCACTTTCTGGACGCCGCTCTCGTCATTGGGCTCGATCGGCGTCTCATCACTGCTCTGGGGAGACGCCATGGCAAACTGCTGGCATTGTTCTGCACTGACTCCCTTCAGCACGCTTACGTTCATGAAGGAGGTCGCCGGGCCATTGATCAGTTCCACAGCAACCAGGTTGCTTCCGCCTGCGTCGGCGAAATTCATCGGCAGCTTGGCCAGTTCTTCCTTCGTTTGGTCGCCTTTATCGGGAGTCAGCAGCTTGTACTTCCACGGATAGCGGAACGAGATCCCGCTGGTCTTGTCGGCATACGTGACGGTTGGCCGGCGATGCTTAACCACTTTCTTTTGCGCCACGGCCGGTGTTGCCGTCGGGGTGGGGCTCGGCGCCGGAAGAGTTGCGACGTTCGTGTTCGGAGTCGGGTTCTGGTTCGTCTGCTTGCTCTTACTGGAGCAACCGTCCAGCGCCACTGCGAAGATCACCGCCAGCGCTGCCGTCATCACCGCTGTTGCTGGTATACCCAGGCCAAAGATGCGCGCCATCGCGCGGGCCGCGCTCCGCTGCTTTTTGCTTCCTTCTAAGTTCATCTGCGTCATGTTGATCACCTCCGCTGCTCGCGCAGCACCCATGCTTATTGCAGCGATGTGACCAAAACAGAAGCGATTGATTACAAGGAGGTTAGGGGACAGTGCTTAAAGAGAGAATGTGGACGCTGGGAAACGCCGTGTCTACCGGGACACAAATTCTTGTTCTGATCCGCGTTTATCCGCGTGAATCCGCGGTAAGAAGCCTTACTCGTTAGTCTCCAGTTCCCATCCATCTCTCTTCATCTCGCCCTGTAACCAGCGTTGAAGCGTTGTTCGCAGAGACGACGGCAGATCGGAGAACTGGATGCCATGATGGCCTTCCTTATGAGTCCAGGCCACGCGGCCGATGATGTCCGCGGCGCTGTTAGTCCCAGGAATGGCAAAGTAGATCGATACAGGAGCGCCGAATTTGAGCTGACGGTCGGTGCGGATTCCCGCGCCACCCAGGCTCAAATTGAGCAGCACGCCTTCAAATTGTTCGTTGGCGTATTTCATCATCACCGGCAATTGAAGGTCGGCGCGATAGTATCGCTGCTGGTTTACGCTCAGCGTTCCGGCCGGAGGATTCACGGCTTCTTCACGGTAAATTTTGAGTTTCCGCAACAGGGTTCGGCGAGAAATTCCCAGCGCATCGGCCGCCTTGCCCTGGTTGCCTCCATGCTTCTCCAGCGCCTGGAAGATCATCTGCCGTTCCATATCGTCGAGGTCGCCGGAAATGGCCGCCTCGGATTTCTCACGCGGCTCAGTAGACGGCAACTGCAGGTCCTCAGCGGTGATTTCCTCCTGGGCGTTTTCTGCCTGCAGCGCCGCGCGAAATACTACGTTGCGCAGCTCACGCACGTTTCCGCGCCAGCGGTAACACAGCAGTGCGTCGATGGCATCTTGCGTGAAGACTGATTCCGGATAATGCTCGTGCAGCACCTGTTCGGCAATGCCCAGCACATCTTCCGGACGGTCGCGCAGCGGCGGCACATCAAGCTTAAACTGCGCCAGGCGATGGTAGAGATCGTCACGAAATCGGCCCTGGGCCACAAGCTCTTCCAGATCGCGATTGGTAGCCGCCACCACTCGCACATCTACGCTTACTTTTTTGTTGCCACCCAGCCTGTAGTAGGCGGCTCCATCCAGGGCCCGCAAGAGCTTCACCTGGACTTTCATTTCCAGGTCGCCAATTTCATCCAGAAACAGCGTGCCCCTATCCGCCATCTCGAAAAAGCCTGGCTTCATGGAATCGGCGCCGCTGAAAGCACCCTTTTCATACCCAAACAGTTCGCTCTCCACCAGATGTTCAGGGATGGCCGCGCAGTTCACATCAATGAGCGGACCATGCGAGCGGAGCGAGCAGTTATGGATATGGTGGGCGATCATCTCCTTGCCCGTACCTGTCTCGCCCACGATGAGGACAGCCGCCGGATGGCGCGCCACCTTTTCCGCCAATTTCATTACCCGCTTGAGCGATTCACTCCGGACAATGAGGTTATCTTTGCCATTGCCGTTCTGGCTTGTCGCAGGAGCAGGTTGTCCGTGGGTTGTTGGCATGAATCGTTAGTGGCGCCCTGGCTGTGATTTGAAGCAGTGTAGCTTGGAGTAATAATGGAGCAATTCCATTGCTTAAGCAATAAAGAAAACTGCCGCTCGAAATTACTTTAGTCGAATGCTGGTAAATAGTCCCTGGGTGAGCTGCACCGTTTACACTGGCCGCAAAGCGGCATAGAATGCTCAGTTTTCGTGAGATCCCATCTCTGAGGCCAATATGCTCTTAAGAAGGTGTTTGTACATCACTGTACTCCTGACCGCGATTGCCGCTTTCCCGCAAACCGGCCACAAAAAGACCCACAAGAAAGCAACAGCTACAACAACGGCTGCGCCGGCTTCGTCGGACAGCAAGCCTGTGGCCCGTCCTAAATCTTTTGATCTGGATGCCATGGACAAAACCGTGAACCCCTGCGATGACTTTTATGAGTACGCCTGCGGAAACTGGCGGAAGAACAATCCGATTCCGCCCGATCAGGCGCGCTGGGGCCGTTTCAACGAGTTGGCAGAATACAACCGGCAGATCCTGCACCAGATTCTGGAGAAGGACTCTGCAAACAATCCCAAGCGCAATCCGGTGCAGCAGAAAATCGGCGACATGTATGAGTCCTGCATGGATGAAAAGAGTGTCAACGCGAAAGGTAAGGCTCCCCTTAAGGCGGAGATGGATCGCATCGCTGCCATTTCGAATAAAGACCAGTTGATGGCAACGGTCGCCTATCTCCACGCTCGCGGCATTCCATCTCTGTTCGGCTTCGGTGCGCAGCCTGACCTGCACAACGCCAGCATGATGATCGCAGGCATATCCCAGGGCGGATTAGGGCTGCCGGACCGCGACTACTACCTTGGCCAGGACGAGAAATCCAAAGAAACGCGGGCCAAGTATCTGGAGCACGTGGCCAAAATGTTTACGCTTCTTGGCGACAAGCCGGACGTGGCGAGCAAAGAAGCGCAAACCGTCATGGACATTGAAACCAAACTCGCGGATGCCGCTTTCGAGCGCGTAAAGATGCGCGACCCCAAGAACCGTGACCACAAAATGAAGGTCACGGAACTGGAAACGCTGGCGCCGAACTTTGAATTCAACAAGTTCTTCACCGATACCGGAGCGCCTGGCTTTACCGAAGTGAACGTGGTTCCTCCCGACTTCTTCCAGAAGGTGAATCCCGTGATTGACTCGGTTCCCATCGGAGACTGGAAGACCTATCTTCGCTGGCACCTCGTCGATGCAGCCGCTCCCATGCTCTCTGAGCCTTTTGTCGATGCGAACTTCGACTTCTTTGGCAAGTATTTGAATGGTCAGAAAGAGTTGCAGCCCCGCTGGAAGCGCTGCGTGCAGACCACAGACCGCCTTCTCGGCGAAGCCTTGGGCCAGCCGTATGTGGATGAAACCTTCGGCAAGGAAGGCAAAGAACACATGCTGCAGATGGTCAAGGAACTGGAAGCGGCGCTCGGCGACGATATTAAGAACATCGACTGGATGACTCCGGACACCAAGACGAAAGCTGAAGAGAAGCTCAAGGCCATCAGCAACAAGATTGGTTATCCGGATAAGTGGCGCGATTACAGCAGTGTCAAGATCGTTCGCGGCGACCTGCTGGGCGATGCACAACGCGCTCGCGCGTTTGAGGTAAAGCGCAATTGGAACAAAATTGGCAAGCCGCTCGACAAGACGGAATGGGGCATGAGCCCGCCCACGGTGAATGCCTATTACAGTGCAGCAAATAACGACATCAACTTCCCAGCCGGCATTCTGCAGCCTCCTTTTTATGACAAGACTGCTGATGATGCCGTGAACTTCGGCGGCATCGGCGTGGTCATCGGCCATGAGCTCACGCATGGTTTTGACGATCAGGGCAGCAAGTTTGACGCTGAAGGGAATTTCAACAACTGGTGGACCGATGCCGATCGTACCGAGTTTGAAAAACGAACCGGCTGCATCGCGGACGAGTACAGCCAATTCTCCCCGGTGGATGATGTTCATTTGAACGGGCGCCTCACGCTGGGAGAAAACACCGCTGATAACGGCGGCAGCCACATTGCTCTGATGGCGTTGCGCAAGCGCATCGAACAGGACCCCAAGCTGGGTGAGACGAAGGATGGGTTCACCGCGGACCAGCGCTTCTGGCTGGGCTTTGCTCAGGTGTGGTGCCAGAACGCTACCCCGGAGAGCTCCCGGCTCCTCGCCAAGGTCGATCCACACTCGCCCGGCAAGTTCCGCGTAATCGGTACCGTTCAGAACAGCGCCGACTTCGCCAAGGCCTTCAACTGTAAAGCAGGAGACAAGATGGTGAGCCAGAACGCCTGTCACGTCTGGTAGCCCTCCCGGAAAGCCTTACTGCGAAAAAGCGACGCCGCATCCGTTCAGGGTGCGGCGTTTTTGTGGCTACTGACTGGAAGCTTCCTGGAATGGAGGAACAGATGCCTAATTGGAGCTGGTTGCTTTAGAAAGTGAGTTGGGCCTTACTTTAGTCACTTGTGGCCTCTATCAGCCGGCGATATAACCAACACATTCGGGACCCCTCTGCCTAGTGGGACCATGACCCCGGGAGAAGGTGAAAATGCAGGAGAAAAGCCACCTGAAGAGCCAGGGGATACGCTTTGCGCGTTCGCTGCAGACTCTTGTCAAAATGGTGAACATGTTTTCGGCAGAGCACAAAAGTGCCGCCGGCCTCCTGCAGCGCACTTATGATCTTCTTAACCCGCTGCTGAAGCAATCGCGCAGCCTGACCATAGGCTTTGTTGAACAGCGCGTACTCCTAAACAATATTCTGACCGCCGAAGAGAGCCTCAAGCCTCTGGAAAACGAGTTCCTCAAACGCGGCATTGGTGCGGTCACATTCGACGCCGGCATCACACTGGCGGCTTTTCGCAACGCTGTTGCTGCAATTTCCTCGAATCCCAAAATCATCGCTGAGGGCGGAGGACTGCTTCCTTTTCTCGAGCAGAAACAGCTCGAATTCGTTCGCATCTTCCCAGCTTCAAAGACTGAAGCACGGAATGACGACGGCGATACGGTGCTAGAAATCGGGTCGGAAGAATTTCTGATATCCAAAGCTCTCAACGGCATGAACGGCGGGCTCACTCGCGGCATTGATGCCATGCTTACTCACATGGAAAGCACGGTTGCCTCGGCTGGAAGTGGCGACGGCAGCGGTGCCTCGGGCGGCGCTCCTGGATTTGGGGGCGGCACCGGAAACGGCGTGGAAGGCGTGCCAGGTGGAATGGGCAGCGGAAACGGCTTCGGTAACGGATCCGGATTTGGTCAGGGCACCAATCCGGTTTTCACCGGTGGCGGCGCCGGCGGTCAACGGGCTCACTCCGGCTATCTCACGGAAATGCAGCGCATGGTGGAGCAAAAGTTTGAGGCTTCGCTGACGAATCCCAGTGAGGACCCGCAGAAGGCATATCTTGAGCTGGCTCGGATGCTGCAAACCGTCCGCCCGGACGCAGTCTTGAACAACATCATGGCGGATTCAGGACAAGGTCCTGCCGCACAACAGCAGGAGATGACAGCGGAGGTTTTTGAAGATTCGGCTTTGCGATGGGCCATGAAGCGGCTTTCTGTTATTCCTGCCGGGGATGAGGCCGTCATCGTGGAAGAGCAGGTCTTTCGCGTTCTGATGCGCAGCCTTCAGGCTACTCACTCCGCCACACGCCTGGCCAGAAAGCTGGCTGAATTCGCCAAGGACTATGCGCTTCCTCCGCAGACTCTGGCGCGCATCCAGGCCGAGGTTCGCTGGCTTACGCTTACCCCTCAGCAGAAACTTTGTGAGCTGCTGGCCATTACACATTTCAATCCGGCTGAATTTCGCCGCTGCCTGGATTTGATCCGTGATTTCCTGCGGCTGGGCGAACCCGAGCAGGCCATGGCTCTGGGCCTCCAGTATTTCTCCATTTTTGATCGGCCGGTGGAATTGGAAATCCAGGACGTCTCGCGCGTTCCTGAGCTGCTGCGCAGCCTGGCTGGCACGCAGGGAGAGTTCTGGGAGGCAGCGGCAGACTGGCTCACCAATGCGTTGCTCACGGGCAAGTTGAATCCTCTGCTCCATTTCCAGGTGGTGAATGCCCTGGCCACATTGGCGCGAATTGCCGCCACCTATGAAGCTTTTGAGCTGGTACAGAAGACCGGCAGCGCGCTTGAGAAAGCCATCACCGGGGATCCCGCAGCACACGAGAAATGCTGCTCCGCCGCAATCGCGGCGCTGCTGCCACCGTCCGCCGTCGACCGCATCACGGAAATGTTCTTTGAAAAGAAAAATGACCCCGCATGGCTGAAGCTGGTCACATCGGTTCTACGCTGGGCTGGGTCGGATGCGCTGGAAAGAATGTTCATCGCGCTGGACAACGAAATCATTGCTGCCAACCGGCTTGCACTGCTGCGTTTGATTACGCGACTTGGGCCCGTTGCGCTCGCTCCAGCAAGGAAACGACTCCAACGCTCGGAGTGGTACGTGGTGCGAAATGCGTGCAAACTTCTGGGCGAACTCAAAGACCCTGATCTGCTGAAGGAATTGCGGCAGGTTTTTGTTCAACGCGACGAGCGCGTGCAGAAGGCAGCGCTGCAGGCAATTATTGAAAATCGCCCACCCGGGACCGCCGCTGTGCTGGCACAACTTCTTCCTCAGCTCGCGCCCTCGCTTCTGGAAGACGTCTTCCTCGAGTTGATATTTCAGGCCGATCCGGAGTGCCTGCCGTCGCTGGAAAGGTGCTTTAGTTTGTCCCTCCCGGCTGCGGTGCTATGGCGTTTGGTGAGCGTTGTGGCTGCCCTGCACACACACACCGCCGAGCAGCTCCTGGTGAAAATCGCCCGCGATGAATCTCTGCCACAGAACGTTCGCGCGGCCGCAAGCAAGATCATCAGCGAGCGCTCCGGAGTGAAGGGCGGAAATTCTAAAGGCAATTCGAGCTCGGACCCTGGCGTGGTAACTCAGGGACTCGGCTACGCCGGAGCGTAGCGATGTGCTAAGCGCGCCAATTTATCCCAAGCAAATCTAACCCTAAGCCGCTAACATCAGAGTTGATCAACCAGCAATTCACTTTCAGGCAGCCGACAGCATCCTTTCATCGCTCCTTCTTGCCCGAGTGATCGCCTGCACAGCCAGCGGAATTGTGGTGAGGGCCCCCACTGCGGTGAGAGCAATGCCCGCCGCTTTGCGTTGGTCATGGCTGAGCCGGCCAGCCAGCAGGAATCCGATTCCCAGTCCCAAAGCGACACGCGTGCCGGCAAAGAGGGCAATCTCAGGCCCGCTAAGTATTGGCTGTCTCATTTTTCCGCCTCCAGTTTTGTCCCGGTTTTTACCGGACAGGATTTGGATGCTGCAACGACTTGTCGGCTTCTTAAAGTTATATTGGCTGGTGTGTTAGTTAATCGCTTGATGTGAACGCGAGGCCGTTCCGTTTAACTGCTGGCGCTTGTGCTTTGGGGTGCGGCTTCGAGTTCAATTGCCTGGCGGAAGTAATCCATGGAGAGACTGAGGCCCTGCTCCAGGCTGATTTTGGGTTCCCAGCCCAGCAGTTCGCGGGCCAACGTAATATCCGGCCGGCGCTGCTTGGGGTCATCTTGGGGGAGTGGTTCGTAGACAATTTTGCTTTGCGATCCGGTGACGCGCAGGACCATGTGCGCGCATTCGAGAATAGTGAATTCGGAAGGATTGCCGACGTTCACTGGCCCGGGATGATCTGCCTTTGCCAGGCGCAGAATGCCATCTACTTCATCGCTGACGTAACAGAAGCTCCGCGTTTGTGTGCCGTCGCCATATACCGTGACCGGGTCGCCGCGCAGCGCCTGCTTCATGAAGTTGGAGATTACGCGACCGTCGTTGAGTTGCAGTCGCGGGCCGTAGGTGTTGAAGATGCGCAGAATGCGCGTGTCGACGCGGTGATAACGCCGGTACGCTGCTGTGACCGCCTCGGCGAAGCGCTTGGATTCGTCATAGACAGAGCGCGGGCCAATGGGATTCACATGCCCCCAGTAGGTCTCCTTCTGCGGATGTTCCAGCGGATCTCCGTAACATTCTGACGTTGAAGCCAGCATGTACTTCGCTCCATATTTCTTTGCCAGTTCGAGCGAATGGAACGATCCCAGCGAGCCCACTTGCAGAGTTTCAATTCCGTGCTCCATATAATCAACAGGGCTGGCCGGCGATGCGAAATGAAGGACGTAGTGCACCGGCCCGGCATCGTAAGGTTGATTGACGTCGAGTTCGAGGAACTCGAAGCGTGATTCGTTCCTCAGGTGTTCAATATTGCGTATGGCGCCGGTGAGAAGGTTGTCCACGCAGACTACGATATGCCCTTCACTAAGAAGAGCGTCGCAGAGATGTGATCCTATGAAACCAGCTCCCCCTGTTACCAGTACACGCATCTATCTTCTCTCCCCCGTTCTATGCCAGGTTTGTAATGCCGTACGCCCTGTTTGTCAAAAACGTGGCCCCTGCAGAGGTGGACCTCACGGCAAGCCTTTAAGTGATGCGGTATCCAGCCGCCCCGCTCCGTCGCGTCCGCAATGTGTGATGCTGCGCTCGATATCAGTGCCTTCCTCGTAGTCGTTCCACGTCACAATCAGCAGATAGGGTGGCGTGTTCTCTGACCCATAATACTGCCGGAAAATGCGCAGCGTGTCGGAAAACGTCTTCCCACAACGATACGCCATGTGCCGGTTCCGGCTCCAGGAGGCTTTGCTGTCATCAAAGCCGGGCCACACCGCCCCAATGGCGAGCTTGTTCGGATGGTGGTCAATCATTGTCTTGTAGAAATAATTGAGATAATCCTCCCCGTAGTGGCTGCCGTCGCGGGCCCACCCTTGTTTGCCCGGCTGCACCCAGGCATAGAATCCGTCAAAGTCATTGATGAACTTGGGGCTGGGATCTTTGTAAAGAAGAAGCGGTGGATCAGACCATGTCTGCGTAATCTGGCGCACGCGTTTCCAATCAGTGGATGAATCCTTGGGAAAGATAAAAATTACAGGCTTGCCGTTATAACGCAGGTAAGCGTCGCGCGCCGGGCCGGCACTCTGACTGATATAGCGATCATAGAGGTATTGCAGATCCACGATGACAGCATCAGTCGAGTAGCCCGGATGGTCTACTGCTTCATCATATTGCGCGGCGATTTTGAAGTTGCTCCCGGCCGCGGCCTGTTCCAGCAGGGCGAAGCTGCGGTCCTCAAACTCCTTCCGTGGGCCGTACCAGTTCACCACAAAGCCCCCGATGTTCATTTCGCGGGCGCGGGAAATCTGGTCCCGCAGCACGTTGGGGTCGTGACAGGAATAGCCGACATTGATATGCGACTTATCACCGAACCACGGTTGATAGACAGCCAGGAGCATGGGGCTTCCTGGAGGCGCCTGCATGTTGGCCAGGGTCTCGCGCGGATTCGGACGCGCGCAGCCGGCCAGCAGCAGGAAAGACGCAGATAAAAGGACAAAAAAAGCCTTACGCATAAAATCGTGTGAATTCCAGCTATTTGGATGAGCAAAGCAGCTGTTTGCGTTGGAAGCTCCAAGAGACGAGTGAGGGTCTTTACAATCCTTATCCCCATTCGCAAAACTAAGAGCCCACACTCCTGGCCTGAAGAAAACTTTGCAGAATCAGAGTAGCCGCCATACGATCCACAGCTTGCGCGCGCTTCTGCAGGCTGACTTCCGATTCCCGCAGCAGGCGGTTGGCTTCAGAGGAGGTGAGTCTCTCGTCCCAGAGGTAGACGGGAAGTTGGAAACGGCGGCGGAGCTCATCGGCAAACTCGGCCACCTTGCGCGATTGCGTTCCTTCTTCTCCGCTCATGCGTAGCGGGTTGCCCAGCACGATCTCGGCAACCTGACATTCACGGATCACGCGCTCGAGGCGGGCAAAATCACTCCGTTTGTTTTTGCGCTCGAGCGTTTCCAGCCCCTGCGCCGTGATTCCAAGAGCGTCAGAGACCGCCAGCCCCATTCGGCGGGAACCATAATCGATGGCCAGAATGCGGCCCAAGCCTTCCACGCGGCCATTATAGAGCGACTGCGCATCTCAAGTATTTACATGGCTGCGAACCGCATCATTCCGCCACCTGAAGAGCCGGGCCCAAGGCCTGCGGATCAGGTCCACAAAGACCGTGAACTGCAGCAGCGGGACGAGCAGAGATTCAGAAACACGGTGCGCGCAGGCGCCAGTTCCCAACTGATCCTGGGCGTAATTGCAGTCCTGGCCGCCTGCTACCTGGCCAAGCTGGTGATGGTGACTTTACTGGTCTCCGTGCTGATTGCGTTTACGCTGGAACCGGTGGTCAGCTTGCTACAAAGGTGGCGCGTTCCGCGAACCGGCGCATCTCTTCTGGCGGTGTTGCTGCTCTGCGGCGTGGTCTGGGCCGGGAGTTATTTTTTCTATTATCGCGCCGTTGATTTTCTGCATGAGCTGCCCAGGTATTCCCAGAAAATCCGGGGCAAGCTTTCCGGCATAACCAAACAAACCAATGACATCAAGCAGACTACGCAAAAGATTCTTCCCGGCGAGGAGAAACAGAACCGCAATGCGGTACCGGTGAAAGTGGAAAGCAGCGGCAGCTCAGAGATGCTTACAAAAGGGCTGGGCACCATTACCGAGGTGCTGGCCGCGATTGCGTTCGTTCCCTTTCTGGTTTATTTCATGCTGAGCTGGCAGGAACATGCCCGCACCAAAACCGTGCAATTGTTCCGCCCCGAAAACCGCACCACAGCCTATGTGACGCTGGGGCAGATTTCGTTGATGATGCGCAGCTTCATTGCCGGGAACTTCCTGATCGGGCTGTTCATGAGCGCCGTAAGCATGGCGGTGTTCGGTTTCCTGGGGCTCCCGTATTTCTATTTTCTCGGATTCATCAGCGGCTTCCTCAGCCTCATGCCTTATCTCGGCGTCGTACTCGCCGCCATTCCTCCTCTGGCCGCCGGACTGGGAACGTTAAAAGATACCGGGATGATCATTGTCGTGCTGACTGTTCTGGGCCTGCACTTGTTCAGCATGAACGTGCTTTATCCCAAAGTGATCGGGAAACGCCTCAAACTCAATCCGCTGCTGGTCACGATCTCACTGCTGATTTGGGGATGGATCTGGGGCGCGCTCGGGCTGATTCTTGCGGTTCCTGTGATGGGCGTCGTCAAAATCGTCTGCGATCACGTCACTTCGCTGCGGCACCTGGGCGAG
This sequence comes from Candidatus Acidiferrales bacterium, assembly GCA_035553195.1. Taxonomy (GTDB): domain Bacteria; phylum Acidobacteriota; class Terriglobia; order Terriglobales; family Acidobacteriaceae; genus Angelobacter. The sequence goes on from DATNDP010000229.1 coordinate 17,168, forward strand.
TGGATGGGAGAGTGAAAGAATCGGGTGATCGGGTCATCGGGTGATCGGGTTATCCTGATCAAACTCGTAGCATCGCGCGGAGATGCTGGCCGGCAAGACGGCGGAGGTGCGATTTTTTTGTTGACATCGTGTTCACCGTACCGCAATATCTTGGGTGTAGGAGGGCGGGAACGCAATATTTAGCCGCCCAGTGCAAAAGGTCCCAAGGACGTAAATCTTCAAGGAGGAACTTTAGATGCCGGCAAAGAAAAAGGCTGCAAAAAAGAAAAAGAAATAACCTGTAGCGGAGCCAAGTCTCCGTCAAACAAGTTTCTCAAGGGAAAATAGTAGTCCGCGGGTGTTCATCAATCGAACACCCCATTTTTATTGTGTGAGACTATCGCGCTACGGCTGTTTCCGTTTCGCGCTAAGGTTGTGTCATTCCGCTGGCGCATGCTTCAATGAAGGCTCTTGAGATGCGTACGCGCGTAAAACACGTAACTGATTTTATCTTGCTGGTCGGGTTTCTGCTCTCCGCAGCGCTGGCTGCTTTCTCGCAGAACAATGGACTGGCATCCGCTTCGCCCACAAATGGCGAGGAGATTATTCCTTTTCTCAATCAGACGATTGTCTGGTACCGGCAGATTACGCTGCAGCAGCAACTGGCTACTGAACCCAGCGATGTGCTTTTTTTGAATGACAATCGCCAGATTGCCGACCAGATCGTGAGGTTATCGTTCGATTTCGCGCGCGCGCGGGCACAGGCTCTAAGCAGCCAGCCCGAGGGGATCTCGGCGCAGGCGAGCGGTCCCAATTCGCAGTACCAGCGTCTGGCGGATGCGGCGACCAAAGCCGACCAGCAGGTCAAGAGCACGCAGCAGGAAATTGATACGCAACGCCAGCAGCTTGCCACGGCCACAGGCAAAAAGCGCCGCACCTTGGAAGCACTCGTCGAGGAGACGCAAAGCGAACTGGATTTGTTTCAGGCACGTCGCGACGTCCTGCGCAGCATGCTCCAATTCGCCACCGGAGCTTCAGGAGCGGCTGGAGGTGGGACGCTTTCTGCCCGCATTGATGAGCTGGCGCGTACAGTTCCAATTGCCTCCACCAATTCAAAGCAGAACGGCGCAGAGAACAATCCTGTACCAACAAACTCGAGCAGCGGTGTTGCAGCAGCCGCGCGCGAGCGCAAAGAAGAGCCCACGGGCATGCTCGCTTTGATCGAGGACATTTTTGCAACACGCCGCAAGCTGCGCGCGCTCGAAGATAATCTCAAGCTGACGGATGAGCTATCTCAATCCTCGAAAGACCTGCGCACTCCGCTGCTGGCAAAGGTCCGCGACCTCACGCAGAAGGGCAACGCTCTGGCCGCGCAGCCTGATTCCCAGGATCCCGCTACGCTGCTGCAGCAACGCAAGGACATGGAATCGCTCACGCAGGAGTACAAGCAGCTTGCCGCCGGCGTACTGCCTCTGGGAAAGCAGAATATCCTGCTGGACCTTTACGAGCGCAGTGTCACAAACTGGCGCAACGCGGTTGACAGCGAATACGAGACAGAAGTGAAGGGCCTGGTCCTGCGTCTGGCCGGACTGGCCGTAATCCTGGGCGTGGTCTTGGGAGTGTTCGAGCTGTGGCGGCGCGCCATCTATCGTTACATCGCTGAGCCGCGCCGGCGCTACCAGTTCCTGCTGCTGCGGCGTATCGTGCTGTGGATCGTGATTGCCATCGTCATTGCTCTGGCCTTTGCCAGCGAGCTCAGCGCGGTGACAACCTTCGCCGGGCTGCTCACTGCGGGGATCGCCGTTGCCCTGCAAAACGTGATCCTCTCCGTTGCCGGATACTTCTTCCTTGTGGGCAAGTACGGCGTGCGCGTGGGCGATCGCGTTCAGGTGGCCGGAGTCACCGGTGACGTGGTTGATATCGGCTTGGTGCGCCTGCACCTGATGGAAGTCAGTGGCGGCCCGAGCCCTCGTCCTACTGGACGCGTGGTAGTGTTTTCCAATGCCGTGGTGTTCCAGGCAAACGCCGGACTGTTCAAGCAGATTCCCGGAACGAACTTCCTGTGGCACGAAATCACGCTGACGCTCGGGCCGGAAACGGACTACCGGGCTGCGGAAAAGCGTCTGCTGGAGGCGGTGAACCATGTTTTCGATGAGTATCGCGAAAAAATGGAGCTGCAGCGGCGCAGCATGGAACGCGCGCTCAACACGGCCGGCATTCGCGAGTTTGCGCCGGAAAGCCATCTGCACATCACGGCAACCGGCCTCGAAGTGGTGATCCGGTATCCAGTGGAGCTGAGCACCGCCGCGGAAATTGATGACCGCGTTACCCGCGCACTGATCGAGAACATCGGACGCGAGCCCCGTCTCCGCCTTCTCGGATCAACCATTAGGACGGAAGAGCCTGAGGAAGTCGAGAAAGCCTGAAAACAGCCGGCCGACGCTGGCACAATGTACGGTATTTCCTCGATTCGCGGCTCGTCATTTTCGGCCTAGAATACGCGTCTCAAACCGCGAATACAGCACGGAGAAGACGTGACCCACATATTGCGCCCTTTATCATTGGGCAGGCTGCTCGACGAAACCTTCGACATCTACCGCCACAATTTCCTGCTGTTTCTTGGTATAAGCGCCATACCAAATGTCGTCCTGCTGCTCATGAAACTTGCCTTGGGCAATCGTTCCGTAGCCAGGAGCGGCCCGGAGCTTTTCATTGTGCTCACGTTGCTCCTCAGCTCGATCGGCACGCTGTTTGTGAGTTCCATCGTAACGGCGGCCACAACTTTTGCAGTTTCAGACATCTATCTGGATTCCCCGACCACGATACGCAGTTGCTTCTCCCGCGTGAACGGTAAAGCATGGCGGGTGGTTTATGTCTCTTTCATAGTGGGACTCATTGTCGGCTTCGGCATGCTGCTTTGCCTGGTGCCCGGCATCTATTTTGCTGGTATGTACGGCGTGGCGATTCCCGCGGCGGTGCTGGAAAAAATCTCTGGCAACCAGGCGCTGGGGCGCAGCACGGAGTTGACCAGGGACTCGGTCGGTCGCGTGATTGTCGTGTATTTTCTCACAGCCATTTTTGCCATAACCGTTGCTGCCGGCCTGAATGCCGGTGTGGAGGCCCTGGGTTCACACCTATTGTATTCCGGAACGTTCAGCAAAATGGCATTGAGCGAAGTTATTGCCTCGCTCGCCACCATTGTCTTCGGCCCCATCAGCGCCATTGGATTGACTCTCACCTACTATGATCTGCGTGTTCGCAAGGAAGCGTTTGATATCCAGCACATGATGAGCCAGTTGAGTGCGACGCGGGAGATGGCCGCAGGAGCAACACCCCAGTAGTTGGTATTGCGGCCTGAAGAGGCCGATGTGTTTCGGCCATGTAGAATCGGTACCTGACGGAACAAAAACTTTGGATCCTGTCACTCACCTGCTTACCGGCGCGTGTCTCGGCCGCGCCGGACTGAACCGCAAGACCGGGCTGGCGACGCTCACATTGACTCTGGCCGCGGAAGCTCCCGACATTGATGTGGTGGCATATTTCTGGGGGTCAATCGCGGGCCTGCAGCATCATCGCGGGTTTACTCATGCGCTGGTGGGCATTCCCCTGATAGGCGCTCTTGTGGTGGCTGGAGTTTACGGAATTTACCGCTTCCGCTCGCGCTCAGGATGGCAACCGAGGCTTCCTTCGCGATGGGCGCTGCTTTTTGGGTACGCATGTCTAGCCGTGGCGGTGCACATGCTCCAGGACTTCAGCAATAACTACGGCCTGCGCCCGTTTACTCCATTCAATCCCAAGTGGTATTCCGGCGACCTTGTCTTCATCATTGATCCTCTGATGTTGATTGCCCTCACGGCTGGACTGGTGCTGCCCTCTCTTTTCGGGCTGATTTCTGAAGAAGTGGGAGCAAAGAAAAGCCGATTTCGCGGGACTGGTGGGGCCCGGTTTGCGCTGGCCTGCGTGATTATTCTCATTGTCGCCCGCGCCTACGAGCATGGACGCGCTGTCACGGCTTTGAAGTCGCTCACTTATAGCGGCGAGAACGCAGTGCGGGTGTCGGCCTTTCCCAATCCCCTCAATTTGTTTTCCTGGAACGGAGTGGTCGAGACACCCGACTTTTTTGAGGTGGTTCCGGTGGATTCCAGCGCCGGGGAGGTAGACCCACACAATCTGGCCGTGGTGCGATATAAGCCGCAGGAGACTGCGATTACACTTGCCGCAAAGAAATCACAACTTGGCCATGTTTACCTCGACTGGGCCGAATATCCGCTGGTTCAGGAAGCGCGGCTCGCGGGAGGCCGTTACCTCATCACCTTTGCTGATCTTCGCTTCACCAGCGCTGAAGCTCTGCGTCGACGGCGCTCCAGTCCTCTTACTGGGTACGTGATCCTCGACTCTCGATTACACGTGGAAGAGCAGGGCACGGGTCCGCCGCCGGAGGACTAGAAGAAAGCTAGCTCAGGATTCAGCTCACGACGTTGCGATCTTTCGCTGCCCTCAGGATTTTCGGCTGTAGGTTCTCGCTGCGCTCACGCCTCCAAACGCCTGAGCTTGACGTTTATCGCTCGCGCATGAACAATAAACGTTCGAGGTGCTCTATGCTCTCTTACCTGTTTGTGCTTCTAGCTGTTGCTGCTCGTGTTCTGGCTGGAACTGGGACACTCTCGCTCTATGGCTTTACTCCTGTGGGCGCCTCACTGTTGTTCTTCGGGGCACGCATGCCGCGGAAACAAATTTGGATACCCGCTGCGCTGCTCGTCGGTTCTGACATTTACCTCAATCTCGCGCGCTATCACATGGCCATAACCTGGGACCAGATGGTGGTGTGGGCATGGTATGTGGGCGCCTGCTGCATCGGCCTGCTGCTTCGTGGCCGAGTGAAACCACTGTTCGTTGGCAGCGCCGCGCTAGGCAGTTCTGTCTCGTTCTTCCTCATCAGCAATTTTGCGGTGTGGCTTGCAGGATATGTTGTGTACCCCAAGACGCTGGCCGGCTTAGGGACGTGCTACGCCGCAGCCCTGCCGTTCTTCAGGAATGATCTGGTGGCCACGCTGGTGTTCTCGGCTGTGTTCTTCGCCGTTCCGGTCCTGCTGGCGAGGACGCGGGATCTACAGCAGCGTCGGGCGACCGCTTAATGCGCCAGCAGTCTTCTTAAGAAGCTAGGAATTTATTAGAGATCCTAATTCTGGGAGCCCTCCCGTGCTTTCCGGAACAACTTACACAGAACTTATAATCGAACAAGTCATTATTTTTCAAGTTTTTACAGACCAACCAGCGTTTGTAAAAGTGTTTTACTCCAAACTGCGTCTCGCTCGCTTCTCATCGTCCTAAGATATTTCTAATTAGTTTCTGCAGGACGACGGATATGACAACAAATTTTGATTTCCAAGCGCACCCTCTGGTCGCGATTTGGGAGACCAACGCGAGATCTGGTCCTCAGATGGGCGACATAGTCCAATTTCCCGGCGGCGATCACATGGAACTCACCGACAGGGAAGCGGAACAGTTGATTCGCGATATTGCAGAGTTACAGCCAGCGGTTTTCATTCTTACAGGCGCCGATCCATTAGGGCGTGAGAGCATCTACAGCCTGCTTCAGTATGCCGCCTCCAGTGGTCTCCATCCCAACATGATCCTGGGACCGAACTCCGAGCCGGCGCGAACCGCGATTGCGGATTTAAAAAGCGCAGGCTTGTCCCGGCTTGGATTAACCCTGGAAGCCGGAAATGCCGCGCTACATGATCATCTTTGCGGCATTGTGGGCTCGTACGAACGAACGTTGGCGACAATCAAGTGGGCGAACGAATGCCGGCTCCCGATACAGATCCACACAAATCTGAGGAGACGCAATTTGCATAACTTGCGGCAAATTGCCTCAGTGATCAGCCGCTTCAGAATTTTGGGGTGGAGCATTTCATTCCCGGTGCCTCAGCCGAGAGAGTCCCTCCACGAGTTGCCCTCAGCCGGCGAGTTTGAAGAAGCCTTCAGCACCATCCACGAGCTTGCCCACGAATTGCCCTTTAAAGTGAAAACCGTGGATGCGCCCCACTATCGCCGATTCGTTGTGCAGCAGCGCACTACGGCGAGAGTCGCCGCAGGAGGACTGAGGCTGCTTCCTTCCCTGCATGGCGGCATTCCGGGGATTCTGCCTATCAACCAGGAGAGGGCCTCAATCTTCATCTCCAGCACTGGGGAAATATTCCCCAGCCGGGGCTTGCGGGTAGCAGCAGGGAATACGCGAACCCACAACCTGGCTGAGGTATACCGAAACTCATTACTGTTTCAGGCACTGCGCGATCCCGGCAACCTGAAGGGGAAATGCAGCTACTGCGAGTTTAAAGATCTGTGCGGCGGTTCACGCGCGCGGGCATGGGCCGTGCACGGAGATGTGTTCGCTGAAGAGCCCTGCTGTTCTTATCTTCCGGCAGCGGCGCGCAAGATCGGCTGAGGCCGTGAAGGACCCGGGGAAGGAGAAGGACGCTGCTGTTTGGCCGGCGGAGGTGCTGGAGGAAACGGAACGCGCAGCCGTCCCTCCTCGATTTTCAGGACGACTGATTTTCGCCGCCGTCTTCTCCCTGTTGATGACGGCGCAGCTCCGCTGCAACTTCGACTGCCGGAGCGCGCAGTACTCGGAACACAACAAAAATGCCCACGATCACTGCGACCAGCAGCAGCAGGAGCATGAGAGGATGCTGGCGGAAGAGAGCAGTGGTTTGGGTGACGATCTGCGGTCCAAAGATGATGGTGAGCACTGAAAGTATGCCGTAGCGGATCAACCTTCCCGTGGCGATGGCCAGCAGGAAATTGAGAACCTTCATTTCAAAAACGCCGGCAGAAAACACAAACAACTTGAACGGAGTGGGCGGAGGCAGGATGGCAGGAACCATCAGCGCCAGGAACTCCTGGCGTTCAAAGCGGTCGCGAATCTTCTGCAGCCGCTTCTCGTCAATGCGCTTGAGCAGGAACAGCTCTCCTCCAGCCCTGCCAAGCCCATAAGGCAGCAGGGAGCCAAGGGCGGAACCCGCAGCCGCAGCAGCGCAATAGAGCCAGGCCTTATGGGGCGTTGAATATGCATAGCTCGCGATCAGCGCATCCACAGGAATAGGAATTGCCATGCTGTCAATCGTTGCGGAAAGGAGGAGCCCCCATGCCCCAAGAGTCTTGAGGGCCGCAATCCAGGCTGTGAGCTTGAGCAGGAGCGAGTGAAAAGACAAGCTGCCATTGTAAGGGAGGCGGCGACGCTCTGAAAATCCGTAAAGCCTATAAAATGCGGAGCAGGGAGGTTTCGTTTGTCCACTTCACAGGGTTCGGTCCAGCAGCCATCACCAATTGCCATTTTTGCCGCCATCCAGAGCTATCAGCGAACCTACATTCTGAAGGCCGGGGTTGACCTGGACATTTTTTCCGCGATAGCGCAGGGGCAGCACACGTCGCAGGAGATCGCCGCGGCATGCGGAGCCTCCGAGCGAGGAACACGCATTCTGTGCGACGTCCTTACCGCGCACGGCTTTCTCTCCAAATCAGGGAGCCAGTATTCGCTCACACCGGATACGGCTTTTTTCCTGGACAAGCGTTCTCCCGCATACCTCGGCGGGGCGTTAAATTTTCTTCTGCATCCATCCCAGACGCAAAGCATGGCGAATCTTGCCGAGGCGGTACGCAAGGGGGGCGCGCCCGCGGGGCAGAGCACGCTGAAAGCTGAAGATCCTGTTTGGGAAGATTTCGCTCGTGGCATGGCGCCATTGATGAAGCCTCAGGCTGATGCTATAGCTGAGTTGTTGGAGCCTCGGCTGGCGGGCAAAACGTCACCCAAAGTTCTCGATATTGCCGCAGGGCATGGGATTTTCGGCATCACTGTCGCGCAGAAAATCCCGGCGGCGCAGATTTACGCGTTGGATTGGGCCAATGTATTGCATGTGGCTGCAGAGAACGCGCAGAGGTTTGGCCTGGGTGAACGCCATCGATTGATCTCAGGTGATGCTTTCACCGTGGAGTTCGGCAAAGGCTATGACGCCGTCCTCCTGACGAATTTCCTTCATCATTTTGCGCCGGAAGAAAACGCCAAACTGCTGCGGAAGTGCTTCCAGGCGATGAACCCTGGGGGGACAGCGGTGGTCCTGGAATTCGTCCCCAACGAAGACCGGGTGTCGCCTCCTATCCCGGCCAACTTCAGCGCGGTGATGCTCAGCACCACGCCGCAGGGAGACGCATATACATTCCAGGAGCTGAGATGGATGTGCCGGGATGCTGGGTTTGAGGGCATCGAACTGGTGCCGCTTGACCCGCTGCCGCAGTCGCTGGTTACGGCCCGGAGGCCTGCTTGAGGGGTGCCCTTTACATTCCTTTTTTCCAGCAATTACACTAGCGGGTTTGCCGCATCAGGAGTTTCTGTAACCCCAGAAGCATACGAATGAATTTGTTAGAGTAGCGGTGGCAATATAACTTCTGATCGATTGCGGATGTTTCCTCATCGAAGCTCCGCGAGCGGAACTCCATGAAGAAAGACGAACTCTTCTGGCAGGGGAAGAAGTCTTCAGAATGGAGAGAGCGGAGAACACCACGAAGAACGTGCAGTCTATCAAGCCGTGATCCCGCCCTGGAGCGAAAATTCAGGAGACAGCAGAGAAGGAGACACATCCTATGGCAGCAGCAGTTGAAGATAAAGTGAAGCAGATCATTGTTGAGCAGCTTGGAGTGGACGAGGGCGAAGTTACCCCCAATGCCTCCTTCGTGGATGACCTCGGAGCAGACTCGCTCGACACAGTCGAGCTGGTCATGGCTTTCGAAGAGGCATTCGATATCGAGATTCCCGATGAGGACGCCGAAAAGATCCGCACCGTGAAGGACGCCGTCGATTACATTGACAAGCACGCGAAAGGCGGCAAGTAATTGGCCAGACGGGTTGTCGTAACCGGCCTGGGCATGATCTGCGGCGTTGGGAACACCAGCGCCGAGGTCTGGAAGGGCATTGTTGAAGGACGCAGTGGCGTAGGGAAGATCACACACTTTGACGTCACCGGCCATGCCTGCCAGATCGCTGCCGAAGTCAAGAACTTTGACCCATTGAACTTCATCGAGAAAAAAGAGGTGAAGAAGATGGGGCGCTTCATCCATCTGGCGATGGCTGCCACGGATGAAGCGATGAAGATGTCAGGGCTGCCGGTCACGCCTGAGAATGCCGACCGCGTGGGCGTACACATTGGCTCCGGGGTGGGCGGTTTCGACGTCATTGAGCGCGAACACGAGGCTTTGATGAAAGGCGGCCCGCGCAAGATTTCGCCGTTTTTCATTCCTGCCGCAATCGTGAATCTGGCCGCGGGGCATGTGAGCATTCGCTACGGCGCCAAAGGGCCGAACGAAGCCACCGCCACCGCGTGCACTACGAGTGCACACGCCATTGGAGATGCCTACAAGATCATTCAGCGTTGCGATGCTGATGCGATGATCGCGGGCGGGAGTGAAGCTGCCATCACACCGATGGGAGTTGGCGGATTCGCCGCCATGCGCGCGCTTTCCACTCGCAATGACGAACCGGAAAAAGCCAGCCGTCCCTGGGACGCCGGCCGCGACGGTTTTGTGATTGGGGAAGGCGCTGGAATCCTGGTATTGGAAGAACTGGATCACGCGCGCAAACGCGGAGCCAACATCCTGGCGGAGATCATTGGCTACGGCATGAGCGCGGATGCTTACCACATTACCCAGCCGGCCGAGGAAGGCGAAGGTGGGTACCGCGTGATGACGAACGCCATCCGGGATGCGAAGATCACTCCCAACGACATCGATTACGTGAACGCTCATGGAACGTCAACGCCAATCGGTGACGTTCTTGAGACCAAAGCGATCAAACGAACTTTCGGCGACCATCCGCATCTGGCTGTGAGTTCCACAAAGTCCATGACCGGGCACCTGCTGGGCGGAGCGGGCGGCCTGGAAGCGGGGATCACGATCCTGGCGCTGAGGGATCAGATTCTGCCTCCGACCATCAACCTCGAGACCCCCGATCAGGAGTGCGATCTGGATTACGTTCCCAACGCCGCGCGCAAAGCACTCCTCAACATCGCTCTCTCGAACTCGTTTGGATTTGGGGGTACGAACGGCTCCTTGATCTTCCACCGGTGGACCGAATAAGCATTGAAGATTCATTGTGCCGTGGCCGCCGTTTTGCTCGCTTTGATGACGGAGTTTGCTTCAGGTGTCCAAAGCGGCCGCTGGCGCGTTGAACAGCAACCTGAAACGCTGGTCAACGGCGCGCCCGTTCTTTTCCGCGTTGTTGGGCCGCCGCACCTTCTTTCCCTGAGAGGCGACTGGCTGGGACACCAGATCAGCTTTCGACAAAGCAAAACCTGCCATTGCTGGTATGCGATCGCGGGTGTGCCGCTCGATGAAAAGCCGGCCGAATATGCCCTTAATCTCGAAGGTGAAACGGCCGGCGGAGGCAAGGTCCAGTTCAGCCAGCCAGAGCGCGTGATGGAGGCGAGCTATCCATCTACAACGATCACGGTCGCCTCAAAGTACGTGCAGCCGCCCAAAGCAACCCTGGCACGCGTTGAAGAAGAGCAGAACCTCAAGAAAAAGATCTTCTCTGAAAGCGCCGATGAATCGCTATGGAGCGGGCAGTTTGAGGCTCCGGCATCCGCAGGTGTAACAGCAGTCTTTGGTTCGGCGCGCGTCTATAACGGAATCAAGCGCAGCCAGCATGAGGGGCTTGATTTCCGTGTGCACACGGGAACTCCGGTCCGCGCGGCCAACGCGGGCACAGTCATTCTGGCGCGCAATCTCTATTTCGAAGGCAATTGCGTAATGCTCGACCACGGCCAGGGCCTGATGACAATCTACATGCACCTCTCGAAATTCAAGGTCAAGGAAGGAGAGAAGGTACGTGAAGGGCAGCTTTTGGGCCTGAGCGGAGGAACTGGTCGCGTGACGGGGCCCCACTTACATTTTGCTGTGCGTTGGCAGGGCGAGTATCTGAATCCAGCGACCCTGCTGAAACTGACCCCGCCATAAAAAAGAAGGGAGCGCCGGGGCAGCGCGCTCCCGGTAAGCGCGAAGTTATGGCTGAGGAGACGGAGAGGGGGATGGAGAGGGACTGGCCTCAGCGCCGCCCGATGTGCCACCCATCTTGTGGTGATGACCACCCATTTTTCCGCTCATCTTGCCTCCCGCCTGGCAGGTATCAGAGATGTGGTCAATGGATGCGACCTTGAAATGGCGTTCGTGCTGCTCTTCCTTGGCCTCTCCTTTTTCCGACTTTTCTGAAGCTTCAGACGCTTCCTTCTCCCCGATGTCAGACGCCTTAGCCCAGGTTCCATGCAGCTTTACCGTATGGCCGACATGTTTGCTGAGTTCATCATTGCCGCCGACCTCAACCTTGCGTTTGCCATGTGTTAGAACATAAACGCCTTCGTCATTCGGGCCGCTCAGGCAGCCGGTTAGAGTGCCTGCGCCGCCTTTCTTGTGCATGCCCTTCTGCATCTTCTGGCTTCCCTGGTCTGTTGATTGATCGCTGGAACCACTCGTCTGCGCTGAAGCCCAACTGATTGCGAACAGCGCCGTCAATATGCAAAGCACCTTCTTCATAGAGCCTCCACAGCAGATTCTTCTGCTCGTAAGAGTAGAACGCACCAGTGGCATTTGGCGTTGCCGCAGTGCGGCAAAGAAAAAGAGCGTGGCTAAGAAAGCCACGCTCCCGGAGAGCATGAATGGAGATTAAAGCATGGGGCTGAAGTAGAGTTTGAGCTGTTTCTGCTCTTTTTCCAACTCTTTCTGCCAGTCTTTATACTGGCTCTTGTATTGCTTCATCGTATCGCCGTAGGAGGAGATGCCTTTCTCGTAGTCTTGCATGGCCTTTTCGAGGTCATTATCGGCGCTGAGCTCGGCCATTTTGCGGGCAGCAGATTCGAGTTGCGGTCCCAGATCTTCGAGTGATGCGAAAGAGTCGTTATCAATGTAAAGGGCCGACGAATCCCTGCCTCGCTGCGGTAAATCCACACTCAAATTCTGTTCGCGCTTGTCACGGACAATGCTCAGGTTCATCTTGCCGCCGGAACGATGTTTACGCATCATCCGCGCCAGATCACTTCTGTCGGACAGCTTTTCATTATCGATGCGGACGATTACATCACCGGCCTTGAGGCCGCTCTTGTCTGCGGGGCTGCCCTTCTCAACCGAGCGCACCAGCACACCCTCGCCGTTCTTGACGCCGAAAAAATCACCCAACTGCGCGGTGAGATTTTCCGTCTGAGCGCCCAAAACTGCTGACGAGCTGCGGAGCACGTAGATATTGCCGGGTACGTCAAACCGATTGCCAAAATCGGGAACGTCCAAGACTGGGGGAATGATGACGGCGCGGTTCCGGGAAATGAGTTTTCCACGGTCAGCCAATTGGACGTTGATCTTCATGGGAGTACCGTCACGCGAGATGGCTAATGCTACGGTGCGATCCGGCGGAGTCTCACGAATAAGCCTGCGCAACTGCTCTTCACTCTGGACGGGCGTGCCGTTGTAATCGAGGATGACATCATGCTCATGTAAGCCGGCCTTGCCTGCGGGGGCGTCCTGATCGACGGCCGTGATCTCCACGCCGCGCTCTTCCTTCAATTTCAGGGCGGCCATCCGGTCCTCTGTGATGTCGCGAATGTCCACACCGAGATACGAGCGCCCTGCCGCCAAAAGATGGACCTCTGGCGTCTGGTTCAGGCCAGGTTGCGGCTGGGCTCCAGGTTGAGCGACACCCGCCCTGGACGGCGCTGCCACGGTGCAAAGCGCCACCGCAAGAACCGCTAATTGAGTTCGCATCATAGAAATTGCTCCTATTTCTCCTACTGCTTGCTCACTTTCAAGAACTGAATATTCCCGGTGGCGGTGTGTACGTGCAACACCGGGCCGCCGCCGTTCAGGCTGCCTTCGGCAAACACTTCCCGCGGGCCAATATTGCCGGAGCGCGTAATCTTCAGCTCAGGGAAATCACTGCGAATCCCATCACCACGCGCGACTTCGACGGCAGCTCGAATGGTGACGCCGAGCCCGTCCGGCACATAGACAATGATGTCGCCCACGGAAGTCTCCAGCCTGGAGTCGGTAAAACTCGTGCCTCGCGTCAGGGTGGCAATGATTGGGCCGCTGCCGGTTTCCGCGCGTAATCCCTTGCGGATAGCGCCCACCTTGATTCCGCCGCCGCCGCTCTCAATTGTGGCTGGGCCTTCAATTTCGCTCAAATCAATGGTGCCCCCGCCAGTCTCCGCTTTGATCTGGCCCTCGCACTTGTTCACCTGGATGGATCCGCCGCCAGTCTCCAGCGTCATCAGCTTTCCGGAACCCACATGCAGGTCACCACCGCCGGAGCTGGCGACTACTCGCCCGGCAGCCGATCCTATGTGGATGTTCCCGCCGCCGGTTGAAACCGCGACGTCATTGCCCACGTTACCGATGTCAATCTGGCCGCCGCCGCTGGCCACAGAGATGGCGCCATCAATCTTGTCGAGATGGATATTCCCCCCGCCCGTGCTCGCTTCTACTTTGCCCGCCAGATTGTCCGCGCTGACCTGGCCGCCATTGGTTTCCAGTTTCACCGCAGTGGTCTGGCGCGGCACTTGAACATCAAAATCGATCGAACCGCCGTCCTCACCTTCACATTCAGCTTTGAGAAGAACGGCGCCGCCGGATGAGAAGGTGGTAAATTTCATGCGATTGATCTCGCGTCGCGCGGCCTCCTCGGTTCTGGCGCGGACACGCTCGCGGATCAAATATGTAATATTGGGTTGCGAGCCACCCTGTATGCGGATGGAGCCGGCGCTCGATTTGACCTTCACTATTTTGCTGGCCGGAAGCGTGCCTCTTACTTCCTGCACCCATTCGCCGCCTGAGCGGTACATACGAGTGTTACCGGTTTGCGCGACTGCCACAAGCCCGGTGGCCATCAGCAACGTCGCGAGTTGTATTGATCTCTTCATGTTGGTTGAATTGCCTTAATCGAGATGAGCTGTGCTTGCCAGATACTTCTGTGACTGCGTCTTGATGTACTCGTTCGAATCGTGCTGTGCCAAAACCTCAAGGGCTTCGCGCACGCTGCTGTCCGCCTTCACCGGATCGAGAAGACTGATCGCCTCAGAACGGACGCCAGGATTCGTATCATGCAGCAGCGCCTCCAGCACGGCGTCGCGCACGTGGACATCGTCTTTCACGTAGCTCTTGAGCCCGTCCAGCGCCTTCAGACGCACGCCGGGATTCCTGTCATAGCGGAGCGCGGAAATCAGCGCATCGCGCACTTCATTGTCCTGGGCCTTGCCCTTCAGCAGATCGATGGAATCCAGCCGGACATCGGAGTTGCGGTTGTTGCGCGCCGCCAGCAACAGCAGTTCCTGAATGCGAGGATCGGTAGCAGAGCCCTCTGCGGTCTGTGGACGCAATGTGTCATATTTAATAGTGACGTGATTTGAGTCTGGATCGGTAGCAATGGAATTGATGGCAGCGATGTTGTAGTCCTGCGGGGTCCCGATTGTTCCAGTATTCACCGCCACCGGCGACTCAGTGCCCTGCGCCAGCCGCCAGGTCGTGAGACTGCCGCCCGCGAATCCCACGATCAGCAGCACCGCCGTGAGCGCCGGGGCCAATTTGATCTGCTGCATCCATGCCGCGAAGTCAAAGATGAACATGCCCCAGAAACTGCGGTTCTGCTGAGCATGCTCCAGGGCTTCCTGTAACTGCATCCGGTTTGACGCCAGGAAGTTCGGAGAAACTTCCGGCGCAGGCATGGCAGACATGTCCTGTTTAAACCCCTGCGCCGCCTCCAACTCGCGCTTGCAGTCTTCGCAATGCTGGATGTGGTGCATGAATTCAAACCGGGCGTCGTCCGGTAACTCGTCATACATGTACAGGACAACGTTTTCTTTGGTCCATTCACATTTCATAAAAAATCTTTTCCGGTACTTGGTATTTGGTAATCGGTACTTGGTGCTTTCTCGCGCCCGGCTGCTACCAAGTACCAATTGCCAAATACCAACTACCAACTACCGCATCGGCGCCAACGCGCTTCTTAATTTCTGTGTCGCCCGGAAGAGCGTGTTCTTCGCTGTCTCTTCCGTTGTATTCAACATTTCGCCTATCGTGCGCAGGCGCAGCCCCTGATAATGTTTCAGCTCGAAAACCATCCGCTCCCGCGGCGTCAGCCTGGTCAAAGCTGCGGCGATTTTGTCGCCCAGTTCGCGGCGCATCAGGTCGCGTTCCGGATTTGCCCCCGCGCGGTCGTCGGACACGCGATCCAGCAGGTCCACTTCCTGCCCGCTTGAATCGATCACCGTGCCGGAATCTTCCTTGCGCGTCTGCCGCTTGCGCAGGTGGTCCAGGCACAGATTGGTCACGATTCGGTAAATCCAGGTATAAAACGAGCATTCAAAGCGAAAGTTGCCAATGTGCCGGTAAGCCTTGAGAAAAGCTTCCTGATAGACGTCGCGTGCGTCCGGCTCTGACCCGGTCAGGTGCAGCGCCAGGCGCAATACCGCCTGGTCATACTGGCGCACCAGCGATTCAAACGCAGCACGGTCTCCGCGCTGAGCGGCGCGAATGAGTTCACTGTCATTCACTCGGCTTAGGGCTTGACTCACCATGGCTCCCGATGACTGGGAGTAACGTTTGTTTCCGCTCGCGCCAACCGTCGCCTGAAAAACTGCTGTTTCGGCCGGCATCTGTGGTTCCCTCGCAATCCTCTCTGCCTGCAATTACTTGGACGGACTCGGGGGCAATACGTAAGCTGAGGTTATCCCATTTCCGGACACTTTTGGAAGCGGGCTGGAAACCATTAAAACACAGAGGAACAGAGGAGTCGGAGGGTTGGAGCTTTGCCCTATGTTCGGTGCATCGTATGCCTTTTGATCGCGGCAAAGTACGGGTTACGGCATGAGCAACTGAAAGCTCTTTTCGGCGATGCTTACTTCCACCGGCAGCCGGCCTAGTAGCTCGCCGTCGGCTTCAGAGTGAATGTGAGCTGCAGGGCCGGCCTCAAAAGGAGTGCACCGGAACCAGTCAGCAGACGCCACCTCGACATCGGGCACGCTCCAGTTGAAGCCGCTGGCCACGCTGGCGAAGTAGTTGAGGAAGCGGGTCACGCGATCGGTTTTGAACAACAGAAGGCGGTAGTGACTCTGAGTTAGCGCGGAGCCCAGGCGGACGCGCCGCAGCATGCCGGGGAAACGCTGGGCGCGAATGGCCATCACCAGCGCGATGTTTGCGCTGCGCTCGGCTCCGCCGTTTTCTCTCCATTCCACATGGAACATGGGGAAATTCGGCCGCAGGGTCATGCGCGCCATTTCGATAAAATACGCTTTGCGCCCCCAGCGTTCTTTCACCTCCACAGCAGTGCGATACATCAGGTCTGCGTCGGCGCCCACGCCCGCAGCCACAATGAAGTAGCGGCTCTGCGGACCGCTGCCGCCTTGCGAACTAATCAGGCCTGGCCGGATGGCGCGCGGCTTGTAACGCAGCAGCGTGTTTGCGGCGGCGAGCGGATTCACCGGAAGGCGAAGATCGGTTGCGAGCAGGTTTCCGCTGCCCAGTGGCACCACGCCCAATGCGGCCTCCGATCCGGCGCGCATCAGGCCATTCACGGCCTCGTTGGCTGTGCCATCGCCTCCGCAAACAATCACCGTATCAAAGCCGACACTCACGGCCTGTTCCGTTTGGGCGATAGCGCTGCCCGCGTGTGTCGTCGCGCATTGCTCCACTTGCAAGCCGTGCGAGCGATAGAGCTCAGCAATTCTGGAAATGGTTTCGGCGCGACGCGCGCGCCTCTGGCCGGAGGACGGGTTGTAAAGCAGCAGGACTTTCTTCACGGTCTAAATTGTTTGTACTTCAAAACCAGGACTCACATCTGATATCAACGTGCTTTATAGCACGCGATGTGCTTTCTGGCTTCAGAACTGGCAGTTAACGGTAATGTGTGGCACAGGCGCCCTCGCCTGAGCAAAAGAAATAGCAGCGTAGCATGCAAGAACGTTTGTCGCTTCCCGGAGCGTCAAAATAATTGCCGATGGCTTTCCCGGCGGTTCGCCGTTGGGTTCTGGCGTCGCGTTCAAACTCGTTCCAGCAATGTTTGACGCACAGGCGAGGGCGCCTGTGCCACACATTTATTGCAGGTGACATTGTTATCTGTAGATCGCCGAGGAGTCGTGGCTGCTGCATCCTGAACAGTGTCGGCACGCAACCAAATATAATTCTCCCGATGCCTACGGCCGCAAAAGACAAAGCCAAAGAACAGAAAATCGAGAAGCTGCGCGAGGAGATCCGCCGTCACGAATACCTCTATTACGTGCAGGATGCGCCGGAAATTCCCGACGCGGAATTTGACCGCCTTATGCAGGAACTCAAGAAACTGGAGTCGGCGCATCCGGAGCTGATTACGCCGGATTCGCCTACACAGCGCGTGGGCGGAAAGCCACGCGAAGGCTTTTTGAAAGTCGAGCACTCGCGGCCCATGCTCTCGCTCGACAATGCCTTGAACGAGCAGGAACTGCGCAACTGGGACCGGCGCGTGCATGAATTGGCAGGCTCGGACAAAATCGAATACGTCTGCGAGCTCAAGCTGGACGGTATGTCACTGGCGTTGACCTATGGCGCAGGCAAGTTGCAGAGAGGCGTCACGCGTGGCGATGGTTCGGTCGGCGAAGACGTGACTTCCAATGTCCGTACGCTCCGATCGGTTCCCCTGTCGATTGATCCGGCCAAGCTGAAGAAGGCGGGCGTTCCCGCGGATTTCGAAGTCCGCGGCGAGGTCATCATGCCCATTGCGTCCTTTGAGCGCATGAATGAAGACCGCGAGCGCCAGAACCTGAGCAAGTTCGCCAACCCGCGCAATGCCGCTGCCGGGACCATACGGGTGCTGGAACCGAATATCGTGGCCCAGCGCCGGCTCGATTTTTATGCCTATTTCCTGCTGGTGAACGGACAGTATTTTCCTGACCATCACGCCAACGCGCTGGACGCGCTGCACGATATCGGGTTCAAAGTGAATCCGAACCACACTGTAGCCACGAACATCGACCAGGTGCTTGCCTTCATCAATAAAGCCGAGCAGATGCGGGACACGCTCGGGTACGAAATCGATGGCGTTGTCATTAAAGTTAATTCGCGGCGCACACAGGAGCGGCTGGGCTTCACCGGAAAAGCGCCGCGCTGGGCCATTGCTTACAAGTACGCCGCGCGGAACGGTACTACGCAGGTCGAGGACATCAAGCCGCAGGTGGGACGCACCGGAAAGCTCACGCCGGTGGCGTGGCTCAAGCCGGTTCCCATTGGCGGCACCACTGTGAGCCGGGCTACGCTGCACAACATGGATGAGATCGAGCGCCTGGGCGTGAAGATCGGCGACTGGGTCATGGTGGAGCGCGGCGGCGACGTGATACCCAAGGTCGTGAAAGTCATTGAAGACAAGGACCACCCGCGCGGGCACAAGGAATTTCAAATGCCGGAGCGCTGCCCGGTTTGCGGCGGCCACGTGGTCCGCGTGGAGGGCGAGGCCGATCACCGCTGCGTCAATACTGCGTGTCCGGCCAAGCTGCGCGAAAGCATCCTGCATTTTGCCGCTCGCTCCGTGATGAACATTGAAGGAATGGGAGAGTCCCTGGTGAACCAGCTCTGCGATCGCGGGCTGGTGAAAGACATCGCCGATATTTACGAGCTGAACAAAGACAAGCTGCTCACCTTGGAGCGGATCGGCGACAAGTCGGCGCAGAACCTGCTGAATGAGATCGAGCAGTCACGCAAGCTGCCGCTGGAGCGCGTGATCTTTGGCCTGGGTATCCGGTTTGTGGGAGAGAGGACGGCGCAATTTCTGGCGGAGCACTTTGGCTCCATGAAGAAGCTGATGGAAGCTTCCATTGAACAACTCCAGGAAGTCAATGAAGTTGGGCCGCGTATCGCCGAAAGTATCCGGCAATTTTTTGATGAACCTCGTAATCAAGCTTTGGTGAAGCGGCTGGAAGAGCACGGCCTCACCATGAGCGGCAAGAAGCGCGAGCGCGGCACGGCCCTGGCCGGCAAGACCTTTGTAATCACCGGAACGCTGGCCAACTACTCGCGTGACGCCGCTAAAAAGCTGATTGAGGATGCCGGAGGGAAAGTTTCAGGCTCGGTGAGTAAGAAGACGGATTACGTGGTGGCCGGAGAGGATCCGGGATCGAAGCTGGATAAAGCGCGGGAACTTGGGGTGAAGGTGATTGGGGAAAGGGAGATGGAGGAACTGGTAAAAGCGGGTTAAGCCGCGAATGAATGCGAATACACACCAATTCTGCTTTGTGGCCTGCCCTCCTCTGATTTGTGTGCATTCGCGTTGATTCGCGGCCGATCTAAACGCGAGGTGTCGTCATGACCACCATTCCCACTCGAGTCCCTTCGCAAGCCACACAAGCTTTCCGTGCTGCGCGTGACTTTCTCCTCCAGCACCGTGATGACTACCAAACTGCCTACGCGAAGTTTCAGTGGCCGAAGTTGGAGCGCTTTAACTGGGCGCTGGACTGGTTTGACTTAGTTGGCGCAGGAGAGCGCGCCAATCAGACTGCGCTGTGGGTTGCGTACGAAGACGGACGTTCCACCAAGCTGACGTTTGCCGAGCTATCGGAGCGCTCGTCGCGCATTGCAAACTACATGCGCAGTCTGGGCGTGCGGCGCGGCGACCGAGTCTTGCTGATGCTGGGCAACGTTCCGGCATTGTGGGAGACCATGCTGGCCGTGATGAAGCTGGGCGGCGTGATTATTCCAGCGACTACGCTTCTGACTCCCGATGATCTAGATGACCGCATTCAGCGCGGTCGTGTTCGCCAGGTGGTGTGCGCGGTTGAGCTTGCGCCTAAGCTGTCCGGCATCGCCAAGGACTGCACGCGGATCTCAGTGGGAGGAGCTGCGCCGGGCTGGCACGAATTCGAGCTGGGCTACAACGCGTCGGCAGTATTCCAGCCGGACGGCGGAACGATGGCCAATGATCCCATGCAGATCTACTTCACTTCGGGCACCACATCGAAGCCCAAGCTGGTACTGCACAGCCACACCAGCTATCCGGTCGGCCATCTTTCCACCATGTACTGGATCGGCCTGCGGCCGGGCGACATTCACTGCAACCTATCCTCCCCCGGCTGGGCCAAGCATGCCTGGAGCTGCTTCTTTGCGCCCTGGAACGCCGAAGCAACGGTTTTCGTCCTGAACCAGGCTCGCTTCAATGCGCGCGGCCTGCTGGATACGCTCACCGGCTGCGGTGTGACTACGTTCTGTGCTCCGCCAACGGTCTGGCGCATGCTGGTGACAGAAAACCTGGGTCAGTGGAAAGTTCGCCTGCGTGAAGTCGCCAGCGCCGGCGAGCCGCTCAACCCTGAAGTGATTGAGCAGGTGCAGAAGGCGTGGGGACTGACGATCCGCGACGGCTACGGTCAGACTGAAACTACGACGCAAATCGGCAATCCGCCGGGACAGAAGTTGAAAATCGGCTCCATGGGACGGCCAATGCCCGGCTATCGGGTGGCGCTGATCAACACCGACGGCGAAGAAGCCGAAGAAGGCGAGCTCTGTTTGCGCCTCGATCCGCCGCCGGCAGGCTTGATGCCGGGCTATCAGAGCGATGACGGAAAGACGATTCCCATCGAGGGCGAGTTTTACCACACGGGCGATGTAGTGCAACGAGATAAAGGCGGGTACCTGACATTTGTAGGGCGCGCTGATGATGTATTCAAGGCTTCGGACTACCGCATCAGCCCCTTTGAAGTTGAGAGCGCTTTAATTGAGCATCCTGATGTGGTGGAATGCGCTGTGGTGCCATCGCCTGATCCCATCCGCACTGCGGTGGTGAAGGCATTCGTCACCTTGCGCAGCGGCGTCCAGCCCTCGCGTGAACTGGCACTTTCTATCTTTCAGCACAGCCGCAAAACGCTGGCGCCGTACAAGCGGGTACGGAAGCT
>DATNDP010000230.1:0-10308 GCA_035553195.1 Candidatus Acidiferrales bacterium
GTGACCAGTCCGGCAGGCGTTGTGCGCAAGGTGGGACTTCATCGCGACCCCGGATCGAAGCAGGTAGTCCTGTGGGGGAGCATCCCCATCGGCGACAAAGGGATGAAGGAAGCCATCGCCATTGAAGACCCTGCGGAGTACACAGCGCAGCTATTTCGGGAAATTCTGGAGCATCACGGCATCACCGTGACCGGCAAAACGCGGGCGCAGCACGGAGACATTGCGCAGTTTTTTGATCAACCCCTTCCGCCGCAGCCGGCAGCGCCCGGTCTGGGGATCACAGCTCCGGCTTCCGCACCAGCCGCTACATCGGTTCTGGCTGAGCACATCTCGCTTCCGTTGATTGAAGACGTGCGCGTCACCAACAAGACGAGCCAAAACCTGCATGCCGAGCTCGATCTGCGATTGCTGGGCAAGCTTGCCGGCACGGGGCCGTCTTTTGAAGGAGGAGTTGCCGCACTGAAGCAGTTTCTCCGGCAGGCCGGAATCACTGACGATGAGACGGTATTTATGGATGGCTCCGGGCTTTCTCGCCGGGACCTGGTCACGCCGGCGGCGGTTGTGCAACTGCTGCTCTACGCTTCCCGGCAACCATGGGGAGCCGCCTACCAGGAATCGTTGCCCGTGGCCGGCGTGGATGGCTCGCTTTCAGAGCGCTTCCTTAACACACCCGCAGGCGGGCTGGTTCATGCCAAGACCGGTACGCTCAGCCATGTAAACTCACTTTCCGGCTACGGCGAGACAAAATCCGGCGAACACTTTGTGTTTTCCATCATGTGTAACAATCACGACCTGCCGTCGGCACGGGTGCAGGGAGTCATTGACAGCATTGTGCAACTGCTGGTGAAAGAAAACCTGCCCAAACACTGATTTACAATCTCGCCGTGCAAACTCCGCTGCCTCTCTCCGGCATTCGCGTCATTGATTTTGGCCGCTTCATCGCAGGGCCTTATTGCGCCATGCTCCTGGCGGATATGGGCGCGGATGTGATTCGGGTGGACCGTCGCCAGGGCAGTGAAGATCGGTACCTTGCGCCCGTTGCTGAGACAGGGGAAGGCACGGGATTTCTCTCGCTCAACCGCAATAAGCGCAGCATCAGCCTCGACTTGGGAAAGCGTGAAGCAGCAGAGGTGGTCCGCCGCCTGGTGCGGACGGCCGATGTTATAGTCGCCAATCTCCCACTGGAAGTGCTGCAGAAAATGGGACTCGACTATGAAGCCCTGAAAGCCGTCAAACCGGACATTATTCTGGCACGCATTTCCACTTTTGGACCGGATGGGCCGCTCGCCCGCTGCGTGGGCTTTGATGCCGTGGCGCAAGCGATGACAGGGGCCATGAGCCTGACCGGTTTCCCCGGCGCGCCGGTTCGTTCTGTGGTCCCCTTTGAAGATTACGGAACGGCCCTGCATACGGCGTTTGGAGTGATGGTCGCGCTCTATCACCGCGCGCAAACCGGAGCTGGACAGGTGGTGGATGGTTCCCTGCTTGCAACCGGCATCACCTTTATGCAGAACATCCTGGCGGAACGGCAGGTGCTGGGAATCGAGCGGCAGCAAATCGGCAACACCAGTTTCTATGCTGCTCCCGCGGACTGCTATCGTACCCGCGACGGCTGGATAATGGTTTCGATTGTCGGCGCTGAGATGTTCGCCCGCTGGGTACGGCTCGTGGGCCGCCCAGAGTTCATCGGCGATTCACGATTCAGCACCGACCAGAACCGCGCTGAAAATCACGCGGCGATCACAGAAGCCATGGATGCCTGGCTCGCTTCGCGCACCACGGCCCAGGCCATTGCCGAACTGCAAGCAGCGCGCATCCCCGCCGGCCCCGTGCTTGATCCACAACAAGTGCTCGAACATTCTCAAGTAAGAGCGCGCAAACTGCTGCAGGAAGTTGAGTTCCCCGGCACACCTGCGCCAGTTCCTGTGGCAGCGCCAGCAGTCGGCTTGTCTGCAACCCCGGCAAGAATTCGCCATCGCGCGCCCATGCTGGGCGAGCACACCGATGAAGTGTTGCGGGAGATCGGCTATTCTGAGTCGGAAATCACTGCTCTGCGCAAGCTGGAAGCGGTCTAAGTTTCAGCCGCTTCAGGCGGTTTCGTCCGCCATCCCCGCAATCCTGCCGAGCATGTATCATCAACAAAAATGCTGGACCTGCATACAGAAGTGAAATACGTAAAGGGCGTTGGCCCGCGCGTGGCGGAGTGGCTGCAGCAGAAAGGCATCTCGACGGTCGAGGACCTGCTTTATTACCTGCCGTTTCGCTACGAAGACCGCCTCAACCCGCGCGGCATAGGCGAGTTGCAGCCGGGTGAGATGGCCACGGTCATCGCCGAGGTCCGCAACACCGGTCTGTTCCGCACGCGCGTAATGCCGATTTTCGAAATGGTGGCCGGGCAGGGGCGCTCTACCTTGAAGTGCATCTGGTTCAATGGCGCCTACTTGCGTGACAAGTTCAAGCCGGGCCAACTGGTGGCGCTCTACGGCAAGGTGGAACAGGGCTGGAAGGGCAAAGGACTGCAGATAGCGCAGCCACAATTTGAGATTCTTGACGGCGCACAGTCCGAGTTGGAGGAGGAAAAGCAAGACGCCAAGGCATACGAGTCGCTCGAAGTAGGACGCATCGTGCCGATCTATGAATCGACGGCGAATGGAAAACTTACTTCACGCTGGTTCCGGCGCATCATTCATGGAGCTCTTGCGAACCTTGAGCAGGATATTCCTGACGGCATTCCCCAGCCGTTATGCCGTCGCTTCGAACTCATGGACCGCCGTAAGGCCTTCAATGAAGTTCACTTTCCTCCGGCCGGTGAAGTGTTTGCCGATCTTGCGGAGCAGCGGACGCCGGCGCACCGGAGGCTCATTTTCGAAGAACTCTTCTTCCTGGAAATAGGACTCGAGCTGAAGCGCCGCCGCATGCGGCAGCGCACGGGGATTGCTTTTGAATTGAATGACAAAGTACGCGAAGCGATCAAAAAGATCCTTCCATTCCATCCCACCGCGGCGCAGAAACGCGTTCTCAAGGAAATTGCCGGTGACATGCAGCACGCCTCGCCCATGCGCAGGCTGCTGCAGGGAGATGTTGGTTCGGGGAAAACCATTGTTGCACTGCAGGCCGCAGTCATCGCCATTGAAAACGGCTATCAGGTGGCGCTCATGGCGCCGACTGAAATACTTGCCACGCAGCACTACTTGTCCGCGCGCAAGATTCTGGAAAACGCGGGGTATCGCGTGGTGCTGTTGACGGGATCACAGGACGAACAAACCAGGCGCAACACTCGCCGCCATGTGGGCCAGGGCGACGCGCATCTCGTAATCGGAACACACGCTTTGATCCAGGAGAAAGTGGAATTCCACAAGCTCGGACTGGTGATTGTGGATGAGCAGCATCGGTTCGGTGTAATGCAGCGCTTCCGCCTGATGAAGAAAGGAGAAGCAGAACCGGACACGCTGGTGATGACGGCCACACCCATTCCGCGCACTCTGGCCCTTACCCTTTACGGCGATCTCGATACCAGCGTCCTCGATGAGCTTCCGCCCGGGCGTACTCCCATCAGCACGCGGAAACTATCAGACGAACGCGCGCCGGAGGTCTGGGAATTTGTGCGTAAGCAAGTCAAGGCCGGCCGGCAGGCTTACGTTGTTTATCCCGTGATTGAAGGCGGCGCAGAAGAACAGCCGGAGATGGAGTTTGCCGCTGCAAAGGCGGGGAGCAAGAGCGGCCTCAAAGCAGCCATGCAGATGTATGACGAGCTGAGCAAAAAGATCATGCCCGACCTGCGCGTCGGGCTGCTGCACGGCCGCCTCAATGCGGATGAAAAAGACGCGATCATGCGGCGCTTTCAGCAGGGCGAAATTGACGTTCTGGTTTCGACCACGGTAATTGAGGTGGGCGTGGACGTGCCAAATGCTTCCGTGATGGTGGTTGAGCACGCGGAGCGTTTCGGGCTTTCACAATTGCACCAGCTTCGCGGTCGCATCGGGCGCGGCGCGGCCAAGTCCTATTGCGTATTAATGACCGGCGGCAAGATCTCTCCGGAAGGCGAGGAGCGCCTGAAAACCATGGTGCGAACGCAGGATGGATTTGAGATTGCTGAGCGCGACCTTGAACTCCGCGGGCCAGGCGAGTTCTTCGGTACGAGACAGGCCGGCATGCCCGGCTTCCGCGTGGCTAATCTGCTCCGTGATCGCCAACTGCTGGATCTTGCGCGCACTGAGGCCAACAAGATTGTTGAGCAGAAGGATCCGGAGATCACGGCCGCTGACCGCGAACGCATCATGCAGCATCTGCGGCAGCACTGGCAAAGGCGGTACGGGCTGGTAGAGGTGGGATAAAGGCTGCGGGTATGTGAGTTACTGAGCGCGGAAAATGCCTTCCAAGGCTTTGATCAACCCGGAAGGACCTTCGTTGGCCCGAACCACTACATCTGGACGCAGCCTGCGATCGACTTTGCCCGTCTCTGAGATGGTAATCACCGGACAGCCTGGGCACTTCTGCCGTGCCAATTCAACAATTTCTTCCGCGATAGCCGAGGAGAGTGTGTAGCTGACCACGAGAGTGTCAAATTCGCCATCTTCGATTGCGGCTATGGCCTCGGCTTTGTTTCTTGGCGTAATCACGTTGAAACCGTGGCCGCGGAGAACTTCAGCGCGATAGAGAGCCAACTCCAGTAGTCTTCCGTACATGAGCACTCTGCGCGGGTCACCAGGCTTTCTGGAAAGCTGGTTATTGTTGCCCTTCGCCGCACTTCCGCGGCGAGTCTTGCCGGCTGCGGCGAGTCCATAGATCTCGAATAAGACTGCGGCTCCTGAACCAATTGTGCTGGCCTGAGTGAACATGGGAACCGGGGAGTATATTCACCCAAACTCCTCAGGTCAATACGGCACGCGTCGCAGGAATTCGGAGTTCCTGCTCAATGGCGACGAAGCTACTGGATTTTGCGCCCACTCTCATTTAGGCTCTTTCCCTTAACTCCGAAGCAAGAGGACCCATGATTCAGTTCAGGCGAAGTGTTCAAGTTTTCTGGCTTGCAGTCATCAGTTTGTATTTTTTCTCGCAGCCCGCAACCGCCCAGCAAAAGCAAGGGCTCACGGATGAAATGCGTGCGCTGGTGGAAACGCCGGCCGTACCCGGCTACGAGCAGGACCTTTCCGCCAAAATTGCGCGGCTGCTGGCCGCTCACAAGCCGCGCGTTGATAATCTCGGCGACGTAACCGTAACCGTGGGTTCCGGAGCGCCCCACCGCATCATAGCCGCGCCCATTGACGAGCCTGGGTTTGTGGTGAGCGGAATCACTGATGACGGATATCTGACGCTTCAGCGGCTTCCCCAGGGCGGGAACCTGCCACTGTTTAACGAACTCTACTCCGCTGAGCCGGTCAAAATTGAAACGCCGCAACACCAATGGATTAACGGCTCAGTTGCGGGATTGAGTGTGCATCTGCTGCCGCAGAGGCAGCATCCGCCCAGCATGGCCGACCTGGATAACATGTACGTGGACGTGGGAGCCACATCGGCAGCGGAGGCGCGTGCTGCCGGCGCGGACGTGCTCAGTCCTCTTGCCATCGCACGCACGCTATACGTGATGGCTGATGGACGTTTGGCATCGCCTGCCATCGGCGACCGATTCGGCGCCGCGGTGTTGCTTGAGCTTCTCGCCAACATTGATGCGGCAAAGACGAAAGGCACGACTACGTTCGCCTTCGTGGCTCAGCAGTGGCTGGGCGCGCGCGGCCTGCAGCGCGTAATGGAAGAGCAGAAGCCGGATGAATTGATCTACATTGGCAGGCTCATGCGGCCGGTGCAGTTTCCCGGCCGGCAGCAAGCTGAAGCTACCGGCTTTACTCATAAGCCCGGGACCGGTCCGCTCATTGCGGAAGTCGAAGGCAAGGCTGAGAACAGCGGGCTCGTTTCTGATTTGAAGCAGCTTGCAGCACAGAACAACATCACCTTGCAGACGGATTCCTCCGCTCCGCTGTTGCCTCGCGGTGGCTATATGCCGCAGCCCAAATTACCTGAACGCACGGTTCATCTGGCCATTGCGACTGCCTGGCCTTCAACACCTGCCGAGTACATTGATTCGCACGACCTGATTATCCTGGTGCAATTGCTCTCGCGATACCTGCAGGGCTCCGCCGTAGAGATTCAACCGCCTGCGGTTACGACCCTCAATGAACCTGCGCTTCCGCCACGGCCCACATCAGCGCCTGCCGACGCAGCCATCCTGAAGCACATGATTGAGACATACGGCGTGAGCTCGCATGAAGGAAACGTAACCAAAGCTATTGCGCAACTGCTTCCTTCCTGGGCCAAGCCGCAGACCGATCCCGCCGGCAATCTCATTTTGCATTGGAAAGGAAACGGGAAAGGGCCTGGGATCGCTGTTGTGGCGCACCAGGACGAAATTGGCTATGAAGTTCATTCCATCCTGCCCGATGGAGCTCTCGAGCTGATTTCCAAAGGCGGCGGCGTGCCTGCATATTTTCTTGGCCATCCCGCACTTGTGCATTCAGCCAACGGCATGCACCCTGGCGTAATGGAGCTGCCCGAGGGATGGGAGAAGGCTGATTTTCAATGGCCGCGCGGGCCACGGCAGACACTGCGCCTGGATGTCGGCGCGCAGAACCCCGGGGAAGTCGCGCAGCTCGGCATCAAGGCGGGCGATTTCGTCACAATTCCCAAGGAATACCGCAATCTGCTTTCTCCGCGGGCGAGCGCGCGATCGTTCGATGATCGCGTCGGCTGCTCGGCCCTGATTGCCGCCACATGGGCGCTGGGGCCGAACCTGAACGGACGCGACGTGACATTTATCTGGTCTACGCGCGAAGAACTGGGGCTGGAAGGCGCGGTTGCCGCGGCGAAAGATCTGGCACAGCAACGCCGCGCCCCTGATTATGTCTTCGCGGTGGATACGTTCGTCAGCTCGGATAGTCCGATCGAATCCAAACGATTTGGCGATGGAATTCTGGGCAAAGGATTTGTTGTCCGCGCGGTGGACAATTCCAACGTGGTGCCGCGCAACCTGGAGGAAAAAGTTGTTACCCTGGCGCGCAATGCCAAAATTCCCGTCCAGTACGGCGTTACCGGCGGTGGCAATGATGGCGCAGCATTTCTGCTCTACGGCACAACCGACGTCGCGCTGGGATGGCCGCTGCGCTATTCTCATTCCCCCGCGGAAGTGATCGACCTCCGCGATCTGCAGGCGCTGGGGCGGATCGTCGCTGGGATTGCTCGGAGTTGGTAAGCGGCTGACCGGTCTCGGCGGCCCTGCAACTTAGAAGAGGTAAACCGGTCTACGCGACAGATCCAAGTTTCGCGGACCTGAGCCACTGCTCCATCTGCTGATGGTCAACCAGGCCGGGTTGCTGCACAAGCGCGCGGCCGCGATGGAAAACGGCAAAGTAGGGAATGCCGCGAATCTGAAATCGTGCCGACAGTTCGGGGTAGCGCTCCGTATCGATTTTTACCACCACTGCTTCTCCGGCCATATCAGCCGCGGTGCGGGCTACTTCCGGCGCTGCCATACGGCAGGGTCCGCACCACGCAGCCCAGAAATCGGCCAGCACCGGCACACGTGCATTCTGCACGATGTCGTCGAACATCGCCGCATCGACCTCAAGCGGCTCGTTGATGGCAGGCAGATCACTCTTGCATGCGCCACAACGGCCGCTGTCTGCCAGATGCGCTGCGGGAATACGGTTCTTGCGCCCGCAATTCTTGCACGTTCGTATGATGGCCATGAAACACCTCTGCGGCAACGCGGTGTTTGTCGCTACTAATTTAGATGTCCTGAATGGTCGCAACAGCACAGCAGCGCAATGCCGGACTTCACATGCCTTGATGGCTAGCATGGTGGTCACGTTACAAATGTAATCCACAACAAAGTTGCGCCGAACAGGAACTCTGCTATACTCGCGTTACTTCCCCAGGAACTTCGTAATGCGAGGCAGATGGAGGCCTCGCGGGCCCAACCCGCTTTCTCCATCAATCCATAATCCATCGTTTAAGGAGCAGACTGAGGTGTCTTTGCGTTTGAATCTTTGTATCGCGTCGTTATTCGTGTGTGTGTTGTCTTTTGGAGCGCAGCGTGCGCACGCACAGAGCGTAACTCTGGTGAGCCGTATGGGGGCCAAGTGCCTGGATGCCGAAGGAGGCCGCAGCGTGCGCGGCACACGGCTAATCGGCTATCCGTGCAACGGACAGGCGAATGAGCAGTTCCAGTTCAATGCCAACGGAACCATCACGCAGCGAGGTTTGTGTGTGGACGTGACCGGCGGTCTGGGGCACGATGGCGACCAGATTGAACTCTGGGATTGCAATGGCGGCGCCAACCAGAAGTGGAAGATGGTCAACGGCCAGCTTGTGGGCATGAATGGCAAATGCATTGACCTCAAGGGTGGAAGCGGTTGGTGGTTCGGCAATCAACCCTCTATCCTCTGGCCATGCAACGGCCAGGACAATCAGCACTGGTACAAAGGCGTGGTGGTCGCCAATAACCGCGTGCGCGGAGGCGTTGCCGTGAAGGCCGGCGCTTTGCAGAAGCTCAACCCCGTGAACGCGTCGGCCGGCGTGATCTCAGCCGGTGGAGGCAACGTCATCGCCGCGGGCGGCGGAAATGTGATTGCGGCGGGCGGTGGAAACGTGATTGCCGCTGGTGGTGGAAACATGATCGTCGTTACACACGATTGAGAAAGTGCGGACCAGATGAAAGCCCGGCGTCGTGCCGGGCTTTTCTGTTGATCGCGCGAACTTTGAAATCCCATCCCCCAGGTTGCAGCCCACGAACCCGGCTTGTGTGCTTATTGTTGCCGGAGTGCCGGCATCGGCAAAGGAATGTTGTAGGTTTTTGCGCCTACGCCCACTCCACCCTCGCAAGTGTTAGGCGGCGTGGTGCAGACGTTCCTGGTGGAAGGGCACTCCGCAGCCCAAAACATGTAACCAAGCATCCCGGCCGTTGTGCCCGCGCCGTTGGGCGCCACCGTTTGCACAAAGGTTCCGGTCGAATCTTCCAGTGATGCAGCGAAATTCGTACATTCGGGAAGAGGGTTGTGCCCGCTGGTGATATATAAGCTGCCAGTGAACTTGGCCGGCGCCAGCGGCCCGATGGGTGGGGCGAAATTCGATTTACCGTCCACATGTTCCTGCCAATTTGCTTCGGCGGACGACGCATTGGTCGGTTGCTTGCTCGGCACAAGAGCATTCGCATAATCGAGCACCGGGTTCGCGGTAGTGAGCCAATCGCTGGTCGCTTTGCGGTCCAGGTCAATCAGAAAACGATCGCCCGCGCCCACGTCGATCGTCAAACGCGCGGCGGCGTTCGCTCCCGTGGCATCGTAGGGCAATTGCGAGCGATAAGCATTGATGAAGGCCTGCAATCCGGTCAGGTTGGGAGTTGTGTTTTCTTCGTAATCGATTTCAATGCCGACGCCCAGGCTCTTGGCGAGGGCCGCGGCGTTCAAACCCAATTGTGTCGGATTGGTGGATAAAGCCGTGTTCCAGTCGTTCACGAAAGTGATGCCACCAATCGAGAGCATCACACGCACATTGTGGGTAGTGAAGTAGCTGACGATTTGCTGATTCATGCCCACGGGAACGCCGTTAACGGTTCCAGCGTCATTCGTCTGATTGAGCAGCTTCAGCGGGTTGACAAATGAGAGGACTACCAGATTGACCGAGGGTACGCCGTCACCGCGATCAATGAGCCAATGGTTGTTGAGGTCGAAATTATTCATGTCGCGGACGGTGGCCCAGGTGCACGCGTCATTGCCGCAATGCCACGCTCCGTAAATCTGAATGGGCGTGGCAATTGCGGATGCGCCCAGGAAAAATAGTGCCAACAGGAGCGAAGACCATTTGTTCGTGAGAGCAGCCAATACACACTGCATAGTGGGAAACTCCTTTCGTGCAGAGCGAGTCAGTGTGGGCCTGGCATCTCCCGCAGACCGAAGGATCAGCCAGGGATGGAAAGAATGTAGGACGAGGCAGGGGCTCGACCGGCTTTATTGAACCGATTCAATATACACACCTGGCCATGTGGTGTAAAGAGCATAGCGAGCGAGAATGCGCTAGAAGCGGGTCATCGCCTTATGTGATCGGCGCGACATTTGGAATGCTGCTCCGCTCACTCATGCCGTAGCGCCACCATTGGGTCAGTTCGCGATGCGAGAAATGCCGGCTGCGAGCACGCAGCCAGCGCAGCCACTACCAGAACTACGCACACGCCGACAAGCCGTATACTGATCGTCTCCTCATGTCAGAGAAACTCCGTTGCTCCTGGGCTTCTACGCCCCCGATGATCGCCTACCATGA
>DATNDP010000231.1:0-6293 GCA_035553195.1 Candidatus Acidiferrales bacterium
CACACATCTGTTTCCCGTGCTTACGGTTGACAACAGCAGCGACGGGTATGGACCCGATGGAGGCGTGTTATGCGGGCCTGACACTGTCACCACGGGCGGTGGCTCCGCTACAGACGGCTCAGGATTTGTCATCAACGTTTACGATTGGTACCACGCTCAGATTTACGACCGCAATGGAAATCTGGTGTTCAGCGATTAATAGCAGTTCGCAGGTTTGATGACTTATGGCGGCCATCAAACCTGCTTTCCACCTGCCGAGCGCACGTATTCGCAACCCGCTCGTACCAGAACTGCCACGCAGCGGAAACCTGCGAAATGGAAGACGAGAGTTAGCCGAACTTGAGCAGGTTTGTGTGCGGCTCCCTCGCCCACGCGTGTCGGAAGACTCGGTATGATTGCGCGATGGCTATTCAGATTGTTCAAGCCGGTGATCCTGTTCTGCGTAAGGCGGCGCGTCCCTTGCGGCCGAATGAAATCCGCAGCCGTGAAATCCGCGAGCTCATTGAAGAGATGCAAGAGGTCATGTATGCCGCGCCCGGAGTCGGTCTGGCTGCGCCTCAGATCGGGCGTGGCATTCAGTTAGCTGTAATCGAAGACCGTGAGCAGTATATGAAGGACTGGACGCCGGAACAGCTCGCCGGTCGTGAGCGTAAACCTGTTCCGTTCCAGGTGATCGTCAATCCACGGCTGACACTTCTGGGCGATGAGAGGGTCGAATTTTTTGAAGGCTGCCTCAGCATACAAGGATTGATGGCACTGGTCCCAAGAAGCCACCGCGTGCGAGTGGAATGCCTTGATCAAACCGGAGAGCGAAGGATCATTGACGCCACAGGCTGGCACGCTCGCATCCTGCAGCACGAGATCGATCACCTCTCAGGTAATCTGTACGTCGATCGAATGATCCCGCGGACGTTGATGACAGTGGAGAATTACAAGAAATATTGGGTGGAACAAAATGCCGCTGACCTCAAGAAAGAGCTGGGCATCGGTCTGAGTTCCTGAAGGCGAGTCACGGGCAAAGTCGACGGGATTGTTTCATTCGGAGCGGCAATCGTTTACACTTCCTCGTTTCAGAGTCTCGCACGAGGAAACCGAATGAACAGGGTTATCAAAGGTCTTTTTTCCACCGCCGTAATTCTTGTTGCATTGTCTTATTCTTCCGCCCAGTCCCCAGAGCAAAGCACAAAGCCGGCAGAGCAGCAATTCAAGAACATCCAGGTGCTCAAAGGCGTTCCGGCGGACGAGGTTGTGCCTGCCATGCAGTTCATCAGCAGCTCTCTCGGCGTGCAATGCGAGTTCTGCCACGTGCGCGGGGCGTTTGAAAAAGACGACAAAAAGCCCAAACAGGTCGCCCGCAAGATGATCGAGATGCAGATGGCCATTGACCGCGACAACTTCAAAGGCGAGCAGGCGGTCACCTGCTTCTCCTGCCATCGCGGCGCGGAAAATCCCGTGGCTGTCCCCGTGCTCGCTGAAGAAGCGCCCAAGTCGGCTGAGAGGGAACCCTCAGAGGCTTCTGCCCAGGCACTGCCTTCGGCAGACGATATCCTGAACAAATACGTGCAGGCCGTGGGCGGAGCGGCTGCTCTCGAAAAGATCACCAGCCGGATTGAGACCGGCACCGTCAACGTCGGCGGCAGAGATCTCGCGGTGGAGGTGTTCGCCAAAGTCCCGAATAAGCGAATCGCGATTGTCCACACCCCCAATGGTGACACCATTACTGCCTTTGACGGTCATACGGGATGGCTCGGCAATCCGGGGCCAAGACCACCGCGGGAGATGAGCCGCCAGGAGACTGAAACTGTGAGCTTCGACGCGGCCTTTCGGAGGCCCACAGAGCTCAAAACCATGTTTGCGCAGTTCCGGGTGCGCCCCTCAGAAAAGA
The DNA here is from genome assembly GCA_035553195.1 of Candidatus Acidiferrales bacterium. Lineage (GTDB taxonomy): Bacteria > Acidobacteriota > Terriglobia > Terriglobales > Acidobacteriaceae > Angelobacter. The sequence continues at coordinate 1,886 of DATNDP010000231.1, forward strand.
TCAACGGCCACGATGCGGTGCAGGTGATCGGGTTGAACCAGGACCAGCCACCTACTCGGCTTTTCTTCGATAAAGATTCAGGCCTGCTGGTGCGCACAATTCGGTATGCTCAGACGCCCGTCGGACGTAATCCTACCCAGATTGATTATGCAGATTATCGTGAAGAGGGCGGAGTCAAGATCCCGCTGCAATGGACAGTTGCCCGCCCTGGAGGACGTTTTACCATCCAGATCAGCAAGGTGGAGCAAAATGTCCCGATCGCTGATTCGAAATTTGAGAAGCCGGCCGCAGGAGGATCAACCACTCCGGGAAAATGAGCGAATCGGATTTTCCGATCGCGGCAGCCCAGCAAAGCGCCGGCGCATAATCAGCAGGCGCGAAAAAGCCCTGGCTGCCGAATGAAAAGATAAGTCATTGAAAACAGAGTCGCTATTACCGCCGTAACTTGCTGTTCAGTATTCCCAATCAGTAGTCTTGTAGCAATGCCCAGACGGATCTTGACCGTCGCATTGCTGTCATTTGTTCTTGCGGGTTCGTGTGCCGCCCGGCAGATCGCGGTTGTTGTAGGCAAGACGAACAACGTAGGGGGCCTAAGCTCCTCCGACCTGGCCAAGGTCTTCAAATGCGACAAGGCGAGATGGCCTGACGGCAAGGTGATTGTGCTGGTGCTCCGCGATCCTTCCACTCCGGAAATGAAAACAGCCATCGAAAAGCTCTATCATATGAAACCGGAAGACCTGCAGGGAATCATCGCGGCCCATCACCAGACAGTGCTCGTGGTTGGCTCGGAAGCGGAACTGTTGAAATCCGTGGAATCCATACCCGGCGCGGTGGGTCTGGTGGACGTCTATTCCATCAACAGCCGCGTCAATGTGCTCAAGGTGGATGGAAAACTGCCCCTCGAGCCGGGATACTTCCTCAAGGGCAACTGATCAGGAGATGTTTTGTGACGCGTCCCGGCGTCGAACTTCTACTTTCCTACTGAGATTTCGGCAGCTCCATCACAACATCGTGTTTGGCCTGGCACTCTTTGACCGGATCCATTGTGGCCACGCCCACCAGTTTGTCTTTGCTGACGTAGAACTCGAGCGGAGCATTTTTCGGTTTGGCGGGAATGCCAGTAAATCTGGCTTTGCCTTCAGGACTGGAATACACGCTCATGTCGAGCTTATGAAAACCTCCAAAACCGTAGGCAATGTGGACCTTGATGAGAGCGGTCGCAACTGGCTTGCCTGATGTGTCGGTCACATTCAAATCAATCGCGCACGGCCCTGCAGCACCATCCATGAGATAAGGATTCGGCGTGGCGTCCGCAGTCGCGGCACGGACGTTCTGCGCAGAGGGACTTTGCGGAAAAGGAGCACGTCTGACCTCGGCGCGAGAAAGCAACCCCAGCAATAGCCCAGTGAGCGCCAGTCCCACAAGGAAAAGCAGATAACGAACAGAATGATGGCGTCGTGTCATTGCAAAACAACCCTGATTTCGTAGCAAGCAGCTATTCTCAATTATAAATCGCCGGCACGGCTAAGGAAACTGTCGTTCTGCCCCGCGAGCCGCATGCGCTAGAATTTGGGCGTGGCCACGCCAACTGACAACAAATCCATCGCCAACATCCTCTATGAAACCGCTGATCTGATGGAGGTTGCAGCGCAAGACCCGTTCCGCATTCGTTCATACCGGCGTGCCGCGGAAGCCATTGAGTCTCTCGACCAGCCACTTTCAGAGATATACCAGGACCAGAAGGCGCTCCTGGCGATACCGGGGATCGGCAAAGGCATGGCAGCCAATATTCGGGAGATATTTTCCCAAGGCAAGCTGGAGATGCATGAGCAGATGCTCCAGAAGTATCGCCCGTCGATGCTGGATTTACTCAAGATTTCCGGCCTCGGACCCAAGACCATCGCACTCATCTGGGACGCTTTTCAGGTTTGCGACGTGGAGGGCGTCGCCAGGCTGGCCCAAGAGGGCAAGCTACGTACGTTGCCGCGGCTGAGCGAGAAATCCGAACAGAAGATACTGAAGTCCATCGAGAGCTACCGCCAGCTCACGGGGCGCTTTCATCTGGACACCGCGGATGAGATTGCGAGCAAGATGACGGCGCGGCTCGAAAAACTTCCTGGCGTGGACAAAGTGACTCCGGCAGGTTCGCTGCGCCGCGGTCGCGAGACGGTAGGCGATCTCGATTTGCTCGTCACAGGTAATTGCTGTACCAGTGAGATGCAGCGCAATAAAGTAATCGAACAGATCCTCGATTTTCCCGGCATCATGGAGGTGCTGGCGCGGGGCGAGAATAAGGTCAGCGTCAAGCTGCGCAGCGGCATGCAAGTGGACGTGCGGCTGCTTCCTCCTGACTCCTTCGGCGCCGCGATGCAATACTTCACCGGTTCGAAGAACCACAATGTCTCGCTGCGACAACGCGCTCTCAAGCAGGGCTATACCCTGAATGAGTATGGCCTGGTGCGGATGGAAAACGACAAGCGCGTTGCTGGCAGGACCGAAGAAGAAATTTACAAAACGCTTGGATTGGACTGGATCCCTCCGGAATTGCGCGAGAACAACGGTGAAATCGAAGCCGCGGAAAAACATACATTGCCAGATCTGGTCAGCCAAGCCGATATCCAGGGCGATGTTCACATGCACACGGTGGAAACTGACGGCAAGTGCACGATCGAGGAGATGGCCCTTGCAGCACGGGAACGCGGATACAAATACATGGCCATCACGGACCATTCGAAGAATCTTGCTTTCGCCAACGGGCTTGATGACAGGCGCGCGGAAGAGCACATCAAGCGCATCCGCCAAGCCGCCAAAGAAATCGAAGGCATCACGATCTTTGCCGGCATTGAGGTGGACATTCTGGCCGAAGGCGAGCTCGACCTCTCTGATTCCGTGCTGGAACAAATGGACCTGGTCATCGCCAGCGTGCACTCCCACTTCAACCAGGAGACGCCGCAGATGACCGACCGCCTGTTGCGCGCAATTGAAAACCCGCACACATCAATCATTGGGCACCCTACGGGCCGCATCCTGCTGCGCCGCGAAGGTTACAGCTTCGACTGTGACAAGGTGTTTGCCGCAGCGGCGAAGGCCGGAGTGGCTATGGAGCATAACGCCTATCCGGATCGCCTCGACTTGCGCGACCTGCATCTGCGCATGGCCAGAGCGAAAGGGGTGAAGTTCGTCATCAATACAGACGCTCATCACACGTCGCACATGGAGAAGATCCGCTACGGCGTTTTACAGTTGCGGCGCGCGTGGCTGACCAGGGCAGACGTTTTGAACACCTTGTCTGCGGTGGAGTTTGCCAAAGCTATGCGGCGGGGCAAACCCGTGCTGGCTTAGCCATTTACCTCAGGATCAGCTCTTCCAACGCTGCTACAGCGCCTCGTTCTCGCTTTTTTGGGCAATCCTAAGGCTGCATCCATCCCGAAATTACGAGGAGTTTTGGATGAAAAACCAGAGCGGAAACGTGTATGATTTGTGCCCAAATCCAGCTACTTACCTCAGATCCGAGGTGTGCGGGAGAGTGTCCGGGGGAATTTATGTACGTGTGTGAGCGTTTCCACAAAATTCAGAATGCGGCTTTGCGCCTGCTTTTGGGCGCGGCCTTTGCTGGCCTTTTCTGTTCACCATCTTGCATTTTGGCTCAAAGTGCACCCGCCAAGGGTAACCAAGAGGCTACGTCGGGACCGGCGAGTACGAAACCTGCTGCTAACGCCACTCTCCAACAGGCGGTGGCAACCAGGCACCTTCCGCGCCCTCCAATTCAGATTCTCAGGTTGCATGGACCAGGCGTTGGGGCCGCCGCCCCCGTTGCTCCGTTTGCCATCGCGGGCGCCCATGCCGACTACTTTGGCGGCCCAGTAATCGCCAATGTTCACATTATTCAGGTCCTCTATGGGACTGGCGCATACCTGCCGAACATTGCGGGCACTGCAACACCTACACTCCAGCAGTTTTATAACGACATAACTCAGAGTTCCTACTTTGATTTGTTGAATGAATATAGCACCGTCGGGGTGACAGCAGCCGACGGAACGGCCGGTACAAATCAGACCATCGGGCATGGCTTCTTTGACGGGCTGTTCACAATCAATCCCTCTCCGTCCAACGACGGCCCCACCATTACCGATGGACAAATTCAGTCAGAGCTGCTGGCCCAGGTAACGGCCGGCCACTTGCCGGCGCCCGTGTTCGACGCCCAGGGCAACGATGACACTCTGTATATGATCTTCTTTCCGCCGGGAAAGACAATCACCGCCGGCGGCGCCAGGAGTTGCGTCCAGGGCGGTTTCTGCGCGTATCACAACAGCACAATAGGCACCTTTGCTTCTCACCGCCTCTTTTACGGAGTCCACCCTGACCTGCAGCCTCCCAGCGGTTGCAGCCAGGGCTGCGGCTCCAGTGG
>DATNDP010000232.1:0-25881 GCA_035553195.1 Candidatus Acidiferrales bacterium
CGCCTCCTGCTCGCAGCGAGATCAAGAGGATGTAAAGCAGTTCTTTGCCACGCATCGCGCTCCCGGCGCGGAACGCGCGGTCCAGCAAAGTCTTAACTCAATCGACAATTGCATGGAGTTCAAGCAGCTCCAGCAGGCAAACATGGCGACGTGGTTGGCACAACAGTAGTTCGCACAACGATGGAATGACTTCAGTGCGCGGCAGGCGCGGTGTAAAATCACACTGAACGACGTGTTGGAGGCCCCATGTCCGCTACCACAGCTGTCGATCTCAAACCCTGCCCTCTTTTTATCAATGGAAAAGCCGTAATCTCGCGTGGCGCGAAGGACATTCAATACAACCCCGCCACGGGTGAAGCTGTGGCTGAAGTGCCGCGCAGCACGCCCGAAGAGATCGCGGCGGCGGTCGAAGCGGCGCACAATGCGTTTTCCGCATGGAGCAAGACCCCGGTCATCCAGCGCTGCAAGATTCTCTTCAAATATCGCGAGCTGCTGGAGCAACACGCGCAGGAGTTCGTGGACCTGATCATCGAGGAGAACGGCAAAACCATTGAGGAGTCGCGCGGCTCGTTTGACCGCGGCATTGAGTGCGTGGAATTTGCCTGCGGCGCTCCCACATTGATGATGGGCGAAACCGTGGACCGCGTTGGCCGCGACGTGGATGGCTGGTCCACGCGCAATCCGATCGGCGTATGCGTCGGCATCACGCCATTCAACTTCCCTTTCATGGTTCCCATGTGGATGTTCCCGATGGCGATCGCCTGCGGCAACACTTTTGTGCTCAAACCTTCCGACAAAGTTCCGCGTACGGCGGTACGCATGGTGGAACTGGCGCATGAAGCCGGTCTCCCCCCGGGCGTGCTGAACCTGGTGCACGGCGCAAAGGAGGCGGTGGATTGTCTGCTCACCGATGCGCGCGTAAAGGCCGTGTCATTCGTGGGTTCCAGCGCAATCGCCAAGTACATCTACCAGACGGCCGCGAACAACGGTAAACGCGTACAGGCGCTGGGGGGCGCGAAAAATCACACGGTCGTATTGCCTGACGCCGAGATGAAAACGGCGGTCAGCGCGATCATGGGTTCAAGCTTCGGCTGCGCCGGCGAGCGCTGTCTCGCGACCAGCGTGGTTGTGGCCGTGGGCGAAGCGGCTGATCCGCTGGTGAAAGAGCTGGTCCAGGCAGCGGACAAGCTCAGCGTGGGCGCAGGCTGTGAGCCGAAAACGCAAATGGGACCAGTCATCACGCAAGAGGCGCGCAAGCGCATCCTCAGCTACATTGAACTGGCGGAAAAAGACGGGGCCGTGCTGGCGCGCGACGGCCGCAAAGACCCTGTTTGCAAGGAGAACGGCTATTTCGTTGGACCGACAATCCTCGACAAGGTAAATCCCGGCTCGCGCATTGCCCAAGACGAAATTTTTGGACCCGTGCTCTCGATCGTGCGCGTGAAAGATAGAAAGGAAGCGCTCGACGTGATCAGCCGATCGGAGTACGGGAATGCCGCCTCCATTTTTACTCGCTCCGGAGCCGCCGCGCGGGAATTCACGCAAAACGTAACGGCCGGTATGGTGGGAATCAATGTGGGCGTGCCTGCGCCGGTCGCCTTCTTCTCTTTCTCTGGCTGGAAGAATTCTTTCTTCGGCGATCTCCATGCCCTGGGCAAGGACGCGGTGCATTTCTACACCGAGCAGCGCGTGGTGACCTGCCGCTGGCCGGAGTAGCTCTACTCAGACTCAGACAGCAGCCTGCCCATCGTGGGCCGGTGCTTCTCCGCCTTGCCGCGCTTCCTGCTCTCTTTCCGTTTCACCGGCGGGGGCGTGCCGATGGCTGTACGGGCCATGGCTTTCACGGCCGTGGTGGCGCGAAACGGTTTCGGCCTTTTCTTCTTCGGCACAAAACCAATTTAACCACAGAGGGCACAGAGGAACACAGAGGAGGTTGCCTTCGGGCTATCCGAACTGGCACCGCACTAGTCCCGTCCCACCGAATGCGAGACCAGCCTTTGCGCCGAACTAACGAGTTTTCGCGTTAGCGTCATTGCAGATCGCGTACCATGTGACAATTCTCCGTGTCCTCAGTGCCCTCTGTGGTTAAATGGTGTCAATGGACGAGCGCGATTTTTTTGACGAGAAAGAAGCCAAGAAACCGGCAACGCTGAACTGCCCTCACTGCAACCAGTCGAATGAGTACGAGCTTTCCTGGCTGGTGCGCACCAAGAAGCGGCAACTGCCCCCGCGGGCCGACGAGCGCGATCGCGCCAAGTTCGCCAAAGCCCAGTCTTACATGGTCCGGCGCGAGGACATGGTCATGTGCAAGAACATGCGCTGCCGCAAGCGGTTTGAGGTCGCGGGAGTGCAGTCGGTCGCGTTTCTGGATTGAAAGCGGCCGGAGCGAGCGTATCGCTGATGGCGGTTCAGTTTTGAATATCGAACCGTTTGATCAGGGCGTTTTCTAAATGAAAAAGGTGTTGCACGGTCTTGTCAGACAACACGCTGCCTTCCAGATCGCGTACAGTTTGGTGAACCTCCACCGCTATCGCTCCATTTGCGTCCATTGAGAATCCAATCGGCTCCACGTGAGGGTCGATCATCGCCCACTGCCGTGTCCAGTAGCTGCGGACGCCATCATGGCCGAAGACATGCCCGCCTTCCATGCCATTGGCCCAGATCACGTCCAAGTGCATGGTTTTCAGCAGTGATTCCATGTCGCGGGCATTGAATCGTTCGTAGATGTGGCGGAGCAGTGCTGTATTCTCGAGCATTGCCTTCATTTTAGCGTCCCGTCCGGGTCGACGGCTCGGTCTTTGCTCCCTCAGCCCTTTTCTCATTTATACTTACACGTTTCATCTGTGGTGCGGGGCCTGACAATACGCCCCCTTTGATCATCTAAGTTCTTGGTACAGGAACAGCCCTCTATGAAGATTCTGGTCTGCATGAAGCAGGTCCCGCAGAAAGACGCTCCGCTCAAGCTGAACGAAAGCTCCACCTGGATTCGCGATGACGTCTCCTATGAGGTTAACGAGCCGGATGCCTTTGCGCTGGAAGAGGCTCTGCGCCAGAAAGAAAAGCATGGTGGCGAGGTGGTGGTGATCACCGCCGGACCGGCGCGTGCGCAAACCGTGCTGCGCGAAGGCCTGGCCAAGGGGGCTGACCGGGCCATCCACCTGGAAGACAATGGTTTCGTCGCCATGGATGCGCTCAATATTGCCAAGGCTTTCGTGGCGGCGATCAAGGACGAACAGTTTGACCTGATCTTCACCGGCCTGCAGTCGGACGACTACGGCTACGCCCAGACCGGCGTCATCATGGCGGAGCTGCTGAGGTGGCCCCACGCCACCATCATTATGGAAATCCAGAAGGCCGACGGCGGCATTAAAGTGAAGCGCGAACTGGAGTCGGGCTTCTTTCAGCACGTCACCATGCCACTGCCGGCGGTGCTGACCATACAATCCGGCATCAACAAGCTGCGCTACGCCACACTTTTAGGCATCAAACAAGCTAAGAACAAACCGCTGCGCAAAGTCACGCTGGATGAGGTGAAATCCGCGCTCGGAAGCAACCTGCAGAAAATTGAGAAGCTGTACGTCCCGCAGAAGAGCAAGAAAACGGAGATGCTGGACGGAGCTCCCGGTGAGGTTGCCAAGAAGCTTGTGGACAAGCTGCGCAACGAGGTTCGAGTTATCTGAGAGTCTTAAGGAGGATTGTCTATGGAACGAATTGAATACGATCCCAAAGGCCCGGATTACCTTCCTGTAACCGAACACGAAACTGGATCGACGTTCATGGTGGTGGGCGTGGTGATGCTGCTGGCCGCCCTGGGTTGGGGCCTCTTTGTTGGCTGGGACATCCGCGCTGGCAACATGTTCATGCAGGTGATTTTTGCGGTGGATGTTCTGGTAGCGCTCTTTCTGATCACTTTGGGATTCATGAAAAAAAGGCGGACGACGACCTAAAAGATGGCAGACACAATCCTTGTTGTTGCTGAGCAGCGTGAAGGCAAGCTGAATCGCGTCTCACTGGAGACCATCGCCGCAGCGCAGGCCATTGCGGCAGAAACGGGCTGGACTGTTGAAGCGGCGGTTTTTGGCAACGGCGTTTCCGGCATCGCTCAGGAGATTGCCGGGCGGAAGTTGGCCAAAGTCTACGATGTTGAATCAGACAAGCTGGCCAGGTACACGCCGGATGGCGTGGTGGCTGCGCTTAAAGATTTTATCCAGCAGAAGCAGCCGCGCCTGGTGCTGATGCCGCACACCTATCAGGTGCGCGACTTCGCTCCGAAACTGGTCACTGTGCTGGGACGCACGCTGATCAGCGACGCCATCGGATTCCGCACAGAAGGTGACAAGCTGCTCTTCACCCGCCAGATGTTTCAGGGCAAGTTCGCGGCTGACGTCTCCTTTGCCTGCGACCCACCGCACTTTGTCACGTTCCAGTCGGGCGCGTTTCGGGGCGACAAAGCCGAGGCCGGCGCTGCCGCAGCTCCGGTGGAAACCGTGAAGGTGCAGATCGCCGACGGAGTGATTCGCAACAAGCCGGAGGATCCGTTCAAAGAAGCCAAGCAGGCGGTGGATCTCACGCAGGCCGAGATCATTGTCTCCGTGGGCCGCGGGATCAAAGAACAGAAGAACATCGAACTGGCGAAGGCGTTGGCGGAGGCGCTCGGGGGCGAGATTGCCGCGTCCCGGCCCATCTGCGATTCCGGCTGGCTGCCCATGGACCGGCAGATCGGCAGTTCCGGGCAGACTGTGGCGCCCAAGTTGTATCTGGCGGTCGGCATCAGTGGAGCCATCCAGCACATTGTGGGCATGAAGGGATCGCGCACGGTAATAGCGATCAACAAAGATGCGGAGGCGCCGATCTTCGAAATTGCCGACTACGGCGTGGTGGGAAATTTGTTTGACATTGTTCCGGCGCTGACGGAAGAGGTCAAAAAGGCCAAGGCGTAACATCCGCACCACGGAGGCACGTAGAAAATCAGAATAGGTTTTTCCGTGTCAACCGGTGGAATCACATCGAATCCAGAACTCATCGAGCCTCGGCAGGCACGAAGATAGAATCGGTTTGGTTTTCCTCGGTGTCTCGGTGGTAGATTTCCAGTTTCCCTGAACAAGACTATCTCATGATTTATTTCCGCAAACCAATTGAAGGAATCGAGCGCCCGCAGATGGAGGCGGACGTGACTATTGTTGGCGGCGGGCCGGCTGGAATGGCCTGCGCGTTGCGTCTGGCCCAACTCATTGATAAGCACAATCGCCGCCACCCCGACTCGCAGCTCTCGAAGGACAACATTTACGTGCTCGAAAAGGCGCGGGAAGTCGGGCAGCATAATCTCTCCGGCGCAGTACTGGATCCCCGCGCAATGGACGAGCTTCTGTCGGGTTGGCGTGATGAGGCTCCGCTGGACGCCCAGGTTGAGCGCGAAAGCTTCTACTATTTAACGGAGAAAAAGGCGTATCGCGCGCCCATGATGCCGCCTCCCATGCGCGATCACGGCAACTACATCATCTCCATCAATCGCTTTGTGAAGTGGCTGAGTGAGAAGGTGGAGCAGGCGGGGATCACCGTTTTCACCGGATTCGCCGGCGCGGACCTGCGGTTCGACGGCGACCGCCTCGCCAGCGTGATCACCGATGACAAAGGCGTGGACAAAACGGGGCAGAAGAAATCCAATTTCGAACCCGGCTACGAGCTGAAGTCGAAGATTACGATCCTCGCCGAAGGCACACGGGGGTCGCTGACCAAACAGCTGGTGGGCAAGTTCAACCTGGACAAAAATCGGAACCCCCAGACCTACGGCGTGGGCGTGAAAGAGCTATGGGAAGTTCCATCGGGTCGCGTTCGCAAGGGTGAAGTGATCCTGACGCTGGGCTGGCCGCTTACGACGAAGGAATATGGCGGCTCGTGGCTGTACGGCGCAAAGGATAATCTGGTTTCGCTGGGCTATGTCACTGGTCTCGACTATGCCGATCCACGGCTCGATCCGCAGCGAGTGCTGCAGCAGTGGAAGCGGCATCCTCATATCGCCACGCTGCTGGAAGGCGGGAAGATGATCCGCTACGGGGCAAAGTCCATTCCCTACGGCGGATGGTTCTCCATGCCGCAGCTCGCCGGGAACGGATGGATGATCGTGGGCGACTCAGCCGGGTTCCTGAATTCGCAGCGGCTCAAGGGCATTCATCTGGCCATCAAGAGCGGCATGCTGGCGGCAGAAGCCGCCTACGAAGCGCTGGTGGCCAACAACTTCAGCGCCAAGCAACTCAAGAGTTTTAAGGAAAAGGTGGATGCGAGCTGGATCAAAGATGAACTCTGGGAGGTTCGCAACTTCCATCAGGGATTTGAGAACGGCCTGATTCACGGGTTATTTCACACCGCGCTACAGCAGCTCACCGGCGGACGCGGTCTGCATGCCGTGTACACAATGCACGCCGGACACCGGCGCATGAAGCATCTGGACCAGTTGCCGGCCGATGGAGGCGCGGAGGCGCGCGTGCTGGGCAATGCCAAGGGCGACGGAAGGCTCAGCTTCGACAAGCTGACAGACCTTTATCACTCGGGCACGAAGCATGAGGAAGACCAGCCTTCGCACCTGGTGATTCACGACACAAATATCTGCAACACAAGATGCGTGACTGAGTTCGGCAACCCCTGCCAGCACTTCTGCCCCGCAAATGTGTATGAGATGGAAGAGGCAAGTGACACCCCGAGCGGGAAAAGGATTCATCTGAACCCATCCAACTGCGTACACTGCAAGACCTGCGACATCATGGACCCGTACGAAATCATCACCTGGGTACCCCCGGAGGGCGGCGGCGGGCCGAATTACGACGGGATGTGATGTAGCCGCGAATTAACGAGAATTTGCCTGGAACTCGGCTTACTCAAAATAGAGCCGTTTCCTTTGCGCCGTCATCTATAATTACGGCTGTCAGGTTCCGACCACACTTCAGGGCCTTAGGGAATACCCGGCCGGTGTGGCGGTTCCTTGCTGATTGCAAGGACAAGGGTCCAGGCGGAAACGGCTGGGCCTCCCGAGTTTGGAAAGGAACCCGCTAAACGCTCTACGCGTGTCTCTTCCTTCTCTGTCTGGCAATCAGAAAAAACAGGACTCGATAGATTTGTGATTTCTGATTGCGAATTCACAAATCAGCAATCACACGTCACCGATATGAATCGGCTCCTCGACAAACACGGGCGCTACATCACCGATCTGCGGGTCAGCATCACCGACCGGTGCAATTACCGGTGTGTCTATTGCCGGACTGGCAATCAGGGCGCGCAGTACTCGGAGCTTCCATTCCCGGATTATCTGCGCATCGTGCGCCTGCTGGTTGGACTTGGAATTGAAAAAGTCCGGCTGACCGGCGGGGAGCCTCTGTTGCGCAACGGAATTGTGGATTTTGTCCGCGATGTGGCGGCCCTGCGCACGCTGGAAGGAAAGCAGCCGGATATCGCCATCACGACCAACGGACACCTGCTCGCCGATCTTGTTGAGCCGCTGAAGCAAGCCGGGTTGCGGCGCGCCACAGTGAGTATGGACGCAGTAGATCCAGTTAAGTTCGCCCGCATTACGCGCGTCTCCAAAGGCTACGACAAGGTTCTTGCCGGCATTCGCGCAGCCAAGCGTGCGGGACTCGAGCCCGTAAAAGTGAACGCTGTACTCCTGCGCGGTTTCAACGAAGATCAGATCGTCGAGTTTGCCCGCTTCTCGCGCGTGGAAGGCGTGGTGGTGCGCTTTATCGAGTTCATGCCTCTGGAAGAGGATCGCGTGTGGTCCCCGGACGTGGTGGTCACCATGGACGAGATCCTGGAGGAGTTGAATCAATTTCGTCCTGTGCGCGAACTGCCGCCGAACAGTGCGAGTGAGACCGCGCGGCGTTATACGTTTGACGACGGCAAGGGCGAAATTGGAATCATTGCTCCCGTTTCCCATCCTTTCTGCGGGCACTGCTCGCGTATTCGCTTGACCTCTGATGGCAAGCTGCGCACGTGCCTGTTTTCGCTCTTCGATCATGACATCGCCGCCCGCATGCGCGACGGCGCCACGGACCAGGAGCTGACTGATTACGTTCGTTCAGTGGTCGACCAGAAAGAGGCGCGCCATCATATTGGGGAACAAGGATTTATCAAACCTTCGCGCAGCATGGTCCATATAGGCGGGTAAATCCCGGATTGCTAAGTAGTAAATGATCCGGGTACAATCCGCGCCATCCTCTCCCGGGCAAGTCCTTATTCAGCAACATTTGCAGGCTTCATGGGTTTGCTGAAGGGAAACCGGCCGGAACAGGGAAATTGCATGACGCTTGCGGTGGAAGTCGCCGGCAAAACCGACATTGGCTGTGTGCGCAAGAATAACGAAGACAACTTCGGTTATGACTCGCGCTACGGCATCTTTGTGGTGTGCGACGGCATGGGCGGCCAGGCTGCGGGAGAAGTAGCCAGCAAGATGGCGGTGGACACCCTGCTTCAGTATTTCCGCGATCTAGGGCGGCACGGCGCTCATTCGAACGGCAATCCCACGCAAACACCTTCTTCTGATGCCGAGTCGCTCGCAGGCGCCATTCGGCTGGCAAATCGTACCATCCATGAAGCAGGTACGGGACAGATGGGACGGCTGGGCATGGGATCAACCATCGTCGCCGCTCTGGTTCGCGGGCACTCACTGGCGATCGGGCACGTAGGCGACAGCAGGATCTATCTCATCCGCCAGGGCGCGATTCAGCAACTCACGCAGGATCATTCGCTGGTGATGGAGCAGGTCAGGCTCGGCTATATCACACAAGAACAGGCGGACAAATCAGAACTGCAGAATGTTATCCTGCGCGCTTTGGGCGCGGATGTGGAAGTGGAAGCAGATGTAGAAGACCTGGTCGCCATGCCGGGCGACACGCTGTTGATGACATCCGATGGGCTCACGCGGCATCTTCGCGATGACGAAATTCTTACGATGATCAACGGCTGCCGCAGCCTGGAAGAGGGATGCAGCCGGCTCATTCAGGCCGCCAAAGAACGCGGCGGCGATGACAACATTACGTGCCTGCTGCTCAGGATTGTAGAGCGGCCATGGTACAAAAATATTCTCCGCAAGTTTGGGTCCGGAGGCCCGCAGTGGCAAAACTCTATTTGAAATTCGACAATTCCGTTTTGAAAGAGATCACCATGAGCCAGGCGCCCACCACCATAGGCCGCCTGCCGGACAATACGGTCCAGATTGATAACCTGGCCGTCTCCGGGCACCACGCCAGGATCACGTGGGAGAATGACCATTACGAAATCGAAGACCTGGGATCTCTAAACGGCACTTACGTGAACAGTGAACGCGTCGGCAAGGCCAAGCTGCGTCACTGCGACATGGTGAAGATCGGGAAACACGAACTCGAATTCAAGAATGAAGGGCCGGCTCTGTTTTCGGCAGTAGCGGCCAAGACTGGCCCCGCCGTAGCCAAGCTGGAAGCCACGGTGATGCTGGACACACGCCAGGCCCAGGAGATGCACGCGGGCAAAGCTTTTTATGCGCCTCCAGCGGCGATGGCCGCCGCAGCCACGCTCGCAAAAGAGCGCGTAGGAATGCTGAGCGTGATTGAAGGCAAGACCGATCAGGAAAAGTATGTGCTCACCAGCAAGATGAGCATGATCGGCAAGTCGTCCATGGCCTCAATCAAACTGAAAGGGCTGTTCGCGCCCAAGTCAGCCGCGCTCATCAGCAAGCGCGAGAACAAATACTTCATTGCCCCGGAGCATAAGGTGAAACTGCGGATCAACGGCGAAGAAGTCTACAGCCAGCGTGAATTGGGGGCCGGCGATGTCATTGAAATCGGGAAAATGAAGGCGGCGTTCAGTTTTCAGGACTGAGCAATCTCACCACGGAGGGGCGGAGACGCGGAGGAAGTTCGTGCTCGCGAGCTTCAAAATTTGTGCAGAGGCTCATGGGCGTGTTTACTGCCGGGTCTTTACTGCGGGCCTCAACTTTGGGATTGATCCAGGATGATGTGCTCCTCTGAAACAAAGTAAGCCACCTTTGTAAGCTGGACAAAATTGACCTCATCCGCGGTAGATGCTTTCCATTCTGGGGACTGGCGCGCCGCCAGCAAGGCTTCGATGCTGTCGAACCAGAGTTCGACCATACCGTCGAAATCGCCCTGGTGCTTATCACCTACGACGCTGATCCGGCGGCTTTGGACGAATTTCCGCACCCCCGGAATGCGCGCACCTAGGGGCGCATGGACCTTTTTCCAGTAATCGACGAACTGCTCGTCGGTCATTCCAGCCTTCTTTGTAATGCAGTACACGAGCTTGATCATGATCGGGGTTTCCCGATTGTAGTCTGGGGTCAGCCACCGCGAATGAAATGGACTAAACGAAAACCCGGCTGCAGCAGGGGCATCCGGGTTTCGGGTCGCGGTGAGAAGGTTAGCAGGTCAGGCAGAATGCGGTGCTTGTTCTTTTATAACATTTTCCGCCTGAGGCCCTTTCTGGCCTTGCACGATTTCAAACTCAACATCATCACCCTCCTGCAGGCTTTTGTAGCCTTCAGACTGGATGGCGCTGTAGTGGACGAACACATCAGGGCCGTCTTCCCTACCGATGAAGCCGAAACCCTTTGCGTTATTGAACCATTTGACTTTACCTTTAATTCGAGACACGTTCTTACTCCGAGCGTCCTGGGACACTGCCGTTGTCGGTCGTCGTCCAGGACCGTTTCTAAAATGGGTATTGCCACTGCATAAGGAGGGACGCAGGACACCGGAGGTTACCTTCTCCCCGGTATTACGTCGTTTACCCGCTACTTTGGCTTATTGAAGATATTGTCGCTCCGGGCGAAGGTTGATGTCAATTCCTTAGTACATTCTTAGATTTCTTTTTTTCATAGAAAAATAGCGGCCGAAAAACCAATTCGCTTTCGAAATGTGCGCAAAAGGTGGTTTTTAATGATCGTTTTTCTGGAGCCAGAGAAGCGGAGCAATGGTTTTAGCATCAATGATCTTGCCGCGCGTCGCCATGCGAACTGCCTGCTTCACGGGAAAGAATCGTACAGCGATCCGTTCATCTTCTTCCGGCTGCGCCTTGCCTTTTTTTAAGCCTGTAGCCAGAAACACCTGCATGCTTTCAGTGAGAAATCCAGGACTTACGTAAAAATAAAGCGCCTTGCGCCACTTGCTTGCAGAATAGCCTGTCTCTTCCAGAAGCTCGCGCTTTGCGGCAGGCAACGGCTTTTCTCCAGGATCGAGGCTGCCCGCAGGAAGTTCCCACAGCCGCGTTCCCGCTGCGTGCCGGTACTGCCGCTCCAGAAGAACTTTGGGAACCTTGCCAGAATCATCGACGGCCAGAATCACAATGGAACCGGGATGCTGAACCAGGTCGCGCCGCACGCGAACGCCGTCGGGTTCTTCCACCTGTTGTGAAACCACGCTGAACACCGGACCACGAAAGACCACCTTCGACGACACCACACGAGCAGACTGCTTCTTGCGGACCTTGGGCATGGGGACAGTTTAAAGGAAATTGGTCATTGAGTAATTTGGTAATCGGATATTTGAAAGGCTGAGCTGACGACGGCTATGGACCTGTCAAAGTTTCTTAATACCAACCCGTTTCAATTCCTCAATGACCAAATTACCCAATTACCAAATTCCATCTGATATCCTCCCCGAGAATGGCGGCCAAGCCCAAATCGATGATGCTGGTCGGCGCCGGCAATCTCGCGTTTGCGCTCGGCCCTGCGTTGAAAGCGGCAGGTTACCGTGTTGAGGCGGTTGTTGGGCGTCCCAGACCAGATTCGCAGAGAAGAGCACGGACGCTGGCGAAGAAGCTTGACGCCCGTTCATGCAGGCTGGACCAGGTAAAACCTGGATCAGACGTCATTTGGCTGCTGCATACCGATGATGCGCTCGCCGGGACGGCGAAAGCGCTTTCAAAGAGTTCCGGATGGAAAGGCCGCGTCGTACTGCATTCAAGTGGGGCGCTCTCCAGCGACGTGCTGGCGCCGCTAAAGCGAGCGGGCGCTTACACCGCGTCGCTGCATCCCATGATGACTTTTGTTCCCGGCGCTGCACCCGATATTAGCCAAGTCCGGTTTGCCGTGGAGGGTGACCGCAAAGCCGTGGCGGCGGCGAGGCAGATTGCAAAGAAACTTGGAGCAGAAGTCTTCGCCATCAAGAAATCGAAAAAAGTGCTGTATCACGCGCTGGGCTCGTTTTCTTCCCCGCTGGTGGTGGCCACGCTGGTGACTGCGGAACGGATTGGGCGCGCAGCCGGCCTAAGTCTGTCCCAAACCCGCAAAGTAATGGCTGGTATTCTGCAACAAACCCTGAAGAACTATCTGGAGCGGGGTCCTGGTGCGGCCTTCAGCGGACCCATCAAACGCGGCGACCTTGAGACTGTGCGCCGTCACTTGCGCGAGCTGCAACGCGTGCCGGAAGCGCGCGATGTCTACCGCGCCTTGGTGAAATCGGCATTGAGAGATCTGCCCGCTGTCCGCAAACAAGAACTTCGGCGATTAATGCTGCCGTGAAGGAAAGAGGGCAGAGCATTTCTCTGGCCTCCTTCCATGACTGCGCTTGGTTATGCGGCGGCGGCTTTGCGGTGTGCAACCGCGACGGCCGCGGTATCAGTGAACTCCTGGAAATGAGTAATCTGTCCGTTCTGGATGGTGAAAACGTGCGCCCAATCACTTTCAAACTGTTGCCGAGTCGCTCTTACCCGGAACGAGTAACGGCCAAGTACCACCACCTGATCGTTTTGCGCGATGAATTCGCGCGGCTCAAAGCTGATAACCTCCTGGGTTTCGTTGAGGGTGCGGAAAAAATCAGCCACTTCTTCGCGGCCTTCGCGTGTTCCGGAAATTGCCACGCCAGCCACTTCAGGAAGGATCCATTCCACGTCATCAGCTACAAGGTTCAGCAACGCGGGTATGTTGCCGGCTTTGAAATTTGTGTACGCCTGTTGTGCGACTTTCACATTCTCTTGAGGGTTCATGCTCATCCTCCGGTGAACTGTGTTACCACATCCCCAGGTACGAAGCCAGAGCTTGGGCGGATTTATTGAGGGCTGGGCAGAGAAGCCTTAATGCTGAATAAGGAAGATCTTTGCCGCGGATGGACGCGGATAAACGCGGATCTCAAAAACAAAATCACGAACTCGAACTCAGGCAACACTTCCTTGATGTTTTCACGATGTCGAAACGAACAAGGGGGCTTGGATCGAACCGGCTGAGAATGCTGCAGGCTTGCTTTAACGTCCCGTGAACAGATGCCCCAGCTTTTCCTTTTTGGTATTAAGGTATCGTTCGTTTGCAGCGTGAACTTCCACTTCGGCAGGGACACGCTCGGTTACTTTAACTCCGGCATCTTCGAGCGCGGCGACCTTCTGAGGATTATTCGAGAGCAGCCGGACCGAGTTCACCCCCAGTGCCTTAAGGATCTCGGCAGGCAACTGGAATTCTCGGTGATCCGCCTTGAAGCCGAGTTGTTCGTTAGCCTGAACGGTATCGAGGCCCTGGTCCTGCAACTCATACGCCTTCAGCTTAGGCATGAGGCCGATGCCACGCCCCTCCTGCTGCTCGTAGATGAGGATGCCGGCGCCAGACTGGGCAATCATGGAAAGAGCCATCTCCAGTTGCTGGCGGCAATCGCAGCGCAGTGACCCGAACACGTCGCCGGTGAGGCACTGAGAATGGATCCGCACCAGCGGTGGCGCGGAATGAATGTCGCCCATAACGAGAGCAACGGCTTCTTCTTTACGATTTCCGTTGTTGTTCTGACCAGCCGCTTCGGCCGCAAACTGGCCCTCAAAACCCATAATGCGGAAATGCCCCCACCGCGTGGGAAAATCAGCTTCGGCAAGTTTGCGGACTGAGATGCTAGAACTCACATGAACATTATAGAGGCTGCGTGATAACATCCGCATATGCTGATCAGCGATACATCCCCTGAAATCGAGGCGATGCAGATACAAATTCGCCGATCGATGACGCCAAGTCAACGCTTGCAAATCGCAGTCGAACTCAGCGATCTCCTGCGCGAATTCAGGAAAGCTGGCATCAGAAAAGATCATCCCGACTGGTCGGAGCGTGAGGTGATGATCGAACTCTTTCGTCAGGCTTTTTCTCCCCAGCCGCTTCCTGCATGGGTGCGATGAACTCAGGACCAGTCTTTCAGGAGCTCGTTTCAGCTCTCAACTCTGCGCAGATACCGTACATGGTGGTTGGATCATTTGCCAGTAACCTGTATGGCGCAGGGCGTGGCACTTTAGACATAGATATTGTTATATCCGCTACACCGGATCAGATCCGGGCGTTCCTTCACGCGTTGCCCGCCGACGACTACTACTTCGATCTGCCATCCGCGTTGGACGCATGGAAACACCGGTCCATGTTCAACATCCTCGACATGAAAAGAGGATGGAAGGTCGATCTGATTTTTGTGAAACAGAACCCTTATCATTCCGGTGCGTTTGAGCGTCGCACGTCTGCGGACATCGACGGTGTCCGGGTCGTTGCGGCGACAGCCGAAGACGTGGTCATTTCTAAACTCGAATGGGCGCAGATGGGCGGTTCCACACGGCAGATCGAAGATGTCGCAGGCATACTTAAAGAACGAACCGCACTCCTGGATCTAAACTACGTGGAGAAGTGGGTCAGGGATCTCGGTCTCGCAGAGCAGTGGGCAGCAGCCCGGAATTCTGCCGGTATGTCCTGAACTCACAGAGCTCACCCGAGCCTCGCAACAGGCAATATATACTTTAGGGTTTGATTTTCCAGCCAGGAGACACCGTATGGCCTCGCCCGCAGTTGGATTTGCGCAACAAAATCAGGAAAGATTTCTCGGAGAGCTCAAGGATCTGCTCCGCATCCCCAGCGTGAGCACCGCTCCGGAGCACAAGGACGATGTTCGCCGCGCGGCGGAGTTCGTCGCCAATGACCTGCGCCGGATTGGCATGGAGAACGTTGAGGTAATCCCGACCAAGGGACATCCACTGATCTACGCCGACTGGCTGCACGCGCCAGGGAAACCCACCGTGCTCTGCTACGCGCATTATGACGTGCAGCCGGCTGAGCCGCTGAACGAGTGGATCTCACCGCCGTTTGAGCCCACGGAGCGTAACCAGAACATTTACGCGCGCGGTGCCGTGGACGACAAAGGACAGCTATGGATGGAGATCAAAGCCATTGAAGCGCTGATGAAGGGCCATGGCGGCAAGCTTCCGCTGAACGTGAAGTTCATCATCGAAGGCGAGGAAGAGGTGGGAGGGGAGTCCATTGCCGCATACGTGCGCAAAGAGAAGAACAAGCTGAAGGCTGATTTCGCCCTGGTTTGCGACACCGAGCTATTTGCTCCCGACCTTCCCACGCTCTGCGTCGGCTTGCGCGGGCTTGTGTACACGGAGATTGAGGCCCGCGGCGCCAAGACAGACCTGCATTCCGGTATGTACGGCGGAGCGGCGCCGAATCCGCTGTTCGCGCTGGTGGAGATCATCAGCAAGCTCAAAGACTCGAGAGGCAGAATTCTGATTCCGGGCTTCTACAGCAAGGTGAAAGCTCCGACCAATGCCGAACTGAAAGCCTGGAAGAAGCTGCCGTTTAACGAAGAGCACTACCGCAAAGCAGAAGTCGGATCGAAAGTGCTGACGGGCGAGCCGGGGTACTCAGTCCTGTATCGCACCTGGGCGCGTCCAACACTGGAAGTACACGGGATGCCCGGAGGTTTTGTTGCCGCAGGGGCCAAGACTGTGATTCCGGCGCGTGCCTCCGCAAAGATCTCGATGCGCCTGGTGCCCAACCAGGATCCCGATGACGTCCTCAAACGCTACACGAATTACGTGAAGAAGCTCACGCCCAAAGGAATTGAAGTCAACATCAAGTGCTACAGCAAAGGGCCGGCCTGCGTGGTGAGTACCGACAACCGTTTCATCCAGGCCGCGACCGAGGCCATGCACGACGTGTTCAAGAAAGACACGGTCTTTATCCGCTCCGGCGGCTCAATTCCGATCGTGACCGATTTCCAGGACGTGCTGAAACTACCCAGCGTGATGATGGGCTTCGGTCTGCCGGACGACAACCTGCACGCACCGAACGAGAAATTCCATATCCCGAACTTCTATCGCGGCATTGAGTCGATCATCAGGTTCTTTGAGAAGCTGGGGAAGTAAGAAATCGCGCGCGTCGTCGCCGTTATCGCAACGGGATCGCCGTCATCGGGAAAGCACAGTCTGAGAGATTGGGCTTGCCACGCGTCTGGATATCTGGATAATCAGATGCGGTGAGTGTAACGTCAACGGGTCAGCAGGATTGGCAAGAAGCAGTTGAGGAACACGGCTTCGCAGTCGTCCCTCAGGTGCTGAGCACGCGCGAACTTATTCCAATTCTTGTGTCTCTGGCTGATCTTGAGCCGCCTCGTGGCAAGGCCGGCATCCGGCACGTGGTGAACCATCCCACAGTCAAAGTGGTAGCGCAGAATCCGCGATTGCTGGAGATGGCCCAAGCCGTGCTTGGCAGTGGCGCATTTCCCTTCCGCGCGACTCTCTTTGACAAAACTCCCGAAGGCAATCGCCTCTTAAGCTGGCATCAGGATACGGCGTTGCCCGTGCAGGACCGAACCGAAACTCCAGGATGGAGCACATGGCAGGAAAAAGAAGGCGTGCTCTATGCCCAGGCTCCCGCTTCCGCGCTGGAGCAAGTGCTGGCGTTACGGCTCCATCTGGATGATTGCACGGAACAGAACGGTCCTCTTCGCGTCATCCCCGGCACACACGGCTTGGGGATCCTGAGCGAGGCGGAGATCGAGCGCCACGCGACGTATGACAATCCGGTTGACTGCGTGGCGGCACGAGGCAGCGTGGTGGCAATGCGTCCGCTGGTCATCCATGCCTCTTCCAGATCTCGTTCCCAGGCGCCCGTGCGTGTATTGCACATTGAATACGCAGCAGCGAAAGAGTTCGCGTCTGGGCTGCGGTTGGCGATAGCATGAATGTGGGGCATTAGTGCTGGCCCAATCGCGAATCCCCGATTCTGCGCGAACTGAAGGCCACCCCCGCCCCTTGTCCTCAAATCACCTTCCCCTAGCCTTGCGCTTTCTGCACCAAAAGCGCTACAGTTCTCTCAGCTCTCGCGTATTCTTCCGGCCTCATCTCACCTGCACAGCCTCAATTCGTGTGAGTTTTGCACATGCGGCGCGACATACGGTGGATTCGGCATCTTATCCACAAGGTATTGTGGCGATTGCTCTTGACCCCCAGTAACTCTGTGGGTACATTAGCTGCAACGCGGGTTTGTTCTTCCAGCCGATGACGCCCGAAGCCGCACGCGCAACCCTTGACCGAATTGCCGCTGAAGGAGTGGGAAGTTGCTCAAGCTGAAGAAACTGCAAATCCTCGGATTCAAATCCTTTTGTGACCGCACGGAACTCAAGTTTCCGGGCGAAGGCATTGCCGCGGTTGTGGGCCCCAACGGGTGCGGAAAATCCAACATCTCTGACGCCATTTCCTGGGTCTTGGGCGAGCAATCCGCCAAGAGCCTGCGCGGCGTGCGCATGGAAGATGTGATCTTCGCCGGCACGCGCGAGCGCAAGCCGACCGGCATGGCCGAGGTTTCCCTCACCCTGGTCGATCCACAGGTCTATGACGGCCCGGTGAGCGGCGAGCCCGAGATCGACATCCAGAACGAGCTCGAGGAAGACGACTGGGATGAAGCGGGTATCCGCGCCGCAGCAGCGGAGGCCACCGAGGCGCATGCGGCCGAAGTACAGCCCGGACCGCTGGACGCAATCGAGCAACACGAAGCAGGGGCAGGCGAACTAGGTCCTGAAGCAGAAGGAGAAGGCGCTCAGGTGTCCAACGCTGAAAGCACTTCGGCGGAAGAACCTTCCGGAACAGGAACTCAGGACTCGCCCGAAGCCGCAAGCACCGCTTCAAGTGAACCGGACACGCAAGCCGCAGTCGTCGCCCCCAATGCCGTAGTCCTTAAGATTCGCCGGCGCAAGTTCAAGCCGATGCAGTTCGGCAAAGGTGAAATCGTGGTCACGCGGCGGCTGTTCCGCACAGGGGAAAGCGAGTATCTTCTCAACGGCAAGCTGTGCCGGCTCCGCGACATTCAGGACATCTTCATGGGCACAGGGCTTGGACCTGAGTCTTATGCCATTATCGAGCAGGGGCGCATCGGCCAGATTCTTAGCAGCAAACCGCACGACCGCCGCGCCATCATCGAAGAAGCTGCAGGCATCACCAAGTTCAAGACCAAGAAGCGGCTGGCGGAAGCGCGGCTGGAATCGTCGCGGCAGAACCTGTCGCGCATCAACGACATTTTTGAAGAAGTCACGCGGCAGATGAACTCGCTCAAGCGTCAGGCCGCCAAAGCGGAACGCTACGCCCGCCTGCGCGACGAGATGCGAGAGAAGCTGCGGGTGGTGCTGGCCAGCAAGTTTGCCCAGATGGGCCGCGAAGAGGAGTCTCTGCAGGGCGGGCTGGCTGCCATTGCGGAAGACATTCATGGCCGTGCGGAAACAGTGAATGCCCGCGAGGCGGAGCATGCTGCGCGCACGCAGCGCGGTTACGCCATCGAAACTGAAATTGCCCACAATAGCCAGACGCTGAACGCGATCGCGCTGGAGAGCGAGCGTGCCACCGGGCGCCGCGCCGCCAACCAGGAGCGTTGTGCGGAACTGGAGGCACGTGCTGCGGCAGCCGAAGCCGAGTTGGAGCGGGCACAGACACAATTGATTGCGTTAGTCGCGGAACTCGACACCAACCGCCAATTTGCGGAGTCGGCTGCAGCCGAAGTTGCCGCCGCGCAGCACGCATGGCAGATGCGGCAGCAGGAAGCTCATGCGGCCTCAACCTCGCTGGCCGACGTTGAACGCCAGCAGGAAGCCCGACGGCAAACCGTGCTGGAAGTGATGTCGTCCGGCGCGCAGGTGCGTAATCAAATCATCCAGGCGGAAGAGAACATGATCGCTCTGGACCGTGAAGCGACGCGACTGGAACGCGAAATGGCCGCAGCTCAGCTTGACATGGAGGGCTTCGGCGGCAAGCGAGGCCAGATTGCGTTTGAATTTGAATCCATCAGCCAAACCGTGAATGCCCTGGGCCAGCGTATTCACGAGACTCGGAACCAAATTGACAGCAAGCGTAAAGAGGAGGAGGACGGCAAGCGGCGACTGGACGGCCTGCGTGCGGAATACGCGACTGCTCTGGGAAAAAAGAATTCGCTCGAAGCTGTGATCAACGAGCACGGATACTCCACCGAGTCAGTGAAGCGGCTGTTCCAGTCGAGCGCCGTGGGACAGGGCTTTATCCCTAAAGGTGTTCTCGCGGACTACCTGGAAGTGGAGACGCGGTACGAGAGCGTGGTCGAAGAATTCCTGCGCGACGAGTTGAACTACGTGGTGGTCAAGTCGTGGGACTCTGCCAATGAAGGCATGCGCCTGCTGCAGACCGATGTAGACGGCCGAGCCACGTTCCTCGTTCACCCCGAAGACGCACAGGCCAAGTTCTCTTTTGCAATCAGTGAAAACCGGCAGCACGCGCCGGCCCCGTCTTCGATTGTGCGTTTGAAGGATTGCATACGGGTACTGGATGGGTTTGGGCGCTCGCTGGAAGTGATCCTGCCCAAGCTGCGTGACGGATACATTGCTCCAGACGCCGATACCGCGCGCGGCCTGGCGTTGAGCAATCCAGACGCGTACTTCCTCTCCTCCGATGGGGAGGTTTTCCACAACGTGACCGTTACCGGCGGCAAGCAGCGCAAGGAAGGTCCGCTGTCACTCAAGCGGGAGCTGCGCGATGTAGTGAAGGCCTGCACGGATCTGGAAGCGGCCATCCAGAATGAGCAGCAGAAGATCCAGACGCTGACCCGCGAGCTCAAGGAACTTACAACGCTTCTTGGCAATCTCGAAGAAGAGCGGCGCGAAGCGGAAAAACAGGCACTCACCTCCGGTCACGCGCTCAAACAACTCGAAACCGAGCTGGCGCGCACGGAGCAGCGGCTGAACACATACAGGCTGGAGCTTGAGCGCACGCGCTCGGAACGCAACGAGAAAGAAACCGTGGTAGCGCACAAGCGCGAGGCGCTCGAAGTTTTGGAGCAGAAGCGCCAGGGGTTGGAAGAAGAACTGAAATCCGCGCAGGAGCAGCTTGCTGCCATGAAAGCAGCCCGCGATACCGCCGGGCAATCGGCGGCGGACGCTGCGGCGCGTCTCGCTGGACTGGAGGAGCGGCGCAAATCAGCGGCGGCGGCGCTTGAGAGAATCGAAACGCTCTCGACAGAAGCTTCGCGGCAGGTGCAGTCGCTGGAGTCCCAGATTCGTTCCGCCGCGGCTGAGAAGCAGCAGCGCGAAGCGGAAAACCTGCATATCGCTGACCGCCTGGAGGCCCTGGCTGCCGAAAAAGCGGCGGCGGAGGCCACCGGCGTGCAATTGCACCACGAGTCCGAACAGGTGCGGACCCGAATCGCTGAAATCGAAACAGAGTTGAAGGCAGCGCGGCAGGAGTTGGACGCGGCGCGCGAGCGCAAAAGTGAGCTCAGTTCGCAACTTGCCAAGCTGCAATCCGATCTGGCCCACATGGGCGAGACCTGTCTGAACGAACTCAATATTGTTGCCGACGAACTGCGCCAGAATCAGGAAATTGCGCGCGTCGAAGGCGAGCAACTGCTTGCAGAGGAAACAGCGTATCGCGAGATGCGCACGAGACTCGATAACATGGGGCCGGTAAATATGATGGCGCTGGAGGAGTTTAAAGAAACGGAGCAGCGCCACCAGTTCCTGTCCACGCAGCGCACGGACCTGCTCGACTCCATCGAGAACACGATGGCGACGATCAAGGAAATTGACGAGTTTTCGCGGCAGAAGTTCCAGGAAGCGTTCGAGCGCATCAACGAGAACTTCCAGTTCACCTTCCGCAAGCTGTTTGGAGGCGGACAGGCGTTCATGCGCCTGACCGACGATGCGAATGCATCAGAAAGCGGCATCGACGTGGTGGCGTCGCCTCCGGGCAAGAAACTGCAGAACGTGCTGCTGCTTTCCGGAGGTGAAAAGGCGCTCACGGCCCTGTCACTGCTGGTGGGCATCTTCCAGTACCAGCCGAGCCCGTTCTGCATCCTTGACGAGGTGGACGCGCCTCTTGACGAGACAAACGTGGGCCGCTTCACTGAGTTGGTGAAGGAAATGGCATCGCAGACGCAGTTCATCGTCATCACGCATAGCAAGAGAACAATGTCGGTGTCGCCTGTTATGTACGGCGTTACCATGCAGGAGCCAGGCGTTTCCAAAATTGTCTCAGTGAAGTTCGGGCAGGAAGGAACGCTGACGCGGGCGACTGCCTGAAAAAATTTTTTCTCGCCTGCCGGTTAATCTTTCAGTCACGGGTACTACAAGTCACGGCGAAAATCAATGCTGTGAAATCCGCTGCTGATGCGGGTTCCACAGCTTTGATCTTTCTGGAAGAACTTTCACGGTGAGATGAGCGGCATCAAGGCTGTTGACTCACCGCTCAAGTGGTTGACAAAAAAACTTGAGACGCTAGAATAACGCCTCGCCCATCTAAATCAGTCATGAGCCCAACAACATTAAATCGCATTCTCCTCCAAACTGAGTTTCCTGACCTGACCTTATTCGCCCGCGGCAAGGTGCGCGACCTGTATGCCATCGAAGGCAAGCTGCTGTTCGTCGCGACGGACAGAATTTCCGCGTTCGATTACGTACTGGGCACCGGCATTCCCGAAAAAGGGCGCGTGCTGACGCAGCTCTCACTATTCTGGTTCGATTTCCTGAAGAACATTGTTCGCAATCATCTCATTACGGCGGATGTGGATCAGTATCCGCAGCCGCTCAGGAAATATGCCGACCAGCTTCGGGGCCGCTCCATGCTGGTGAAGAAAGCGCAAATGATCGATATCGAATGTGTGGCGCGCGGATATCTCTCCGGCTCGGGATGGAAGGAGTACCAGAAGACGGGCGCCGTATGCGGCATCAAGCTGCCGGCGGGCCTCAAAGAATCCGACAAGCTTCCCGAGCCGATCTTTACTCCGGCCACCAAAGCCGTGACCGGCCATGACGAGAACATCTCGTTTGAAGAGATGGTGAAGCATACGGGTCAAGAGCTGGCTGAGCAGCTGCGGGACCTCACGTTGAAAATTTATTCCACTGCGGCAGACTATGCCGCGGGTCGCGGCATCATTATTGCCGATACCAAATTTGAGTTTGGCCGCACGGAGGACGGCTTGGTGCTGGCCGATGAGGTACTTACACCCGACTCCTCGCGCTTCTGGCCGGCGGACAAGTATCAACCGGGACGGGCGCAGGAATCGTATGACAAGCAGTTCGTACGGGATTACCTGGAAGACATTAAGTGGAACAAGCAGCCGCCTGCTCCATCTCTGCCTGACGATGTAGCGCGCAAGACCAGCGAGAAATACATCCAGGCGTATACGACTGTGGCAGGGCGTGAACTGCCGGCGGGCTGAGTTGCAGGAAAATGAATGAATGCCCTGGACTGGCTGATCCTGCTGATCATGATGTTTTCAGCCTTGCTGGCGGCGGCCCAGGGGTTTTTCTTTGAGGTGATTTCGCTGGCCGGGGCCGTGCTTGGCTATCTGCTGGCGGCGTGGGGTTACAAGCGTCTGGCGCCATGGTTTCTTGATTACGTGAAATCAGCGCCATTCGCCGACCTTGCGGGTTTTTTAACGATTTTTTTGTCGGTGGTTATTCTGGCGGGAGTGATTGCCAGGCTGGCGCGCTGGATCATCCATGAGGCGGGACTGCGCTGGGTGGACCGGGCGCTGGGGGCTGCGTTTGGCTTTTTGCGCGGCATGCTGATTGTGACGGCGGGACTGCTGGCGATCACGGCGTTTGCTCCCGGATCGCAGGAACTGGAAGGTTCGCAACTGGCGCCTTATTTTCAGGTGGCGGGGAGTGGGGCCAGTTGGCTGGCGCCATCAGAGATACGGCAGAAGTTTCGTGAGGGCTTAAGCAAACTGCGTGGCAAGGCCGAACCGGCAGTGAAGAAATAGAAAACATCGAAGAAGCTGATGGACGACAGCCTGGAAAGCGAGGAACTCGTGAAGGACCAGCTCGAAGCACTTGTGGCGCAGATGTATTCCAGCGGCATTCTCTACTCCGAAGCCGTCCGTGAGTTCAAGAAGCGGTTCATCATGAACGTACTGCAGCAGAACAAAGGAAACCAGTGCAAAGCGGCGCGCGAGCTGGGAATGCATCGCAACACCTTGAGCCGCACCATTGCCGAGCTCAAGCTGGATGTGCGCCAGTTTCGCGAAGGCGGGCGGCGGCCGGTGGGCAGCGAAAGGCCGATTGCGCTGGAGAAGAAAGCAGTTCGCTAAGCCGCAGCATTTGCATACATTTCTGAATCCAATTGAGAGTGACTTCGCTCTCTTCTCAACAAACCAAGCCAGGATCCGGGAACATGGCTGAGGCTTCCCCACGCGCCTTCGTCCGTCCGGGCTTTCAATGGAAATCTGCAGCAGCGTACCTCTTTGATATTGATGGAACTCTGCTGAACAGCCACGATGCCGTCCATTATTTTTCCTTCCGCAACGCCATGCGCGATGTGCTTGGTATTGAAGCAAGCATTGAAGGCGTCCCAGTACACGGGAACACAGATCTCGGAATCCTCCGCGCGGTGCTGCAGCGCGAAGGGCTGGACGATGCGGCAATCAACTCGAGCATGCCGGAGATCATCGCTCGCATGTGCGCCGAGGTGGAACGCAATCAGGGGCAATTGAGCCCTGAGCTCTGCCCGTCGATTCTGCCGCTGCTCACTCATCTGCGCCGGAGCGGCAAAGTCTTAGGCGTGGTTTCCGGCAATCTGGAGACGATAGGCTGGCTCAAGCTGGAGAAGGCCGGCGTGAAGTCGCTGTTTTCATTTGCGTCGTTCTCCCATCCGCGCGAACTGCGGGTTGATATCTTTCGTCAGGGCCTGGCGCTGGCTGGCGAGCTTATTGGACGCGACAACGCGGTGATCGTTGTCGGCGATACCCCGGCTGACATTGAAGCGGCGCGCGCGTTAGGTGTGCCGATCATCGCTTTTGCCACTGGAATGTACAAGTTCCCTGATCTGATGGCGTGCGGTCCGGATGCGTGTTTTGAGTGCGCCACGGACTTGATGGAGTACGGAACCCAAAACCTTTGAAACACAGCGGAACGGAGGAAGCACAGGATTGGGGCTTTAATTTCCTGACGCCGCCGCTCGAGTCAATAGGGATCACATAATCCTGGAAAACCGAACATATTTGTGTAGAAAGGCGCAACAACAGGATCGGGAATTCTCGCTCCGCTCGGGATAAAGAGAACATGCCGGAATTACCGGACATCACGGTTTACATTGAAGCGCTGGAACACCGCGTACTTGGACATGTACTTGAGCGGGTACAGATTGCGGGTCCGTCGCTTTTGCGGACGGCGAATCCGCCGATCACCGCGGTGGAGAACCGTAAAGTAATGGAGTTTCGCCGGATCGGCAAGCGGATCGCCATAGGCTTGGAAGATCAAGGTTCTGCCGGCGAACGGCTCTGGCTTGTGCTTCACTTGATGATTGCCGGACGGCTGCATTGGAGCGAGAAGCGCAAAACTCCAGATGGGCGGCGCATACTGGCTGCATTCGATTTGGATAACGGCACGCTCACCCTGACCGAAGCTGGGACACGAAAACGGGCATCGCTCCATCTGGTTAAGGGAGATGCGGAGCTCTCGAAGCTTGATCCCGGCGGTATTGACGTTCTGCAGGCTGATCTCGGCGAGTTCAGCAAAGTGCTTACATCTGAAAACCATACCTTGAAACGAGCACTGACGGATCCGCACTTCTTCAGCGGCATCGGCAACGCGTATTCGGATGAGATCCTGCACGCGGCGCAGCTTTCACCTGTGGCGCTGACGCAAAAGCTGAAGCCGGAGGAGATTCAGCGACTCCTTCACGCAACCCAGAAAACTTTGCTGGAGTGGACGCAAAGACTGCGCGATGAAGCCGGCATCGCGCCGCGGGGGAATGGGGTAGCCGCAAAGCAGGGCAAGTTCCCGGAAAAAGTCACCGCCTTCCGTCCGGAGATGGCGGTCCATGGGCGCTATGGCCAGCCATGCCCGCGCTGCGGTGCTAAGGTGCAACGAATCCGCTACGCCGCCAACGAAACCAATTACTGCCCTCAATGCCAGACCGGAGGACGGCTTCTGGCCGACCGCTCCCTCAGCCGGTTGCTGCGAGAGGATTGGCCGAAGACGCAGGAAGAGCTGGAAGAAAGGGTCGGGAAATCGCCGAAATCGCCGTAATCGCAGGCAATTGCGCGCGTAATAGGAACAAAATTTGCGATGCGCCAAATGAAGACGCAGCTCTTCGATGGCGAACCGTCAATAAACTTCGGTAATGGGCGCAAACAAAGCGGCCGAAATCGTTCTAAATAAAGGTAAAATGTGAATTCCTGATGAAATGGATCACCGCAATCCTGCTGGTCTTGGTGTCTCTGGCCGCATTTGCCGAGGACAAGCCTAAGCCTGTGTCAAAACAGGACCAAAAGCTGGCTGCGGCGGAGTTCAAGCGAGCTCTGGATCTGCGCAAAGAGGGCAAAGTAGAAGAGGCCCTGCTCGCGGCCACGGATGCCTCGCGCCTGGTGCCGGCAGATCCCGAATACCTCCTGACGCGAGAAATGCTTCGCCAGCAGATCGTAAGCAGCTATGTGAATCGGGGTAACAAGCTGGCGGAGAATGGTGATCCCAAAGCGGCGTCAGTCCAGTTCAAGGAAGCGCTGGCTCGCGATCCTGAAAACAGCTATGCGCAGCAGCGGCTGCACGACGTTTCCGGGGACGACAATGATGACCATAAAAAAGTGATGCAATTGCTGGCCGGAGTGAACAATGTGGAGTTGCAGCCCGATTCAGGCAAGCGAAGCATCCACGC
>DATNDP010000233.1:0-6146 GCA_035553195.1 Candidatus Acidiferrales bacterium
CCGCCTTTTTTGCACAACACCGGGCAAAAAGGAGTGTTCGTTCTGCCGCTGAACCTGCCGCCCAGCGAGGGGCAAACTACGACCGACAAGTATGACGACTTTAGCTTCGGCGCGGCTGCGTGGACGCTGACCTCCCACGAAGCCCGTCCCGGCCACGAGTTGCAATTCGATTCCATGCTCGAGCACGGAGTCTCCCTCGCCCGCATTGAATACGCATTTAACAGCACCAACGTCGAGGGCTGGGGCCTCTATTCCGAATATCTGATTGAGCCTTACATGCCGCTCGACGGCCAGTTGGTTTCGCTCGACTATCGTTTGCTGCGTGCGGCTCGCGCCTTCCTCGATCCTGAGTTGCAGTTGGGCGAGATCCAGCCGAAGGAAGCGTACCGCGTGCTGCAGCAGGATGTGGTCGCGTCTCACGCTTTCGCCGAAGAAGAAGTGGAGCGCTTCACCTACGACTCTCCCGGGCAGGCCAACAGTTATTTTTACGGATACACAAAACTGATCGCCCTGCGAAAAGACACCGAAGCCAGGCTTGGGCCGAAGTTCAATCAGAAAAAGTTCCACGACTTCATCCTTGCCCAGGGCCTTCTTCCGCCTGACCTCATGCGCAAGGCGGTCATGGAAGACTTCGTGCCCCAGCAGTGATGCGCAAGCGGGCGGCGTCGAATCCTGCCCCGCCAGCACTTAAAGATATTCTTCGCCAAATGTTCGAACTTTGCTTGATAAGCCAGCGCTCAGTGTGCGAAAACTATCTGCGGAATATGCTTACTTTTTATTGCGGGACAGAAATGACATCTCTTTTTTTTTGCCGCACGGCACGAAATGGCGCTCGACGTCTGGCCGCGAATACTTTCACCGCTGCAGTTTTGCTATTCACGCTCTTCTTATATGGCTGCGGCGGCGGTAGCGCTGGCTCTTCCCCTAACCCTCCCTCATCCCCTTCAAACCCGGCCACCACTCTGCGCTCGCTTGCCGCGCCTCATGCCATTCTCATCGGCGCGGCTGCCGACTCCCCGCTTCTCAGTGAGACCAACTACGCAAACGTCCTGGGCTCTGAGTTCAGCCAACTCCAGGCTGAGAATGAAATGAAGTTCGGCCTCATTCACCCCCAGCAGGGCACTTACGATTTCAGCGGCGGCGATGCTTTGGTCTCATTCGCCCAAGCTCATAACATGATGGTCCGTGGGCACACTCTCGTCTGGTATCAGGAGGTCCCCGATTGGGTCACGAATGGAGGCTTTGCCGCCACCGATCTCTCGAACATTCTGCAAGACCACATCAACACCGTCATGGGGCACTACGCAGGAAAAGTTTACGGCTGGGATGTGGTGAACGAAGCCTTCAATGACGACGGCACCATGCGCGACACAATCTGGTACGACCAGCCTGGCATCGGATTCGCCGGGCAGGGGACCAAATATATCGAGCAAGCCCTGCAATGGGCGCATGCGGCTGATCCAAACGCCAAGCTCTTCTACAACGATTACAACGACGAGACGATGAATGTGAAGTCTGACGCCATCTATGCCATGGCTGCCGACTTCAAAAATCGCGGCGTCCCGCTGGATGGCATCGGCTTTCAGACCCACGTGGACCTTTCATTCGACAATCCAAACACACTCGCCTCATACGCCAGCAATCTTCAGCGCTTCGCCGCGCTTGGACTGGATGTGCATATCACGGAATTGGATATTCGATTGAGCGACAACAGCACAGCCTCACTCAACGCCCAGGCCAAACTTTACGGTGAGCTAATGACCATGTGTGTGCAGCAGCCACGCTGCAAAGTTTTCCAAACATGGGGCTTCACCGACAAATATTCATGGATCCCAGGTTCGTTTCCGGGAATGGGCTGGGCTTTGCCGTTTGACGACACATATCAGAAGAAGCCGGCGTACACAGCAATTTCCAATGCGCTAAGTCAGTAGACGGTTTTTATACGAGCCAGTGGTACGAAAATAAACGGGTGCGCCCCGTCCTTTCGCGATTTTTGCGAAGGGCGGGTAGTTGACTCTTTCAAACATTCGCCTGTTCACTTCATCACTGGCCCGCCGACGGGAATGGCAGCACGTCCCCAGGTAATATTCGTCAACTCCGCGAATGACAGGTACAGCGCCAAAGTTCCGCAGAGTATTCCATCCCATCCGCCCAGCTTGTGCCAGGTAGCGCCCATACCGAGATCGCCGCCCGCCAATAGGAAAAATGCGATCCACAGCGTCAGAAAAATCAGCCACAAAGTGCGATTCAGGCGGAAGGTCACAATCCACAAATAAAATGTGAATATTCCCCAGAGCAAAAGCGTGATCCCCACGCCGGATGCGTGCGGCGGCTTGATCCAGCCCGCGCCGACCGTCCACAGTAGCAGCGCGTACCACCACCAGAATGTCCCGTAAGAAACAAAGGCCACCATGCCGAAGGTATTTCCATTTTTGTATTCCAGTACGCCGGCGATAATCTGCGCCAACCCTCCATAGCAGAACGCCAGCGGCACAACCACGCTTGCCGCTTCGAGCGGGAACAACCCAGCATTCATACAGCTCAATACGATTGTGGTAAGTCCGAATCCGGCCAGCCCCAACGGAGCCGGATTTGCCACCAGACCATCCGCCATAAATTCCTCCCAACGCGTTAAAACTGAAAGGCAAACACCGTATCCAATTAATTGCTCGGCAAGGTTTACGCGAGTCTCAGCGGCGTGTCAAGTATTTGGTGGATCGACTTCGTGCACAAATTCGGGTGCAGACTACCCGCCCTTCGCAAACAACGCGAAACAACGAGCGCCCCGTCCGTCACCCAAAGTCAAGCTCCTCAGTAAATGAGCTTCAACGAAAGCTGAATTTGGCGCGATGTGCCCGCGGTTTTGCTGATCACGCCAAAGCCTGATCCTTTGATGGTGTTGGCAGGCAGGCCCATGTTTACGATGTTGAAGAGATTGAAAAACTCGGCACGGAACTGGAGGGCTGCGCGGTCCATGCCGCTGCGGCGGGCAAGCGCAGTCGTCTTGATGAGCGCAAAGTCAAAGTCGTAGTAGGCTGGCCCGCGGAAGGTGTTGCGGCCGAGCGTCCCGAAGAAACCCGAATTGGGGCCGGTGCCGCCCGCTATCCCGATTGGGATGGAAAAGAAACTGGCATTGGCGTCACCGAGGCCAAAATAGTCTTCACGCCGGCGGGATGAGCTGTGAGCTGTCGAGAGGTGCGGCTTTCCGATCTGGTCAGGGCGGTCGGCGCCGATAGTCCCCACGCCGGTCTGCTGGATTCCCGAGTACACGGTAAACGGCTGGCCGCTCGTGATGCTGGAGATGCTGAGCAATTGCCAGCCGCTTGTGAACAGGTGGACCCGGTCCGATTGCGATCCGAAATTTTCAAGATGCAAATCCTGCGCTGCGCTGAGGGTGAAGGCATGGGTCACGTCGAAGTCCGAAGGGCCTCTCTCGGAACTGGCGTCGAATGGGTCCTGCGGGCTGAGTACAAATACCGCGCCAGTGGATCCTGTTCCTCCGGCCACGCCGCTGACGTTGTCGAGCGATTCGCCCCAGGTGTACGCCGCCTGCAATGCGGGACCGTCGTGGCCGAGACGTCCGGATAATGAAGTTTGCAGAGCGTTGTAGGAAGAGTGGGCCGCAGCGGTTACGACTGATTCGTAGCCGAAGCCTCCGGTCACGGTTCCGGTGGAATCGAAGTTTGTAAACCGCGCGAAGGCCGGGTCGGCTCCGGGATATGCGTTCGGATAGGCTATTCGCGGAAGGCGCGACGCTGCGGTCCCGACGTATGCGACGTCAGCGGTCATCCCGCCGAAAGCCTTCTCCAGTCCGAAGGTCCATGTATCCAAAGAGGCGTTGCCGAAGTTGCGGTCAACGCCGCTCAGGCTGAGCAGCGAGAGCTGATGGCTGGGCGAGAGCGCCGCCAAATCCTGCTGGTAGCGGTTCACATCCATCACGGTGTTTGCCGGAACTTTTTTCGGATTGCCGCTGGCCAGCACGTCCACACCCTGGGGTGTATAGACCTGCGGCAATTGATTGGGGGCAATCTGGAATCCGTAAGCGATCTCGCCGTTCTTGTTTGCGTTGACGCGCGGATAGACCACATAGGGTGTGGAGCCGGTAAGAAAATTGTCCTGCCAGAGGTTTGGCGGAATGATTGTGATCGCGCCGCCGACGTGCACCCGCACGCCGAAAGGCGCGCTCCAGTTCACCTGAACGCGCGGACCCCAGCCGTTCCAGCCTGTCATGTATGTGGGACGGGGATTGATCAGATACTCTTGTCCCATGCCTGGGGCCGGAAATGAATTCAGGAAGCTCGACGTCCGGTCTGCCCGCTCCGTGATTGGGGTGTACAACTCATAGCGAAGTCCGTAATCGAGCGCCAAATGCTGGTTAATTTTCCATGTGTCCTGCACATAGCCGTTGAAGTCGTTCCGGTTGATGGCGGCAGGCCCAATGTGCGCGCCATTCGATGAGTAAGGAGGCGCAACCGCCACCATGTACGCATACGGATAGCCGACCAAAAGACTGCTGAGGGTATCGGGCAGAGGATCGCCTACCTGCACGTCATGTTGGCCACTGGCGGATGGAATGAACATTGGCGAATAGACGGTTCCGCCGCCGAAGTCGTATTCTCCATTCGGGCTGGTTCCGAAATATGTCGTGTCACGATTCAACCGGGCTTCTACGCCCCACTTCCAGGCGTGCCGCGCGGTGGTCAGAGAAAAGTTGACCTGTCCGTGGAACAGGTTCCCGAATGCCGACATCACCGACCCCGCCGCGCTATTGAACGGCTCGAATAAGCCGTCCTCGAACTTCAAGGCGGGCTGCGTGCGGTCCGCAGTCGGGAATGAGGGCGTTGTGCGCGTGAAGCTCAGCGACGACGACCATAGAAACCGTGGCGAAACGGCACGCGTGTAAGTCAGCACCAGGTTTCGTTGCCGGTCCACATATTGGACGCCAAAGGCCGGATCAATCAATGTCTGACTCGGATTCGTCGTTGGCCCCGTCAGATTGTCGTAATTGAAGCGGCCGTAGAACTGCCCCTTGCCGCCTACTTTCTGATCAATGCGAATCGAGAACTGGTTGGCGTCAGTGTTCACGTTGGAAGGCGCAGCATACGTGCGAACGCCAAATGCGCCGGTAGGATTGTTGGGCAGTGGATAGCGGTCTAATACTGCGGCAATGGCGGGATTGACCGGTATGCTCAGGGTATCGGTGCGTCCGTCGGAGTATGTCACCGTATCAAGGCCGGCCCGCTCCGCTGCGGTAGGCACAGCCAGCACCTGCGTGGTCCCCAGCACCTGCCGGAATCCCTGGTATTGAACGAAATAATACGTGCGGCCGCGACCGTCGTAAATGTGCGGCAACACGACCGCACCGCCATTGGTAAATCCAAACTCGTTTCTGCGAAACGGAGGAATGCGGCCGGGCTCAGCAATGGAGGGATGATCGAAATAATTCCGCGCGTCGAAAGCCGAGTTCCGGAGAAACTCGAAGAACGATCCGTGAAAGCCGCTTTTGCCAGACCTGGTCACAATGTTGGTAAAGCCTGCGGCGCCGCGCCCGATCTCGGCCGGCATCCATCCCGAGCTTGACTGGAGTTCCTGGATCGCATCCACGTTGAAATTCGTGAATGTGCTGCCGCCCATCTCGGGGTCGCTGATGTCCGCGCCGTCCATGGCGAAGACCGCCTCCACGCCGCGCTGTCCATTGACCGCGAATTGCTGGGTGAAATTTGTGGCGCCATTTGCGTCGGTCATGGTGCCGGCGGCCAGCAATAGAAGCGTGCTGAAGTCCCGCCCGTTAAGCGGCAACTCGCTCACGGCTTTACTGGAAAGCTTCTCGCCACCGGTGGAAGCGGAGCCAGAGTTGCCATTCGAGCTTTCCGCTTGGACGGCTTGCTGATTCATTGCGATCAGCAGCGTGTTCTGACCGGAAACCGTCAGGATGACGCTCCCGCCGGGGAAATCCAGCGCGACAGGAGGAGTCGAACTTTGCCCTGGAAGTTGCACGGCTACGGTGTGCGGGCCAGGGGCGATGCCGGTAATGACGAACCGTCCATCGGCACGCGTCACCGTGGAACGCGGCTTTTCTTTAGTTTTACTTTGGGTACCTTGAGGGGTAGACACCGTCACCTTCGCTCCGGCCACGGATTGGCCGG
>DATNDP010000234.1:0-20948 GCA_035553195.1 Candidatus Acidiferrales bacterium
GTTTCGGGCGCCAGCACCGGGGCTATTTCGTCCAATAGCTGTGGCAGAGCCTGGGGTTTCACAGCCAGCAGCACCACCGGCGCACCAGAAACGGCCGAGCGATTGTCAGTGCTTACGGCCACGCCCGGCAGTTCGCGCGTCAACTGGCGGCGATGCTCCTCATGCTGGACCGTAGCCACGGCTTCGCCTTTGTTCACCAAGCCGTGCTTCATGAATCCCTGGAGCAGGATGGTGCCCATTTTGCCGCATCCGAGCACGGCGATCTTTTTTTCCGTCTTGGTTTGCGCGGCTTTTTTTGTCTGGAGCTCTGTTTCGGAAGCGCTCATGGTTGATGGTTCCTTTCGCAATGCAGCAAACAAAACCCGCTGCCACCGGGCAGCGGGTCGTTATGATTGCCGTGTTTCTCTCTAAGCCATCATGCACCCTCTTGCCCGTCCAAACCGAGGCGCGGGAGCGGGTATGCCGCATGCGCCTGATTGGCTGATGGGGTAAGCATGGCCGCACTATAGCCTAGTTTTTCGCCGGGAAGCAACCATGAAAATCGCCTCGGCTGGTTACAGCTCGCCCTTGGTCAACCTGGCCACAAGCTGGCCCACCACGGCATCAGCGCGCGCCCGAATCTGCTCGGGTGTCTGGTCCTGGATGGGGTGCTCGACGTAAACGGCATCAAAGTCGGCGCGCCCGAGAGCCCCGGCCTGAATGCGGGCCGGAGTCATGAACTCGGTTGTGGCCACGGGTACCGCCGGTATGCTGAGGTTTTCCAGTCTGATCGTGTCGTGCAAACTGCACGTGGTGCACGACCCTCAATCTGCAAGGCCTTCAATCACCGCATCCAGGCTGCGCAGTTGCTCAATGACCTCCGCGGGCGCATTTTTGGTGTAGGTCGGCTTCTTCGCACGCACTACATCGGCAACGCCATATTGCGTGCGCAGCAGTTGCTCCAGGCGATCGAGGAAGAAGCTTCCCCCGGGCTTGCTGATATCGAGCAATCCGATCCTTTTGCCTTGGAGGGTGTCCAGTCGTCGAGGAGGCGGGGCGGCCTCAGGCTTGGTTTCGTTTCCCGGATGAACAAGGGTTATGGGCATATTCCACCTTCCTCTTCACGGAATGGGGTACGTCACAAGCTGGCTTCCTGCCGGTCCGACTGCCCAGCTTCCGAGTACCGATGAAAATTTTCCCGCAGTACCGCCCGCAACGACAATAAAGATCGACTCCGGGCTGCGGAATTTCTGATAACAGGGCTCGCCCAGGATCGTGATCTCGCGATAATGAGCGGTGAACTGCGTGCCCTCGCCGCCGTCCGGCTCGGAGTAGTAGCGCAACGGGATACCGGTATTCTCAAACAGGAACCGGCGCACATCGTTCTTGCCAAAGCCGTCGCGATGCAGCGTCCTCGCGTGCTCGGGACAGAGCAACACCATGGCTTCATTGTTCATGCATACCCGGTAGCTCCACACGGTCGCGAGGGCGGAGCAGACGGCGCGCAGCAGCACGTCACCGCGTTGCGCCTTGTGCTCGCTGACGCCGCGCGGCGGCTCGGCGGCAAACAGCGTAACTGCGCTCTCGTCGCGCTGGAACCCGCGGTCAACGTGGAACGGCTCCCATGGATTTTCTTCCTCATTTTCCGCTATGCACTGCGAGAACTTGCCTGCGTTGCCCTGGGCGGACATGTCGATGCCATCTGGCCGGGCGCCGCCGATATTCAGCAGAATAAGCTGCAAAGCACGTCCGACCGAACTGTTGGCCCGCACCACGTTGCTGAACAGGTTCTGCTTTGACCAGAAGCCAAGTTCGTTGCGCACCGGCCCGTTGATGAGTACCAGTGGGGCGGCGAAGTGTGTTGTCGCCTGCACGCCATGCGCGTTGAATTTCTCATCGCATACAGCGCGAACCAGGGGTATGAGCACGCGCATCATTTCCGGCCTGCAACCGGCCATCACCGCATTGGCGGCAATCTTCTCGACCGTGGCTTCACCATAAACCGGAGGCACACGGGCGATGACGGTCTGAGGCGCCAGATCGGTACCTTTCAGCATTGCGCTCACGCGTTCTTCATTTGGAGGAACCACGGGAAGGGCGTCGCCGAACAGTCGGAAACACTGCTCAACAACATCTTCCAAATCGCTGAACGTGATCCGGCTAGCGCGGTCGCCCAGACGACGCAGAAGGGGAGCTGACAAGTCAGCCGAATGTCCGTTCGCTGCAGGCTCAAGGTGACGAGATCCGCAGCCCGGCTTCCACGCCGGAGCGCCGTCGCTGGCGGGCGCGATCGGCGTATGCCCGAGCGCCTGCGCAATTTCATTCAGCGCCGCTTTATCGAACCCGACAAGCGTCTGCGCAATTCTGCCGCTTTCGTCCAACAGGTAGAACGTAGGAACCGACTGCGGATCAAAAGCCCGGCTCAGCTTCAGCCCCCGATCCAGTTCCACCGGATAGTGAATACCCATTTGCCGGATGAATGTGTCTGTTGCGGCTTCATCATCCTGGGAAATGCCGATCACCTGTACTTGGCCATTCGCCAGAGCATTGAGGTAGGGCAGCGCGAGCTGGCAGGTGGGGCAATCGGTCTCAAAAAAGACCAGCAAAGCTTTGCTGCCCGGCCGGTAAGTTGCCAAGGATTGCAAATCGTGACGCGCGGGTGTTTGCGTTTGCGTCATTCAAAAACAAGATAGTCGCCAGATCAGCCTATGACAAGCCGCAGCAGACTGCCAGGAATGTCATATCGTCAGTGTGGGCGGCTGCAACAGACCACAAGCAATGGAGGCCGCCGCATTTGCATCCAACCACTCATGTCCAAACGAGACCAGGCATGCGAGCTCCTGCGCCAGGGCAACAGTCCGACGCAAATCGCCGCCAAGCTGCGGCTGCGCCCTTCTGAAGTAATGAACTTTCTGTGGACCAAAATCGGCGAAGGCGAGCTGCGTCGCTCTGATATTGCCTTCTCAGTAAAGCGCAATATCAGGAGAGCCATTGAGACCGTGGTCGCGGAAACCGGATCGCAGTCCGCAGGGCGCATTTGCCGCGAGCTCGAAAAGAAGGGAATCCGCTGCAGCCGCTTTGACGTTCGCATGTATCTCGAATACCGCCGCGCTCCGGTGGTGTTGGGCGATATGTACGAGGCCGTGCGGAACATAGAAGTACGGCTGCATCGATTTATCAAGCGCGTGTTCATCTCTGAATTCGGAGAAGAAGAGTGGTGGCGCGGCGGCGTGCCGGACAATATCCGAGCTGAATGCGCGGCGTTGCGGGAAAAGGACCCGGAGCCCGCTCCGGAGCCCTACAACTACACTCATCTGATGGGGCTGCGCGAGATACTGGACCGGAAGTGGGGCGTGCTCAGCAAATATCTGGCGCCTGAAGTCACACAGAACAAGAAAGAGCTCATGGAACGCCTGGTGCAGCTCAACCGCATTCGCAACAATGTAATGCATCCAGTGCGCGGCGGCATGCTGACAGAAGAAGAGTTCGAGTTTGTGTACAACCTGGAAGCGGACCTCGGCCCGCTCAGCGCTCCGGAAATCGCGAATCAGCAACCGAAGCAGGAAGTGGTTGCAAATGGATCTGAGACAGGAATTCAGGAATCGCCGGAACTTGTTTCAAAGCTGGAGCCGGTGAACGATTTCGCCGCGCCGAAGGAAGATGCCTCTACGGCCGAGCAAGCTTCCACCAGCGACTTTATTCCCAGCGTGAAGGCTAGTTGATCCACTCTGAGGATGATAATCCGAGTCTTACGCACATAGCTTTTCCTGAGAACTTACAAATCGTGCTCTCATGAGCTGCAGTTCTGCATCCAACCTTTTTGCCCCGATTCATAGATTTGTTTTAACACCGGCCTAAGGTGATAAGAGGCCTTGAGGCCAGAATTTTTAGGAAGCAAGAGATGAATGCACAAGAAATCATCCACGCCTGGGGCAGGATACTGCAAGGCAGGCGACCATCACTATCCATTGAAATCACGCGCGAGTGCCCGTTGCGCTGTCCGGGCTGTTACGCCTATGAGCCAGGCCATCCTGGAGAAGGCTTAAATCTGCGGCAGCTTTCGGATTTTCGTGGAGGCGATCTGGTATTGCGTGTCCTCGCGCTAGTGGACCAGCTTCGTCCTCTGCACCTTTCCATTGTCGGCGGCGATCCTCTGGTACGCTACCGCGAACTGGAAGCTATCCTGCCGCAGCTCGCCGTCAGAGGAATTCACACCCAAATCGTCACCAGCGCGTTCCGCGAAATTCCCGCAAGCTGGGCGCAACTTCCGCGGCTTTATCTGGTGGTCTCGATTGACGGTCTCCAGCCTGAACATGACCTGCGTCGCAGGCCCGCCACTTACGACCGAATTCTGAAGAACATCTCCGGTCACAAAGTTACGGTTCATTGCACGCTGACGGCCCAGATGATGCAGCGCCGGGGCTACCTGCAGGAGTTTCTCGACTTCTGGACGCCCCGCCAGGAAATCAAGAAGGTATGGTTCAGCATGTTCACTCCGCAAATCGGCGCCAGTGGGCCGGAGATACTTTCGCCCATGGAGCGGCGTCAAGCGGTAGATGAAATGCTGCGGCTGCGAGAGCTCTATCCCAAGCTGGACATGGGTGAAGGCATGATCCGAGAGTTCCTTTCTCCTCCAGCTTCGCCCCGCGAGTGCATTTTTGCCCGGACAACGGAAGTAATCTCGGCTGATCTCAAGTCCCACGTTGCTCCCTGCCAGTTCGGCGGCAATCCTGATTGCTCACAGTGCGGCTGTGTTGCCTCCATGGGCATGGCCGCCGTTGGCCATTACAAGCTGGGACGCATTGCCAGCCTGGGATCCATCTACAATGCGTCCTGCGCCATCGGTGAGAAAGTGCGGGGTTTCAGGACCAGGGCCGCCGGAAAGAACGCAGCGAAGGCCGCTCGCGCGCAGGAGTCAAGCACCGTCGCATGAAGCGAACAGGCCAGGCTCCTCGCCTGGCCTGAAAATCACAGCTCAAGATTATTCAGTACTTCGGCATTTTGGGATCGATGCGGTCCGCCCAGGCCAGTATGCCTCCGGCCAGATTCGTGACGTTGGTGAAGCCGGCCTGGCGCAGGAAACCCACCGCCCTGGCGCTGCGCGCGCCGGAACGGCAATGCACGACCGTCTCTTTCGAAGGATCGAGTTCGTTGATCCGCTTGGGAAGATCATTCAACGGGATCAGGTGGCCATTGATGTTGCAGATCTTGTATTCGTGTGGTTCACGGACATCAAGGACGAAAACGTCCTCTTTTGCGTCCAGCTTTTTCTTAAGATCTTCCACGCTGATTTCGGGCACGCCGGGCTGGTTCACAGGCTTCTCCTGTCCGCGCAATCCGCAGAACTCTTCGTAGTCGATCAGTTTAGTGACAGAAGGGTTGGTTCCGCAAACCACGCAGTCAGGATTTTTGCGCAGCTTGAGCTCGCGAAACTTCATTCCGAGCGCATCGACGAGCAGCAGACGGCCGATCAGCGGACTCCCGCTGCCGAGAATCAGCTTGATGGCTTCTGTGGCCTGAATCAGCCCAACCAATCCGGGCAGAATGCCCAGAACACCACCCTCCGCGCATGACGGAACCAATCCGGGCGGCGGCGGTTCAGGATAAAGGCAGCGATAGCATGGACCTTCTTTCGTGGCGAAAACGCTGGCCTGCCCCTCAAAACGGAAGATGGAGCCATATACGTTGGGCTTGCCGGTAAAAACACACGCATCA
Source organism: Candidatus Acidiferrales bacterium (assembly GCA_035553195.1). Lineage (GTDB taxonomy): Bacteria > Acidobacteriota > Terriglobia > Terriglobales > Acidobacteriaceae > Angelobacter. Next base: position 5,695 of record DATNDP010000234.1, read on the forward strand.
TTGACAAGGAAACGTGTGGGGAAATTGTCAGTTCCATCTACAATGATGTCGAAGTCGGAGAAAATCTCCAGCGCGTTCTGGCTGGTGAGCTTGGTCGCAAAGGTCTTAACATTGACGAACGGATTGATGGCCGCAACCTTCTGCCGTGCGGATTCCAGCTTGGGACGGCCAACGTCGCTGGTGAAGTGGATTACCTGGCGCTGCAGGTTGGTGAAGTCCACCACGTCAAAGTCCACCAGCCCAAGCGTACCCACGCCGGCAGCGGCAAGGTAGAGCGCCAGCGGGGACCCCAGCCCCCCAGTGCCGATGCACAGGACGCGCGCCGCTTTCAGCTTCTGCTGCCCTTCCATACCGACCTCGGGCATGATCAGGTGGCGCGAATAGCGCAGGACTTCGTCATTGCTTAGTTCGGGTAATTGTTGGGGCGCCAGGATTGTGGCCATAAATCGCATCTCCTGATTGAAAGTGAAGGCAGTAGGAAGCCTGAAAAACGGGCGGAAAGCGGCGTCAACAACAAGGAAGGGAGCGCATTCGGCGCCGCGGGGCCATACCGCTATTATATGCCCGCTCGAGAGGGCAGGCATAGCGACTAGAGGGCGATCGGCATCCGCTGATACGCTGTGATCTGAATTTCCTCCAGCGCAAAGGCCTTGTTATCCTCGGACCCGGTCAGAACAAAGGAGTTCGTCGGGCCCGCGCGGCCCCCTTCCACGGTAGTAATGACGTACGAGCAATCGAACCAATGGGCCTCGTCCAGATCAGTTCCGGAGTACCGCGCCGGCTGATCGGGATGTGAATGGTAGAACCCGACAATCGTTTCCGCGCGGCTGCGTGCCAGCTTCAGTGCGGCAATCACTTTTTCCGGTTCGATGCTGTAGCGAGTAGCGGCTGACTCATGGCGCGTGTTCTCGCAGGTGATGGTAAGCGTAACCGTGCGGCGTCCGCCTTCAACCTTGCCCAACAGAATGCCGCAGCATTCTTGAGGATAACTTCTTTGGGCTTCCCAGCGGATCAGGTCGTAATCCGCCTTGCTGATTTGCAGCATGAGGCACTCCTCGGGAAGTGGCGCCAAGATTTTCAGCCCGCTCGGAAGAGCTCAGGCCTCGTACCGCGTACAGGGGCGTTCGACGAAGGTGTGCAATGTTAGACGATTCTTAGGAGAATTGCATCAGAAGCGCGGCAACTTTTTATACTTAGACCACAGTTGCACAACGATTGGAGCAATCATGGAGGAAAACCGTGCTTGATGACGGAAGCACGCGAATGATCGCGGATCATTCAGAGATCTAGAACCTTGGGCCGTCAACTTCAACCTACGTCGCGGCGTGCACGACATTTAAATAGGCGAAGCTTTGTCGTACGAAAACCATTTCTTCGGTCTTGATCCGTGTGCATCCGCGGTAAGTTCGCCTTCCCCTGCCGCTCCCGCGTAAAACCGCATACAATAAAGGGTTTATTCCTATTCTCTGAGGAGAACACTTTTGGCGAATCTTGTACGGGCAAAAATATCCGCTCTTGGCACTTACGTTCCACCGCGGCTGCTGACCAATGCTGACCTGGAGAAAATGGTGGAGACTTCAGATGAATGGATCCGGGAGCGGACCGGGATTCGCCAGAGACATATCGTAGACAAGGGTGTAGCCACCTCGGAGCTGGCCGTGCAAGCAGCCTGCCGGGCGCTGAGCCAGCGGGGCATCTCCGGCGCCGACATCGAAGCAATTTTCCTCGGAACCGTGACACCGGACATGTCTTTCCCGGCGACGGCCTGCCTCATTCAGGACCGGATCGGCGCCAAGTCGGCCTGGGGATTTGATATTTCTGCCGCCTGCTCAGGGTTTGTGTATGCGCTGCAGACAGGTGTGAAATTTGTGGAATCCGGCGCGCACAAGCGCGTCATGGTGATTGGTGCGGACGTGATGTCGTCAATCATTGATTACACCGATCGGGCCACCTGCGTAATCTTTGGCGACGGCGCTGGCGCGGTGATCATCGAGCCCGCCACAGATGACAACTACATCATGGACTTTCACCATGAAGTGGATGGGGCCGGCGGCAGCTTCCTGAACATGCCGGCAGGCGGCAGCCTGCATCCGGCAAGCCATGAGACCGTAGACAAAAAGATGCATTTCGTTCATCAGGACGGACAGCAGGTGTTCAAGTACGCCGTGCGCAAGATGGCGGAAGCGTCTGAAAAGGTCCTCTCCCGCAACGGCTTCAAAGGCTCGGACGTGGCGCTTTTTGTCCCGCACCAGGCCAACAAAAGGATTATCGCCTCCGCAGCTGACCGGCTCGGCCTGAAGGACGAGCAGATCATCATCAACATTGATGAGTTCGGCAACACGACTGCAGGAACCATTCCACTGGCCATGGAGTCAGCGCGCCAGCAGGGGCGGCTCAAAAAAGGCGATCTGGTGCTGATTACCGCCGTGGGCGCGGGCTTTACCGTGGGTGCGACGCTGCTGCGGTGGGCATGCTGAAACAAGCAATTGGCAGCTAGCAAAAGCCTCTACTAAGAGCTGGGCGTCGCCAGTGGCTGCCCGATGTCGCTGGTGATTACTGTTTCCCGCGCGGGCCACGTCCCTGACAAACAGGCGAACAGGTAAACGACACCCACCATGCCGAATCCGTAAACCAGCCCCATGCGGTGCGCGGCCGTGCCGACTGCGAATGAAAGCCCAAGTTGCAACGCGGTGGCGGCGAAATAAAACGTGTTCTGAACGCGTCCCATGAAGTGCTTGGGAACCATCTCCATCATGCCGGTCGTGATGGCTACGCCGCCCAGGGCACGGCTGCATCCCATGACAAAGTAAATGGCGACGGCAGCGATCAATCCGGTGCTTACCATGACCGCGATCAGATAGAACTGATGCGGCAGGTGTGCGCCGACAAAGGGCAGAGAGAAAAGACAAGCAGCCAGAGTTGCCATGGCAATTCCGATCGCGCGGCGATGTCCCGTCCCGCGCAGCACGCGCGGCGCCAGCAAGGCGCTCATACACGCCCCGACCGCCCATCCCGCGTTGAGCCATCCATATCCAACGGCACCTGCCTTCAGCAGACGGTCACTAAGCGGGGCTGTAATGATTCCTTGAGAAAGCATGCCGCCCATAAACAATGCCCAGCAGCTTCCCAGCAGCAGCAATCGCGGGCGCAGCCGGATGTATGCGATGCCTTCGCGCAGCTCGTGCACAAAACGCGCGACTTCGCTTTCATGCTGCTGTGTGCTCTGCGGAGTTACCACGTGGCGGCCCTTCCGGACGAACAGATAACAGGTGAACGATAAGACGTAGGTAGTGAAATCAATCATCAGGATCCCGCCCAGGCCGATGTGGTTGTAAACAAATCCCACTATGGCGCCGGCGATCAGCCATCCGCCCTGGAAGCCGGCAAGAATGAAGCTGTTGGCGCGGGCAAATTCTGACTCCGGCGTGAGTTCCTGGATCAGAGCGTTCATGGTAGGCCAGAACATCCAGAAGCCCGCCGCCACCAGCACACTCATTGCGTACACCTGCCAGAGCCGCGCTGAGCCGCTCAGGGCCAGCAGCGCCACGGTGAGCACCACCAGGCCACGGGAGGCGTCCAGAATCATCACCAGGCGGCGCCGGTCTTCACGGTCGATGATCACCCCGCTGAAAGGCAGAAGCAGCATGGCGGGAATCGTCTGAAGCATTAGCATCAGGCCCAGCGCGGTCTCTGAGTGGGTGGCCTGGAGAATGTACCAGGTCACGGCTGCAGAGTTTAAGCCGCTGCCCATCATAGAGATAACGTTGGCCGTCAAAATCAGGCGCAGTCCGCGATGCTGCAGGAGGTTACTCATGTGTATTCACTTTAGCATCTGTCCAACACCCACCTGCGAGCTTGCCTGAAAGTAGATGAGTTGCCATAATCTCTGGCCTGTGTTCATCCGACCCATCAGTGCATGGGCGTGGCCCAAGGTTACGCTGGTTGCCGCCGGATTGGCCTTTGCCGCTCCGTCGCCCACGCCAGTGAAGCCGTTCGCCGCCTATCACGACGGCGATGCCATTGTGTTCACGCCGGAGATGACTGGCACGCGGCGTCTGGCCACATTCGGTCCCTGGAATATTGGCGAGCGCCTGACGAATGGCGGGCTCGTGGACAAGCGCCTGAATCTCTACCTTGTGGTTCCTGGCACACAATACCGCTCGCCGCAGCACCCGCAATACGACCACAACCGCATAGTGAACAAGTACACGGCTGATGGAAAGGTGCACGACTGGGACATTTTTTACTGCTTTATTATTGATCCCAAACTGGCGGACGACTTTCGCAGCGAAAGCGACCTGCTGATAGCGGCGCACCAGACCTTCCGTCCGGCGGGGCTGTTCGAGCTGAAAGATATACCTTCAGGCAAAATGATGCAGGAGAAGCTGGGCGTACGCTCCCTGGGCGACGTTTGGAAGTATCATCGAAAGAACCACTCCTTGCCGCGCATGCTGATTGTTCCAGCGCACCTGGCGGTACGGGGTACCGCAGAATTGCCGGACGTAACCATTACCCATCCTGCCGCTCTACCAGAAAGATGAAGTCGTTTCTCCACGATTTATACTGAATCAGAGATTCCGCTCTGAGGACAACCACTGCTTCCTTATATTCCAATTGGCCCATTTCAGCTGCCGACCTTCGGGCTGCTCATGTGTCTGGCGTTCATCGCCTCGTACCTTGTGCTGGCGGCTGAGATAAAGCGCCGCAACGTTTCGGTGGATCCCTATACCGTCGTGGCGTACGTAGCCATCGCCGGTATTCTCGGCGCCAAAATCTGGCACATCATTGATACGCCGGTTGACCGGCTGAATGCTGAAATCCTGACCAGCCCAGCCGCGCTGCTGGCGTGGTTTCGTGGTGGCTTTGCCTGGTTCGGCGGATTTGTGGCCGGTATTGCAACTTTATTGTTAATGGCCCGCAGGTACCGTATGAACCTGCTCAGCATGCTGGATGTTGCCAGCCCTGCCGCGGCGATTGGTTACGCCGTAGGACGGATCGGCTGCCTGATCTCCGGCGACGGCGATTATGGCAAGCCTACACATCTGCCCTGGGGAATGGCGTTTCCCAACGGGCTGGTTCCCACCACCACGACTTGTCCGCAGTGGGGAGCGCCTCCCAACTGTACCGTTCATCCCACGCCGATTTACGAATTCATCGTGATGATGCTGATCTTCTGGTACATCTGGCGACGCGGCAAGCGCGCGCTGCAGCATCCCCTGGCGCCGGGAGTGATCACGGGCGAGTTCCTGATCCTGAGCGGACTGGAGCGCTTCTTTGTTGAATTTCTGCGCATTAACCCGCGCGTGATCTTCGGGATGAGCAATGCCCAGTTCACGGCGGTTCTGTCAGCCCTAGCCGGCGGCGTGCTGCTGGTGTTTGCGAGGCGTCGATTTCGCAAAGTTGACCCGGTACGCAAGGTCTTCAATCACGTGATTCAGCATGGGAACGATCCCAAGCCGGAATATCACCGCCCTACTCCCGAGTGCCCGCACCCGGAACGCTGGAGGATGTTTGACACCATGACCGCTGAAGTTGAGGTGCTGGAGTTTCTCCGCTGCCTGATGACTACCATGAAGCCGCGCCTGGTGGTAGAGACGGGAACGTTTCTGGCCGTGAGCACACTTTACATGGCCGAAGGGCTGAAGCAGAACGGCTCGGGCAAGATCATCACCTGCGAACCCGACAAAGAGGTCTTCGCCAAGGCTAAAGAGAAGATCGACGGCTCAGGATTGAAGAAATGGATCGAGTACCGCTGCGAATCCAGCCTGGACGTGAAAGTTCCCGGCCAGATCGACGTGCTGTTCTGCGATTCTCTTCCTGAATTGCGCGAGCCCGAGGTGCGGCACTTTCTTCCTAATATCAACCCCAACGGCCTGATTCTGATGCATGATGCCAGCTCGCACCTGAAGACCGTGCGCGAAGCCGCGTTGAGAATGGAAGCAGAAGGGTTAATCTCCGTAGTGCTCCTGCCGACGCCGAGAGGGCTGGTGATTGCACAGAAGAGAGAGGGAAGAAAATAAGGGCCCATGTGGCGAATGACATCCAACAAAGCTCACGCTAATTACATTGCCTTTATTTTTACCAGGTAAGCGGCAATGGGCACGAGCCCGCCGTTCTCAGCCACAGCCGGAGATGGCTGCGATCCACAATTCCGACCATCTGTTTAGAAGCTGAACGCCAGTCCGCCGCGCAGGCAGCGGGCCGACTGGAGGATGTAGACGGGGCGGCCGTCCGGACCCACAGCAGGGACGTAGCCCTGAGCCAGCAGATTCCGGATGTCGAGCAGCGCATCCATCTTGGCCGGTATGAAGGACGTGCCAGGAATCGGCTGGCGGATGAAAATGCTCAGATAGGGATCAGCCTGGCCGGGTGATGCATTGAAGGCGTCCACCCCGGAAACGCTGTTTCCGCTGGTCCACTTGTAAGAGGCAATCCAGTGAGTGCCCGAGCCGGGAACGTAGCCGGAAACTTTTGCTGCGACCGCATGCTCACGGCTGGTAGCAAGACGCTCGGCAAGAGTCTGCCATGGGCCAGGATCCGCCGTAACCGCGCCGCCGGTCGAGTAGTCAAACGTAGCGCTGAGATCATCGGAAATCTTGCGCTCCACCACCAAACGAGCGCCGCTGGTATTCAAATTCCCGGCGTAAGCATACGAGAAGGTGCCGGAATAGATGTCCGGCAAAACGTCATCAGAGTAGCTGGTGGGATCGCCTGCTCCGGTCAGCATCATATTGCCAACGTGATCGGCAAACGCTGCCAACTGAACGCTGGTCTTCCCCATGCGGCGTGAAACCGAGAGCTCCTGATGCCGGGCGCGCTCAACCTCGGGAGAGCCATTGAGCAGGGCCATACGCGGCCCGGATTCGCTCAGGTCTGCGGGAGCGCTGTCAAAGCCTTTGGCCGCGCGCATATCCGGCTCGGAGGTGGCATAGCGATACTCAACCACAAGATCAGGAGAGAGGTGCACCTGAACTGAGCCATAGGGCCGGGCAGCAGTGACACGTCGCGCAAATTGGAGCGATTGCAGATCGGCGCCATATTGCAGGTCAATAATGCCTGCAACCGTCATTGTGTCTGAAGTGTTTACAGCGATGGCTGAGTAGGGCGAGTTTTCCACGGCAGTGCCGGGAGCAGCGAAGTGCCGGTAAGTGACGGTGAAAGTGGGCCGCGAGGAATCGCCGAAATCGTGCGCATAAGAGGCGCGCAGTATGCCGGTGGGATCGCCGGAATTGGCGCCAATGTTTCCGTTCAGGGAAAGCGTCCCGGAGGAAAACATGGATTTCTGCAGGGCAAACGCGGTGGTCATGTCACCGGCGCTGCCAAAACCATCCGCTTCAGCCCCGGCAAGGAAAGCCACATGACCGGTGAGGTCACGGTCCTGAGGATGTTCCGGATTCTGGCTGCGGGAAACCACGATCAGCCCCTTGTCTTTCTTGTCCTCTTCCACGACGCGAAGCACAGGGCGATTGGCGGAGGAGCGCAAGGTCCAATGCCAGTCGTCAGCCTCGGTCTGCGGAGTACGGCGGGGCGGGAGCATCTTGAGAGCATCGGCCAGCGTGTTCAGGGTCATATCCACGAGCACGTGCGCGCCGGAGTTGACCTTTACGTTTTCGCGCAGTGAGGGAAGGAAGTAGGCGGCGCTGACCCGGACCTGGTACTTGCCGCTGGGCAGGCCCTCCGCGGAATAATGTCCGTGAGCATCAGTAAATACGGTGACGGGAACGGCAGTCGCGGAGGTAAAGATCTCAACCACGACGCCCATCTGCGGAGTGCCTGAACTATCGCGAACATAACCCGAGATGATGCCGACGTGGGCCGCAAAGGCGGGCGCGGCCAACATGGAGATCAGCAAGTAATATCCGAGTTTACGGGTCATCTCCACCACCTCGATGAAGTGGATTCGCCCAACTACTGGACCGCGAATTTTGTTGTGGGCGAAATGGTTTGCTTGGAAACCAAGTCGTTCACTTTGATCGTTACCTGGTAAACGCCGGGCGCCAAAGAGTTGCCTGGAAGGCTCTTTTCCAGCGTCATTTGGTCGCCGATATTACCCATCTGGGCCGTTGATTCCGTCAAGTCTACCACGGGCTGGTTCGTGGCGGTATTCATAACTTTATACTCCACGGTCGCCGACGGCTTCTTGGTGTTCGCATCGATCCCCAGATTATAGACCTGCATCCAGAGATTGACCTGCTCGCCCTTTTTAAAGGATGCCGGCTTACCGTCAGAGGGCTGTACCCGCGGGCGGACCTTATTTTGGCCGATGACGAAGTCGCCATTGCCAATCTCGCGTGAAGGCACAGGCTGCATCTGATCGGCAACAATGAGGCTTGATGAGGTCAGTCTGTCGTCAGAATAGTCAGGAACAGTCCATCCGCGGCTGTAGGTACCGACTTTGTCACCATTGACATCTTTGATCACCACGTCGAGCCGGTAAAGGCCGGGACGCATGGGCACCGCTTTGGGCCAGAGAGCGACGTTGGAGAGTTCCTTCTCCAGCAGCTCTGCGGGTACGTCCTTGCGGATGGTGTCTTCAAAAGTCTGAACGGTCTTGCCGGAGAGGGTGCTCAATTTCATGAACACATTCAGCACCGCGCGCTGCACGCCTTCCTTGTTCGTCCAGGTGAGATTGCGAAGCGGAACCTGGAGGGTGATGGGCATCAACACGGTATCTGAAGTGAGCTTGACGAAGTCAACGTTAACGTCAAACGGCAGCAGATTGTAACGGATATGAGACGTGACGATTTCGTTCAGCTCTTTGAACTTAACGGGCGGAGCAGCATTGAGTTTGGCGAACTGCTCAAGCCGGTCAAATTCCTTGCTCTGATTATTCTGGTTGAAAGGCCCCTGGCCCAGCTGTTCTATGCCGCCATGGAAGCGGTCGGCTTTATTCGCCATCCCCATTTCTTCAAACGTAGTGAGGCCGGCGTTGGGGACGTGCAGCAGGGCATCCTTCCTCGACCTGTCCATCGTCATTTCATAGGCGCCGCACCCGCAGTCGTCAACAAACTCGATGTCAATGTTCTGGCCGATTCCTTCGATATAGCGATAATTCCATACTTCAAAGGGATACGTTTGGGTTTCTCCTCCGCCTTCTTCGGCCGAGCGCTGGTAGGGCCCACCCATGGGATGGGCGTCAATGGAGTCCGGCGGACCGTACATGATATACATTCTTCCGCGATCGGTTTTCCAGCCCGGCATGCCGGCGGCAAAATGTTCATTGGCGTAGGCGATGCGCCGGTAATGTTCTTCTTTGAATTCGTTTTCTGCTGTGTCGGGCGTGGGATCGCGCCTTGCCCAGAAGTTCTCAATGAACTGATCTCTTTCGGCGTTGTTGCTGAGTTTCTTGAAGGCCGAGAGCTCTTCGCCGGTGATGATCCAGCGGACGTCCTCATCCAGCCACTTTTTGTAGACGCCTCCCAGCTTTTCGACTCTCGCTCCTTTGGTTTCCGGTCGAGGTCTCTTCAGCGGATCTTCCTGATCTGACGCCTGTTGATCAGCGTTGTCTGATTTCTGGCTCTTATCCGCAGACTTGCTTTTTTCAGACTTGTCGTTCGTGGCTGACTGATTAAGGCCATCCACTGTGACGCTCGCCTGGGCAACGACCATCTGCGCGAAAAGAAGAGCCCCTGACAAAAATAAAAGGACGGATAAAAAATATGAGGTACGACGGCGATTACCGGGGTTCACCTGGCGCCTCCTGCAGTGAAGGATCGGGTGACTTTCATTCTATGTCTTTTGATCATCCTGAAGCAAGGCAACCCTGCCCGGAAACGCTCCTGTAAGCGCTTTTAGCCACGCAAATAAAAGGCGATTCCTTCATCTCTCTGCAAAAACTCTGGTTCAGGGATGGCGCTCCCGTTATAATCCAAAACAGGACTCAACCGCGTTCTTCTTCGCCAAAGGCAAGGAACTTTTCTTGTCTCTGCGGCGTATGACACAACAGGCATGTCCTCCTGCGGTGAGGCCCGGAAGGATTCATGAACGCCAAAAAGATTGCACTCATAGTTGGTGTCATTATTCTGCTCGGCGCGATCGTCGGTTTCACCGTCAATCAGAGCCAGAAGAATGTTGTCGCGGTGCAGACCGGGAAGGTGGTAAGGCAGGACATCGCATCCCAGGTCACGGCGTCGGGCGAGATCAGGCCGATGACTTACGTCAATATCGGCGCCAACGCAATGGGGCGCATTACCAAGCTGTACGTCCAGGAAGGCGACAAAGTCAAAAAAGGCCAGGTGCTGGCGCAACTGGAGAACGTGCAGTCGGCAGCGGACGTGAATGCCATGAAGGCGCAGCTCGCCTCCAACCAGACAGACGCTCTGGCCTCGCAGGCCGCGCTCAACACCGCCATTGCTCAATCCAAAAGCAGCAGCGCTGATCTTGCTCGCGCCAAGCTGGACTATGAGCGTGCCCAGAGTCTTTACAAGGACCAGCTCATCGCCAAGCAGGATTTTGACGCGAAGAAAGCCGCCTATGAAGTTGCTGAAGCGGTAGCCGCTCAGGACAAGGCGCGTGTCGCGCAGTCCCGTGCTCAGCTCGACTCCGCCGCGACGCACATCAACCAGACCAAGGCGCAGCTCACGCGCGTGAACGATATTCTCAGTAAGACCCTCTACACCGCGCCCTTCGACGGTACGGTCACCAACCTTCCTGTTCATCAGGGCGAAACGGTGGTAATGGGAATCCAGAACTCGCCCGGCAGCACGATCATGACCGTTTCTGACATGTCAGTCATCACGGCTGAAGTGCACGTGGATGAGACGGACATTGTGAATGTGGCCATCGGCCAGCCCGCTGAAGTTACCATTGACGCGCTGCCCGGAAAGACTTTCAAGGCCAAGGTTACGGAGATCGGCGATAACGCCATCGTGCGCTCTACGGGTGTTTCCAGCGAGCAGAGCGCCACGAGCACTCAGGAAGCCAAAGATTTCAAGGTGGTGGTAACGCTCGAAGACCTCGGTGACGATACTCGCAAAAGCCTGCGTCCAGGTCTTTCTGCTACCGCCAAAATCACTACTGGAACGGCGAAAAATGCTCTTGCCATTCCGATTCAGGCACTCACCGTCAGAACGGAGAAAGACTTGGAAAATCACACTGGCAAGACCAAGTCTGCAAAAGCTCAGCCGGTCTCCATGGTGAAACAGCAGGATGACGAAATTCAAGGCGTCTTTGTCATAACGCCGGCGCACAAGGCGGAATTCCGAAAGGTGGAGACCGGATTGACCGGGACCACGGAAATCCAGGTGAAGAGCGGGCTCAAGGAAAACGACGAAATCATCACTGGCAGCTACAAGGTCCTGAAGACTTTGAAAAATGGCGCTGGCGTGAAAGTTGACAATTCGCAAGCGGCCAAAGCTGAGTCGTAAACCCTGGGGCGGTTTGCGCGTCTAAGTTTAGTAAGCAGGAATTGGATCCAGAAGTGCGGTAGCAAGCCGGGGGCGACTTGCCGCAAACCAGGAGAAAAGAATGGCAACGCAAATCGCCGATGTCTCGCAGAGCAGTATGACCGCGCCTCCAACCAACTGTATTATCTGCACGGACGATCTCTGGAAAACTTATCAAATGGGAGCGGAAGAGGTGCACGCGCTGCGCGGCGTAAACCTCCGCATCAACCGCGGCGAATATGTGGCCATCATGGGCCCTTCCGGTTCGGGGAAATCCACGCTCATGAATCTGATCGGCTGCCTTGATACTCCAACTCGCGGCCGCTATTGGCTCAACGGAAACCAGGTGAGCGAGCTGGACGATGATGAACTCGCCCGGATACGGAACCGCGAGATCGGATTTGTGTTCCAGACGTTTAACCTTCTGGCCCGCGCAACAGCGCTGCACAACGTGGAGCTGCCTCTGATCTACAGCGGCACGCCAACGGATGAGCGCATCAACCGCGCGAAGGAAGCTTTACAGGCAGTCGATCTGGGAGCGCGCATGAACCACAAACCGAATGAGCTCTCCGGCGGACAACGCCAGCGGGTAGCGATTGCGCGCGCGTTAGTGAACAACCCGTCCATCATCCTGGCCGATGAGCCTACCGGCAACCTGGATTCACAGACCGGCAGCGAAATCATGGCCCTTTTCGCCGACCTGCACGCCAAGGGAAATACGATTGTCCTGGTTACTCACGAGAACGATATTGCTGAGCATGCGCACCGCGTGATTCACATTAAAGACGGCGTGATCGCCAGCGATGAGCGCAAAGAAAAGTAACCTTGCTTCGCCTTGCGCACTTAAGGACAGAAGAATCGCCGGCCTTTGACGGCTAAAGTAAAAAAATGACTGACCGCGCTCCAGCGCGGCTGACGCAGACCGGTTCCCAAGCCGGCTGTGAATTTGCAAGACCTGATACAAGCACTGAGCAGTTGACATCAGCAGCCATGTACACGGAACTCATCAGCCTGGGAGACTGGGCTGAATGCTCACTGCTGACTGCTGATTGCTCGCATCTGGCAGTTGTTTTGGGCTCCGTAGTTCCCCCATGGGCTTCGTAGTTCCTTCCTGCTGCCGTAACAAGGCACTCAGCAATCAGCGTTCAGCATTCAGTCCCGCAACGGTGTTGATCGAAACGCGGTTCGATTCTCAAGCTGAGTCCCTGAATAGCAGTTGGGCTGATTGCTGACTGCTAAATGCTATTTGCTACGACGGAGACGGAATGAAGACCCTGCTTTCAAATCCTGTGCTCGTTGCTCCGGGCGACGGCCAACAACTGAACGTCATAGGCGACCGGCAGGTCGTCAAACTCGATGGCTCACAAACGGGCGGCGTGTTCTCGCTGATAGAACAATGGTATCGTCCCGGCGCCGGAGTGGCGCTCCATTTCCATACTCAGGAAGACGCTGTTTTCTACATTGTGGAAGGACACATGGATTTCACGGTGGGCGATAAGAGGATTTCCGCCGATGCCGGCGCTACCGTGCTCCTGCCGCGCGGTGTACCTCATTCCTCTCACGCGGGCGACCGTGGCGCTCGTGCTCTGGTTACGCTCTTTCCTGCCGGCGGAGAGAAGATGTTTCGCGAGCTCCATGCAGCGGCGCCCCGCGATCCCGATCGCGAGAGGGCGAAGACAATCTGCAAGAAGTTCGGCGTGCACTTCCTGTAAACAACTGCTGAATTGCTGTGGATTCGTGTGGGTCCCACATAAATCCTCGGATGGGGAAAGCTCGATCACACGAACGAGAGAATCTCCATTCCGCTAATCCTTGTTCATGCTGCATTTCTGTGCCATACTCCCATAAGCAATTTATGGGAAATGATAAAAACAAATCTGGCGACCTGGTGCAGGGTACGCTTGACATGCTGGTGCTCAAAGCTCTGGACCGCAGCCCCATGCACGGCTACGCCGTGGCTGAATGGATCCATGAGAGCTCGGCGGATGTACTGCGCGTGGAAGAAGGAGCGCTCTATCCCGCTCTGCACCGCCTTGAGCTGAAAGGTCTGCTGAAATCGGAGTGGGGAACCTCAGAGAATAACCGCCGGGCCAAGTATTACGCGCTAACCGCTACCGGGCGGAAGTATCTCACGGCGGAAACCGAGCGCTGGGGCAGGATGACATCGGCCATCGCGCGCGTGTTGCAGCGGGCTTAAAGGCTGCAATTCTCGGCTCTTTCGTTTTCTCAAAGCACCAACGTTCCACGACCTGCGGCCCGGTCGTTGCGAGCTTCTGCTTCGATTTTCCGGGCAAGCTGCGCTATGCTTCGGCTAGCAATGCCAATCAGCACATCCAAAGAGCGGGTGGCGGCCTCCATGGCCGAACTGGAACATCTGCGCCAGGAGTTCCGCAATCAACTGGCTGCGGAAGAACATCCGCGCGAGTTCTCATCGCGCGTGGGCGTGGTGCTTTCCGGAGGCGGCGCGCGCGGCGCTTATGAAGCCGGCGTGCTCATGGCTTTCCAGGACGCCGAAATTCCCACGCACGTAATCACTGCTGCGTCCGTGGGCAGCATCAATGCGGCATCGTATGCGTCACACTCGCAAGGGCTCATTGGCAGCGCTGACAATCTGGTCCGGTCCTGGATGGAGCTTACGCCTGCCACGCTGGGCATTGACTGGTCGCGCTACGTGTTTCTGCTGGCCGGGCTTATCGCCGCGTCTGCAGGCGTCGGCAACTTCATCTGGGAATTCATGCAGGAGCGCGGCATCTACCTGCACGCGCACCATCCCAAGACAACGTGGCTCGCGCTGGCTGCGGCCGGATTTGCCATTCTGCTCTTTTCTGACAAGCTTTCCTATATCGGCTACGTGGCCTGGCATTTTCTGCGCGGGCGACGCTGGAACGTTGACGTAAAGAAAATCTGGGTCTCGCTGGGCGGCAATGTGCTGGTGTGGGGCTTTATCGTGGTGTTTCTCGCCTTCACGCACATTCACCTGCCGCTGCGGGGAGAGCGCATTGTTGAACTCAGGGCGCCGCTGCCGGCCATTCTGGTGATTGCCGCCGCCATTGCCTTTTACCGCATCTTTCAACAACCACTCAGCCGGCTGAGCCATCGTTTCTTGCGCATGCCGCTGCGGACCGGGTTGTTCCCGAATTATGACCGCATCAGGTTTCTGCGCGAGCGCATCTCTGACGAGCGCCTGCGCCAGTCCGAGATCCGCGTGATCATGACAGCCACCGACCTCCAGCATGGCAGGGCGCGCTTCTTTTCCAACGCGCCGGTGGATACGCTGGTCGCCGACCCCGCCGTGCACGAGGAGTTTGTCCGGCGCGAGGTCGAGCAGCCATCTGACCTGGTGCAGGCTGCCGTCGCGTCATCTTCTTATACGTTCGCATATGAGGCTGTGCCCATGGATGGCCGGCTCTGGACCGATGGCGGCATCATGACAAACCAGCCCATCCTCCCTGCGTTGCGCCTCGGGGCCGACGTGCTGTTTCTGGTGCTCATGTCGCCGCTGGGAGATCAGAACAATACCGCCGAGATCAAAACTTTTCTTGACGTGGGCGTTCACGCAGTTGACATTCTGATCTCCAAAAACTTCAACTCTGATATTGCGCTGCTCAACAACTTCAATCGCCTTTGCTCGGTCTATGCGCGCGAGCTTGGCGTCCGGCCGGAGCAGTTGGAGATGGAAATCGGGCGGCAGCGCTACCGCTACGTGAAGGCGTTCACCATCGCGCCGGAAAAATCATTGCCGGTGGACCAGCTCGAGTTCGATGGCGAACTGCTTGGCCCCGTGATCGTGCAGGGATACAAGGATGCTGCGAAGGTGCTCAAAGAATTTCTCGCCTACGAGGCAGCGCGTCCTCCGCGTGAATCGCGGCG
>DATNDP010000235.1:0-47356 GCA_035553195.1 Candidatus Acidiferrales bacterium
TTTGTCAGCGCTGAAGAGACGCAGCGCCAGACAGATCTGCTGGACCGCTCTAAATCAGAGCTCGAACAGCGGATGAGCGAGTGGGAAAATCTCGCGGCCGAGTTGGAAGAGGCTGAGGCGTAAAGCAGAGAAAAGCCCACCACTGATTACTCTGATTTAACTGATTGATCCTGATTTGATTCCCATCTTATTGCAGGGGCAGAAAGCCGAAGCGGGGATATTCACCCCAAACAATCATTGCACCTTGCTACCCGGTACTGATTCCAGCTTTGCCTTAATCATTTTGTAAAACGCCCAGACATTCTCGCCGGCACCTTGCGCCAGCCTGCGGTGGACCTTCATGGAAGGAAAGAGCTTATTGCCGTTGATACTGAGAGTGAGAGTAGCGAACTGTTTTCCCGGGTAGGTTTCAATGGACCATTCGCCCCCGAACCTGCGCCGCACCACCTCGCCAAAGTAGCTGCCCCAGGTCTTGCACGTCTCGCTGAGGTCATCGCCTGAGGACGACGTTGCGGGGGTCTTCCGGGCCAGCTGATCGAGGATGGTTTCCAGTTCCATCAATGAATTTTCGCTGTAATCGAGCTGCGCCGTGAAGCCGCGGGCCGCCTCCACCGCTCTCTGAGCGTAGGCAGCGGCCATGGCTGAGACAGAATCGTGAGTTTCGAGTTGCGGCATTACTCTCCCCAGGGGCGGCCAATCCGGCGTGAGAACAAGCGCCGAGGGCTCGCGGCTTCGATAAAGTGCCTATTTCCTTCCGACCGGTCCCCTGCCGTGCGCTGCTGCAACCGCCTGCTTTTGTTCCGGCGTAGGCACCGGAGGCTCCAGGGCCAGAGTTTTCAGGCCCAGCTCTCGCCGCAGCTCGGCTTCCACCTTGGCGGCGATGTCTTTGTTCTCTCTGAGGAACTGCTTGGCGTTCTCGCGACCTTGTCCAATCCGCTCATCTTTATAGCTGAACCAGGCCCCGGATTTTTCCACTAAACCTTTGTCCACGCCCAAATCGATGAGGTCGCCCTCGCGGGAAATCCCTTCGCCGTACATGATGTCAAATTCTGCTTCCCGGAAGGGAGCGGCGGTCTTGTTCTTCACGACCTTGATTTTGGTTCGCGAGCCCACGACGAGGTCGCCGTCCTTGATGGCGCCAATACGCCGGATATCCACCCGAACCGAGGAGTAGAACTTGAGCGCCCGGCCTCCCGTCGTGGTCTCAGGATTGCCGAACATCACCCCGATCTTTTCCCGGATCTGGTTGATGAAAACCATGCAGGTGCGTGACTTAGAGACAATGCCGGTCAGCTTGCGCAAGGCCTGGGACATCAGCCGCGCCTGCAAACCCATGTGACTGTCGCCCATTTCGCCTTCCAACTCAGCTTTGGGAACCAGGGCGGCAACGGAGTCGACCACAAGGACATCGATGGCATTTGAGCGCACCAGGGCCTCGGCAATTTCCAGGGCCTGTTCGCCATAGTCAGGCTGGGAAACCAGCAGGTTGTCCACATCCACGCCCAACTTTTTGGCGTAGATCGGATCCAGAGCATGCTCAGCATCCACAAAGGCGGCCATGCCGCCCGCTTTCTGAGCTTCGGCAATCACCTGCAGGGCCACGGTGGTCTTGCCGCTCGACTCCGGGCCGAAGATCTCCACTACACGGCCACGGGGAAATCCGCCTACGCCCAGGGCTGCGTCAAAGGAAATGGAGCCGGTGGAAATCACGGCGATGGGAACAATGGCTTCCTTGCTCCCCAGCCGCATAATGGAACCTTTGCCGAACTGCTTTTCAATCTGAGACAAGGCAAGATCGATTGCCCTGGTCCTTTCCCCTCTGTCTTCAGCCATTTATCTCTCCAAAATGTGTCCGAAAGGTACGCTTTCCTGCCACACAGCGACTGCCCGATTATAAATATACCTGATCGGCGAACAAAAAGAAAAGTACAAAACCACAAAAAACTCCCGGGCGCGAAGCCCGGGAGGTGAGCCAAACGAGCGGGGAGAAATTTACCAGTACTTGAGGCTAACCTTGTCCAGCCAGGTCGAGTAGGCTACGTGGTTTGATCTCATGTCTTCCTGAAAAGCCACGTTAAGTTCCTTCGAGCCGGAGGTCCTTGCGGGGTAGCTGCGGTTGACGTAGTGCTTCACACCGTCCAGGGTGAGAGCGATGTACTTGACGTAGTTACCGACACGCTGAAATTCCCAGGTCAGGTGGTGCCACTTGTAAGCCGTGGGCGCCTTGCAGGGAATGCCCGTGGACGTCCACTTGCCAGAAGCGTTTGCCCATACATCCCAGCGTCCCGCCGCGATGTTGCACTCGGTGCCGAAAATCCAACGGTGAGAACCGTTTGCCTGGTTGCTATCAAACTCCAACGCCTGAGAGTATTGCGGAGTCTTAATGTAGAAATAGAGGTCGTACACCAGGTGGGTCGCGGCGCTGGCGCCGAGCTGCTTCCACCATAGGGCGTCAGCATAAGCATGGCTGCTGGCTATGTGGAACTGGCGTGAGCTTGAGGTCAGTGCTGGGCTGCTAACGAGAGTCGAGGAAAGTGACGCGCTCGGACCGGCGCCTCCAGATCCAGCACATGCTGCGCAACTCACCCATCCACTCATATTCTCGATATTGGACTTTGTTGTCTGTGCTGAAGCCGGTAGGCTCAGTGCGCCTGCCAGTGCGAGGATTGCAATCACAACCCAGGGTTTGCTTTGGCTTTTTAACATCTACTCTCTCTCCAGGGGAAATTTAGTTTGATTTTTTTGGTTCGCCACCTGCCTTGCTTGTGGCCGCCCATGCATGTCCGGGCAAGCTGGAGAGTATCGACCCATCTACTCTGCCTCAACCACTTTCAGCCTGTTAGGGCAATTACGTCCCCCATCTAGGGGAGCGCCCTATGAATTGGGTTAGGGAAATGGAATCAAAATGCGCGCTTTCAGTGCTAATCGCCGACCATTGTAAGTAGCTGCTGAATCAGCCGCTTAGCGATTGCGCTCGCTTGCCGCCAAACGGGGGACGATGGCTGGAAAGGGACGGGGTTCAGAGTCATTTTTCCGTCATCCAAGCGGGCCGCTGGTCTAAAGCTCGGACTCAGAGAGACTCGGCTGAACTAATTGCGAGTTGCTGATTGCCAAGTGCTCAAAAAAATCGCTCCCGGAATTTGCGGGAATTCCGGGAGCAGGCCATTAAGGCAGCCGAAAGGGATTGGCATCCAGGGGGTGAAACGCTACCAGTACTTCAGGCTCACTTTGTCGAGCCAGGTATCAAAGGCGATATGATTAGCGCGCTGGTCCATCTGAAAAGCCACATTGAGTTCTTTCACACTGGACGTCTTCGCGGTGTAAGTGCGATTGACGTAGTGTTTGACTCCGTCCAGCGTGACGGCAACGTATGTCAGCTTCGTTGCCGTGCGTTTGAACTCCCAGGTGAGGTGGTGCCACTTGAAGGCGGAAGGCCGATGGCAAGGTATCCCGCTAGAGATCCACTTCCCGCTGGCGTTCCCGTAAACGTCCCAGACCCCGGCCGCGATGTTGCACTCGGTCCCAAAGATCCAGCGCATATGTCCGTTGGCCTGATTGCTGTCGAATTCCAGGGCCTGCGCGTTTTGGGGCGCCTTCAGGTAGAAGTAAAGGTCATAAACCAGGTTGGTGGCGGTGTTGGCAGCTCCCAGCTGCTTCCACCACAGTGCGTCTGAGTAGGGCTTGGTTCCTGCAATATGGAACACCCGCGAGCCTCCCGTCATTGACGGGCTGGCGATCCCGGCGGACGTGCTGATTGTAGACGTTGGTCCCGCGCCGCCGGCGCCGGCGCATGAACTGCAGCTTTGCCATCCTGACATTGCCTGAATTGATGTTTTGGTTGTCTGAGCTCTCGCTGAGGATGCGACGAAGAAGGCGAGCAAGACAAGAGTAAATGCCATGGAGTTTGAGCAGCGTGTGCTTGCGGTCGAAATCATCTACTTTCTCCAGGGGGAATTTGTTACGCCCTTTGAATCCAAAGCGCGAGGCGAGGCTATAGACGGATCAACTCGCAATCAATCATCTTCAAACGTCGCAAACAAAAAACGTGAAACGGCGGGTTAATGGGGTACTAGGAATCCAACTTAGACCCACTCACGTCTCAGATTTCTCTGAAGACGGGCGTCAATCAGCTTTCATGCGATTGGAGCGCCGCTTCAGATCACACAGAGATTCCATCGAGAGCTGCGGGCCTTAACCGCAGCCTTAGTACCGCCAGAAAGCGCAGGGCTTTGACCGGAAAGAGCCAAAACAAAAGTCCCGGACCGAAGCCCGGGACATGTTTGCCAATGGGAAAAAGACGCTACCAATACTTGAGCGAAACTTTGTCCGTCCAGGTGTCATAGTCGTGCTGATATTTGTCGCCATCCATCTGGAAGGCAACGTTGATTTCCTTCGCACCCGACGAACGTGCGTAATAGGCGCGGTTCACATAATGCTTCACGCCGTCTAACGTGAAAGACACGTAATGCACCTGTTGAGTTGTGCGGTAAAACTCCCAGTGGAGGTGGTGCCACTTGAACGCCGAGGGCTGGCCGCAATGAATTCCTGTGGACCGCCAACGGCCCCCTTTTGGATCGTAAACATCCCAAACGCGCCCCCCCTTGATGTTGCACTCAGTTCCGAAAATGAACTTGTGGGTGCCGTTGGACTGATTCACGTCGAACTCAAGGGCCTGCGCATAAGAGGGAGCTTTCAGGTAAAAGTACATGTCATAAACAAAATGAGTTTTGCTGTTGTTTGCGCCCAGTTGCTTCCACCAGAGCGCATTGGAATAGGGGTGGGATCCGCCGAGATGAAATTTCCGGGAACTGCCGCTCATGCTGGGAGAACTGACAAGCGTGGTGCTGTGCGTCGCCGTAGGTCCTGACCCACCTGCTCCGGCGCAGGCGGAACAACTGGACCAGGAGCTCATTTGCTCAATGCTGCTTTTCACAGTCTGGGCCCTCGCCGAGCTTAGCGCCACGAAGGCAAAAATTCCGGCTAGAAAAAGTGACCAGGGGTTTCTTGCAATTTGAGCCATTAGGTTTCAACTCCAGGGGTTTTGGTATCTCGTCCGGCTGCCCCGGACGAAGGCGCAGACTATCCAGCGTTCTATTCACGTTCAACCCCTTGATGGAAAAAGAGAAAACTGCGGGTTAGTGGAGGAGTAAGGCCCTTTCTTAACTCAAATGCAAAGGGCGGCTGCGAGGCCGCCCTTCGGTTGCGCTTGAAATCAGCCTTCATCCCACTTCAAATCCGGAACGCTCGCCGGGAAAGCTGCGGGCCTTAGTGGCTGCCTTAGTTCTACCAGTATGTTAAAGAGACTTTGTCCAACCAGGCCGAATAATCATCCATGGCTTTGTCTCCATCCAACTGAAAAGCCACATTGAGCTCATGCACGCTGGAGGGTCTCGCCGTATAAGTGCGGTTCACGTAGTGCGTAACGCCATCGTAGGTGAACCCGACGTAGGTCAGCTGTGTTGCGGTGCGTTTGAATTCCCACGTCAGGTGATGCCACTTGAAGGCGGTTGGGGCCGAACAGCCAATCCCCGTGGACAGCCAGTTGCCGTTGGCGTTGCCCCAGACATCCCAGTGTCCCACTGTGCTTCCCGTTTTGATGTTGCACTGGGTCCCAAAGATAAAGCGTTCCGTGCCGATGGCCTGGTTGGAATCGAATTCCAGAGCCTGCGCGGCCTGTGGTGTCGTCAGGTAAAAATAGAGATCGTACTTGAAGTTCTTGGCTGTGTTGACCGCTCCCAACTGCTTCCACCATAGGCCATCCGAGTAGGCCGTGGTGCCACTGATGCTGAACTTGGCGGATTTTCCGTCCAGTGAGGGCGAAAGAATGTTCTGAACCATCGAAATCTTTGAAATTGGACCGTTACCGCCCGCGCCTGCACAGGCCGTGCAGCTCTGCCATCCCGTCATCTGGTCGATGTTGGACTTGGTCACGGCGCTAGACGGAGGCGCCGGCAACCCTGACGTGGGAGTTGGGCTGCTTCCGCTCACCGTGATGCTCACAGCAGTCTTGGTCACAATACCTGCCGAATCCCAGGCTTGGACCACCACGTTGTGTTTGGCCGCGGACATGGCCACCGAAGTATCGATCTTGTTGCTGCGAATAAGGTAGACACTCACGTTATCCACGTAAATGCGCATGGCAGTAATCGTGTGGCTGGAGCTTGCAGAGGCGACGACGTGGACGGGGGATCCTACGGTCGAGCCGTTGGCAGGGGAACTGACGGTCACTCCGGCGGAAGAAATCGCGGTGAGTCCCAGGGTCACCATCAGCAGACGGAAAGCTTGTTTCACAGCACCCTCCTGACAGAACTAAGTTTTCTTAGTCTCAACGGGGGGCAAGATTAGGGGTTGATCTACTCTGGATATATCGGGAGAGCACTTAGTTCACCCTCGTTTTGCGCCTTAGAGCTTTAGTGAGGCTGTGGAAACGTGTGGAAAACGGGAGGGCGGCCTTTTAGTTGAGGCCATGATCCGCTGTTTATGACCCAGCACCGAAGCGGTGCTTCAGCCTGCTTGAAAATTCTTGTTGCTTCGAATCGTGCCCTGTTCCGGTACATTTGACTCCCGAGCTCCTCCTGGGCGCCACCGTTCCATCCGTGCATGATCTCGCTCGTCGACGAAGGTTAAGGACCACGGAAGTTCGTATCGAAAACCATTCGCGTTGAGAGTTTCACGTAGCTTGCTAAAGGTGAGCAAGTTGCTGCTCTAAGTTCGCCTGGCGATACAACGGACACGTATGTACATCCTCAGCAACCTTGGCCAGAGAAGTGCAGCAACGTTGTCGAACCGACAACAAGTCGGCGGAGGATGAATGATGTACAGTTCGACCCAAGAATCTTCTGTGTCCACGGGCGAGGTAATCCTTGCCACTGGCCGGAAATGGCTGGCTTTTCCAACGAAGCCGTCGATGGCGACGTTGTGGAGTCTAGCCATATTGTCCTTCGTACTAATTCAGCCCGCTCATGGGAGCGTGACTTTTACAATTCCTGGGCCCAATGTTCAGGTTACTAATCCAGCACCTTTGTTTGCCACAATCACTTCCACCGGGGCGGCTATCGTCAATGTAAAAGTGAGCGATGGAGGAGCCCAACTCGGAAACTATGACGGCAATGGCACTTCATCCATCAATGTCCACGCTGTCTACACCTTAGCTCTCGGCACTCACACGATCACTGTCACGGGTACTGACAGCAACAACGTTCAGTACACCGGAACCCAGACCTTCACCGTAGCTGCGAATGGCTCCGTCACGCAAACCCCGAGTGCAGACGATGAGAAACCATCTCCGGTCGCCTGGGATGCGACCTGTACCGCAAATTCAGGCCAGGTGATCACGGCAATGCAGGTGTATCTGGACTTCAACGGCACTCCCGTTGCGACCTTCAACGGAAATGGCACAAACACTCTTACCGAATCTCAATCGTTTTCCATGGCGAATGGATCTCACTCGTTAACGACGAATTGCTGGGACGGCACGGGCCAGGTTTATCAATCGTCGCGGGATTTCACCGCGGGCTCCGCATTCCCTGCAGCGCCGGGCGGCGCGGTCACGCTGAACCTTGATAATCCCAGTGCAGGATGGAATCCGTGCAGTTGCAGCGGCACTCCCGGGGGCGATGCCGCCAATCCTACTATGACGTATCCAGCGGAGCCACCAAACTTCGAAACTCTCGACAATGATTCTCGCGATTTTGCCATCACTTCCAATCTGGGCTCCACATTTCAGGGTTTTCTCTGGTTCACCAGCTTCAGCAACACTACCGGGTTTGGTCCCAACGGTCCGATTGCGTGGATCTTTGATTATTACGTGAACGTCACCAATCCTCTCAATCCGGACTTCGCACTGGAAGCAGACGGCAACCAGACTCCTGGAGCGCCTACCGGCCAGAGCTACGTGCTGGGGACCGAATGCAATTATGGTGGGAACCCGCTCCCCGGCAATCCTGTGGTCTGGCGATTTTATGATGGAAATCTGAATGCAGGAGCAGGAACCTGGAACGATACGTATAACGGCGGGGGCGGGCTTGCTTGTCCTCTAACTTCGATTGGGCACTGGTACCACGTCCAAATGTATTTTACTGTCGATGCATCTACGTTCACCTATACCATTCACAACCTGCGGGTGAAAGATACGACGCTCAACTCAGTGGTCGAGGACTCGAGCACAGCTTTTACATTTAAGGGTGTGAACAAGAACCATGGCAACGCCTTTGACGTTCAACTCGATGGCAATCACAACCATATCTACCATGCCGATTTCGACAAGCTGAACATCATTCGCTGGTAGAGCAGAACAGAAGGGGCCGGGAGGCCCCTTTTAGATTCACAATCCATGTCCCATACAGAGACCGGTAGGGAATGCGCCCTTCAACCTTGCAAAGTTACGCTGCTTCCTGGTTCAGCCGATGCGTGAATTTGCGCCCTCCCACCACGTCGGCCCGTCCCACGCTGTAGTAATTCAAGCCGGCAGCTTCCATTTTGGCGGGATGAAACAAATTGCGGCCGTCCACAACAATGGGATAGCGAAGCAGGCTCCTCATCCGCGCCAGATCGAGAGCTCCAAAATCCTCCCATTCGGTGAGGATGAGGCAGGCATCAGCTCCTTGTAGAGCCTCATACGGATCAGAGGCGAACCTGACGGCATCGTTTGGAAGCTCCTGGGCGGCTCGCTCCATGGCGGCCGGATCGTACGCAGTAATCAAGCATCCTTCTTTGAGCAGAGATTTGACAATGCCGAGCGCCGGAGACTCGCGAACGTCATCTGTCCCATTCTTGAAGGCCAACCCGAGCACCGCCAGCTTTTTGCCCTTCAACGTCCAAAGGGCCTTCTTGACCTTGCGGACGAATCGGCTTCTCTGCTCTTCGTTCACTTTGGCGACTTCATCAAGCAAGCCAAACTGCAGCCCGTTTTCGCGAGCAACCGCGCGGAAAGCCAGCAGGTCCTTGGGGAAGCACGAGCCACCGTAGCCGACTCCCGGACAGAGGAAGCGGCGCCCAATTCGCGAATCACTGCCCACGCCTTCACAAACCTGCTCAACGTCCGCGCCCACGGCTTCACAGACGGAGGCGACTGCGTTCACAAACGAGATTTTCATGGCCAGGAAAGCATTGGAAGCGTGCTTGATCAACTCGGCACTTTTTGCGCTCGTTTGGATCAATCTTGCATTGAATGGGCCGGGAACCCGCCCCGGGATGGCGTTAGGGCGCAGGTAATAGCTGCCGTCCACCAGCGGTTCATAAGCCTGAGCCACCATCCTGGCGCAACGCTCAGTATCGGCGCCCACCACAATGCGATCGGGATACATGAAATCCGCTACCGCGGACCCTTCCCGCAGAAACTCCGGGTTTGATGCCACGTCAAACAGCTCTGCTGGAGCGCCGTTCAACAGCATGATTTTTCGTATCCAGCTATTGGTGTACACGGGAACCGTGCTCTTTTCCACCACCACCTTGTAGTCGTCAATCGCCGTGGCTATGTTTTGGGCCACCGATTCCACGTAGGAAAGGTCCGCGTCGCCGTCTTCCTTGGGAGGTGTGCCGACCGCGATGAAGATCAATTGGCTGCGGTGCACAGCGTCAGCCAGATCCCCGGTGAAGTGCAGGCGGTGGCCGCTGTGGCGCTGCAAAAGCTCAGGAAGGAATCTTTCGTGAATCGGGCACTCGCCTCGCTGTAGCTGTGCCAGTTTCGTTTCGTCATTATCAACCAGGACCACTTCGTGCCCAAGTTCCGCAAAACAGGCTCCGGCGACAAGCCCAACATATCCTGATCCGACTACTCCAATTTTCATCTGCCTGGGTTCCCCACTCGCTGCGCCGTCCAGGCGCGCTCTTGTGAAACAGGCCAGCTAGCGCGAGACGGAGCAGCTTAATGGACGGTTGGATGTCTGAACGCCTGAAGAGGATGTCACTTTGGCTGCGATGAAGCCATCCCGAGCAACACGTATCGTATTGCGATAGAGCTAAGGAACGCACCCTTAGCACACCTTACATCTCTTGGGACAAGCTTATCGTGCCAGCCGTATCACGGTTTCAATGTGAAAGGTCTGGGGAAACAGGTCCACCAGATGCACCTCTTCCACGTGATATCCCGTTTCGAGCAGGACGCGCATATCACGCGCCAGCGTGGCCGGATCGCAGGAGACATAAGAGATGCGCTTAACCCTGAGTGCGGCCAGCAGTTGTGCCACCTTAGCACCCAGCCCTGCGCGCGGAGGATCCACCACCACAACGTCAGGGTGCATGTTAAGGCAGCGGGGAAGAAATTGTTCGACTTCCGTTTTGACCGGCACGACATTCTTAAGCACATTTGTCTGCAGGTCGGCTGCTGAGGCCGGCCCTGATTCGACGGCAAAAACCTGGCTGAACCGTTTGGCCAGGTGATTGGCAAACAGCCCAACGCCCGAATAGAGATCGAGAGCAATGTTGCCGAAGAAATCTCCCACTACAGTCTTCACCAGGTCGTTAATGAGAAAGCGATTTGTTTGAAAGAACGATCCGGCGGTTACGCGAAACGATTTTTCTCCAATTTGATAGAGGAGAGTTGGATTTCCCACCGTATCCTTCAGCTCGGGGGGCCCGGAAGCGCTCCCATGTGTCTCCTCGAACAGGCCGACGCCCTGCACGTTGGGAACGCGCGTCTGCAGTTCGCCGGCAAATTCACGGATTCCCTTTGCTCCTGGTTTATGGATGAGCTCCAGCAAAAGACGAGAATCAGAATGGTCCACAAACAGCTCAATTTCGGTCAGGTCCGGGGGCACGACGCCCGTAGCCCCGATTTCCCATAGCTGCTGGATGACACGATTTACCGTGGGTGAGCTGATAGGGCACTCGATAATCGGCAAAAGGTCATGCGAAGCAAAGCGATGGTAGCCCAGAGCGAAGTCGGTCCCGCCACGCACTTTCAGACGCGTGCGGTTGCGGTAGTTCCAGGGCTCGGCGGAATGGGCAATGATGTCGCCCTTCCATTCCAGCTTGGCATTGCGCAGCAGCGTTTCTCTGACAATCGAGCCCTTCAGCTCAAGCTGGCTTTGATATCGGGTGTGCTGATAGTGGCACCCGCCACACTCTCCAAAATAGGGACATTGCGCTTTAACGCGTTTCTCTGATGCGTGCAGGATCTGGTCGACGGTCGCTCGCGCAAAGCTGCTCTTCTCCTTCAGGATGGTCGCGCTGACTTCTTCGCCAGGAAGAACAAAGGGAAGAAAGACAGCTTTCCCGCCTTCCAGACGGGCCAGGCCATCACCGCCGTAGACCATCTTTTCGATTTTGAGATTCACATGTAAAAGAGACTGAGTCTCGGCATTTTAGCTTTTTCGAGCAGCCGCTTGTGAACAAATTGCTTTAAGAGTTGTTCAATCTGCGCCGAAGGCATCTTGCTGCGGTAAGGAGCAATCTCCCTGTCAGCTTCCGCACGAAACAGGACCAGCTCATCCTCTGCAGCGGTGATGGTCAAGGCGGCAATCAGCTTTTCCTCAAGAACGGTCATCCGACGCTCCAGGTCCTCCAGCTGTCCGGGAGCGGATCCAGCGAAATAACTCGCGGCCAGCTCTTCCAGAGTCGCAGCGCATTCCTTTGTGACAGCTTGTACCTGGGGAGGCGCCGCGGCCTTTCTTAGCTGCTCGGCATTACGGGAAAAGTACTTCGCTATTTCTGCAGCGCCCAGGCCTTCATCTGCTCTCGCCATCTCCTGACTCGAGCCAACGGCCGCTTCTTTCATCTCTTCAGCCGCTGAGAGCACTTCCTGTACGCACCACCCCAGACCGTTGATTTTTTTTGCTTTCCTCGGCCGACGCTCATAATTGTCGAAGGTCACGTCGATTCCACGAAGTACGGCTTCGAGCGGAATGCCCGCATCCTTCCAGGTTTCGATTAGAGTCCAGTCGAGAGGGGAGAGCTGGGACAATGTACCTCGCCGGCGACAAAACTGTTGTTCGACCTCTGTGAAGTAATTGAAATAATTTTCCACAATACAGCCCGTCCGAACCTCCGCTGCCTGTGCATCTGCTTCTTAAAGGTTTTGAGCTCTCTTGTGCGTGGCAGCGTTGCGCTCCCAGATAATCCGCAGCCCATCCAGCGTCAGGAGGTCATCAACCTCTTTAATGTATTTTGAATGCTCGCCAATCAGCGATGCCAGCCCTCCGGTAGCCACAACCTTTGTATCCTTTCCCAGTTCCGCCAGCATCCTTTCCAGAATTCCGTCCACCAGCCCCAGGTAACCGAAGAACATCCCTGACTGGATGCTGCCAACGGTATTGGTGCCGATCAGCTTGGCTGGCATACGGATATCGACCAGCGGCAACCGCGCCGTATTTTCAAAAAGGGCTTGCGCGGAAATCCCGATCCCCGGAGAGATCACGCCCCCCAGGTATTCTCCCTTGCGTGAGACAGCGTCAAATGTGGTCGCTGTGCCAAAATCAACCACGACGCACGGCCCGCCGTACTTCTCATAGGCTGCAACGCCATTCACAATCCTGTCCGCTCCAACCTCCTGGGGATTGTCATAGTGAATCGGCATGCCCGTTTTGATTCCAGGTTCCACAAACAAAGGCCGCAAATGGAAGTATTTCTCACATACGTCACGTAGCGTGGAATCCATGGGTGGAACTACAGAGGAAATCATGATCCCTCGGACCTCCGCTGCTTCCACTTTGCCGATCGCAAACAGGTTCCGGAACAGAACACCATACTCATCCACGGTGTGAGTACGTACGGTCGCCACCCGCCAATGGGCAATCAGCCTGGGTTTCGGCGAACCGCCAAAACCGGAGACTCCCGCCTCATAGACCCCCAGCACCGTGTTGGTATTCCCCACATCAACAACCAGAAGCATCAGTTTTCCTTGTAAGAGGGCGAACGCTTCCCGAGATTACAATGCGCAAGCCTTTATCAGTGCGGACGCGCAGAAAGCCTCTGGGATCAAGGCCGTCCGTTACACCGCTGTATCCCCCATCTTCGCTCACCTCAACCGCCTTGCCGACGGCGTAAGAGGAACGCGACTCTACCCGACGCATGATTGGCTCAAAGCGCAGGGCCGGTGTGCGAATGGGGCTCCCCATAGCGCGAAGCAGGGCCCGATATTCCCGGTCGAAGGCGCGGACCAGAGCTCCAATCAGACCCAGCCGGGGCCACTTTCTACCTGTTTCCAGGCTCAGCGACGTCGCGGTTTCCTGCAAATCATGGGGAAACGTTTGGTGGTTTACGTTGATTCCAATCCCTACCACGGCATAATTCACCCGAGGGCCTTCAGAACTCATTTCCGTAAGAATGCCCGCGAACTTTTTTTCATTCAGCAAAAGATCGTTGGGCCAGCGAATGTCGGGTTGCAAACCGGTAATTTCTCTGACCGCATCCTGTGCCGCCACGCCTGTAAGTAAGGAGAGCCAGAGTGAATCGCTGGGTGACAGCGGCGGGTACAGCAAAAAAGAACAATAAATGCCTGCGTTCGGTTCAGAATGCCAGGAGTGACCTTTCCGACCTCTTCCAGCGGTTTGTTCATCCGCCAGAAACACGGCTCCTTCGGGCCCATCGTCCGTCGTATCCCTACTTTGTGCCCCCATCTGCATTGCCAGCAGGTTAGTCGATTCCGTTCGCAAGTAATGGTGGATATTGCCGGAAAAGATGGTGTTCCGCACCAGCGGGGCAAGGCTCTCAGCCGTAATGGAATCAGAAGCCAGCAATGGCAGCTCCTAGTTTGATTTTGCTGCTCCTGTTCGCGCCGGCATGAGATCGAGTAGCCTCCTTGCAGAGTTCTTCTACGCTGGAGCAGCCAGCGCCGGAAATGATGGCAGCATTTCGTGCATCCCGGCTGTCAGCTTTGGAAGTGCTATGCCAATGGTTCCGCCTGTCCGGCCGGCGCGCTTTGAGACGAAGAATCAACCTGCTTCCGCCTGCGTCGAGCCCACGCACGCGCGGAACCTGTAAAGCTCTCTAAAAGTCCAGTGTTTACGGAGGAGCAGCAGCTTTCGGAGAACCAGTCGCACGCCGTGCTCGCTCCGCTGTTGGCTACAGCTTACGCCGGAACAATCCTCATACTCAAGTCCACAGCTCGCGGCGAGTGCGTCAGCGCTCCTACAGAAATGTAATCCACGCCAGTTTCGGCATAGGCCCGTACATTCTCCAGGCGGATTCCGCCGGATACTTCCACGGGAACAGGACGGGAATGTTCCTTCACCTTGGCTACTCCGGCTCCCACGATGTCCACGCTGGCGTTGTCCAGCAGGATTCTCTCAGCGCCGTTGGCCAGTGCTTCATCAAGCTCGGCCAGGTTACGCACCTCAATTTCCACCGGCTGCTCGCTGCGCCGGTTGTGCAGCGCCTTTTGCAACGCGGCCGCGACTCCTCCCGCGAGCGCAATGTGGTTGTTCTTGATCAGCACGCCATCAGAGAGATCGAGCCGGTGATTATGGCCGCCGCCGCAGCGCACCGCATATTTATCCAGTACGCGCAGGCCGGGCACGGTCTTGCGTGTGTCAAGAATGCGCGCATTCGTGCCATGAATCGCATCCACAAATTGCCGCGTGTAGGTGGCAATGCCGCTCAGCCGCTGCAGTACGTTCAGGATCACACGTTCGCAACTCAACAGGACCCGGGCATTGTGCCGGACTACGGCAATGGCTTGCCCTTTATGCAGCCGCACCCCATCAAAGATCTCGCCATGACTGATTACTTCAGGGTGCCCGATGACGTTCTGGTCAAGTTGCTCGTAGATCTCCAGGATGCGCGATACGGCGCCGACGCCTGATAGTATGCAATCCTCCTTGGCGAGGAGCGTGGCTGTGGCGCGCTGTTGCGGATCGATGCACGCACGCGAGGTAGCGTCGCTGGTTGCCTTGTCTTCCAGCAATGCGTGCTCCAGAATGGTGCTGATTCTTCGGCTGTGCCAGTCCATAGGGTATTAGCTTATTTCAACATCTCCAGGGCCTTTCGATTCTTATCCATCAGGATTTTTATCTCGCTCAATTGTTTTTTCAAGCCATCCACAACCTTCGGTGGCGCTTTGGCCAGAAACTGCTCGTTGCCCAGTTGCCGCTCCGCGTTGGCTGACTGGGATTCAAGCTTTGACATTTCTTTCTCGAGCCGCTCCTTTTCCGCTGCCGTGTCCACCTGTCGCTCGTAGACCAGCGCGACTTCAAATCTGGAGGTCGTGCGTGCCCCAGGCGCCTGCGCCAACGACTCGCTCACAAATTGGACGCCGTCAACGTTCGACAGACGCTCCAACGTGATGCTATTTTCTCTGACCAGCTTTTGAACCTGAGGCAAGGTGTGCACGCGAATCGGCGTCCTCACCTTCGGTTCCACTTTCAGTTCGGCCCGCTGATTGCGGATGCTGACAATCAATTCCTGCAACACCGCCATATCCTGCTCCGCGCCATCATCCAGCCGGCGCCCCTCGCATTGCGGGTAACGCGACAGCGCAATGGATTTCACCGGGGGCTTGCCTTCGTATATCGCATGCCATATTTCTTCGGTGATGAAGGGCATGAAGGGCGAGAGCAGCCGCAACGAGGCCTCGAAAATGTACCGCAGGAAGTCGACCGCAGCCCTGGCTTCGTTCTCAGGGCCGGATAGCCGTGGTTTGATGATCTCCAGATACCAGTCGCAAAACTCGCCCCAGAAAAATGTGTAAACCGTACTTGCCGCCTCGTCAAAGCGATAATGTTTGAGGCTCTCATTCACTTTGCCTGCAATTCGGTTCAGGCGGGAGAGAATCCAGCGGTCCTCAAGGCGCTCATGTGCCTGTGGCTCTCCGCCGAGAGTCGTTGTTCCACCCACGCGGTCCACATTCATGAAAATGAACCGCGCCGCATTCCAGATTTTGTTGGCAAAAGCGCGGTAGCCTTCCGTGCGGCTCTCATTGAACGCGATGTCAGTACCCGGCGACGCCATGGATGCGAGCGTAAAGCGCACCGCATCCGTACCATATTTTTCCGTGACTTCAATCGGGTCCATCACGTTCCCTTTGGTCTTTGACATCTTCTGCCGTTCCGCATCGCGCACCAGCGCGTGGATGTACACTTCGCGGAACGGAACACTGCCCTGGGCATGATCAGCCATGAAGTGGCAGCCAAGCATGATCATGCGCGCAACCCAGAAAAACAGAATGTCAAAACCGGTGATGAGCAATGATGTGGGGTAGAACACATCCAGGTCACGCGTCTTTTTCGGCCACCCAAAAACGGTGAACGGTAGCAGCCCGGAAGAAAACCATGTGTCGAGAACGTCCGGGTCTTGCGAGAGGTTCGCGTTCCCACACTTCTCGCAAGCTTTGGGTGCGGTCCGCGCCACAGTGATGTGCCCGCACGGGCAATGCCATGCGGGAATCCTGTGTCCCCACCAAAGTTGCCTGGAGATGCACCAGTCGTGAATGTTGCGCATCCACTCGAAGTACGTCTTCGAATAATTCTCGGGCGTAAAAATGATCTCGCGGTTCTCTACTGCAGCGATGGCGCGGTCGGCCAGCGGCTGAATCTTGATGAACCACTGGGTGGAAAGGCGCGGCTCAACGATGGTCTTGCAGCGGTCGCACTTGCCAATGGCATAGACGTGGTCCTTGATGCCTGCCAGCAGTCCGCGATGCTCCAGATCGTGCAGGATTTTCTCCCTTGCCTCATACCGATCCAGGCCAGCATACGGCCCGCCGTTCTCATTGATGCGGCCCTGGTCGTCCATAACGTTGATCTGCGGCAGGTTGTGCCGCAGTCCGGCCTGAAAATCGTTGGCATCATGCGATGGAGTAACTTTCACCGCGCCGCTGCCGAATTCAGGGTCGGCCAGCTCATCAAGAATGATGGGGATCTCGCGCTCGAGCAAGGGGAGAATAACTTTCTTCCCGTGCAGCGCGGAATAGCGCTCGTCTTTCGGATTTACCGCGACCGCAGTATCGCCCAGCATGGTCTCCGGACGCGTCGTCGCAATGCTAATGAACTTTCCGCTCTCGCCCTCTATCGGATATTTAATTTGATACAGCTTGCCTGTATACTCCTCATGCACGACTTCCAGGTCAGAGATGGCGGTCATGCAGCGCGGACACCAGTTCACGATGTATGCGCCGCGGTAAATCAGCCCTTGCTCATGCAGCCGGACGAAAACCTCCGTTACCGCGCGCGAAAGATTTTCATCCATCGTGAAGTATTCACGGTCCCAGTCCACGGACGCGCCCAGCCGCTTCATTTGCCCCAGAATCGCTCCGCCGTAATGCTCGCGCCATTCCCAAACGCGCTTGATAAACGCTTCCCGCCCCAGTTTCTGCCGGCTGATGCCTTCGCTGGCCAGTTGACGCTCCACCATCATTTGCGTAGCGATGCCCGCGTGATCGGTTCCCGGAACCCAAAGCGTAAGATAGCCGGACATGCGTCGCCAGCGCATGATGATGTCCATCTCCGTCTGATTGAGCATGTGACCCATGTGCAGGCGGCCGGTCACGTTCGGCGGCGGCAGCAACAAAGTGAACACCGGCTGTTGCGCGGCTTCCGCGCCCGGCGCGGGCGTTTCCACATGAAACAGCTTTTCCGTCACCCAATATTCCGCCCAGCGGACCTCAATAGCGCCCGGGTCATATGTTTTTGGCAAGTCGTGTGGCATTCGCGCAGGTGTAAATCACGATATTACAGGCGCGGTGCGCGACTCGGCAAACAACGCCTGTGAAAGCAAATCACGCGACTGAAGAACTCAGCCGCGCGATTTGTGACCTCGAATACAGATCTTATTTCTGGCAGCGCAAGCGGCCATTATCGTTGATAATGTCGCTTTTGCATTTGCGGAAGTCATCCAGCTTGGCGTCGCGCAAATCTCTGCCACTGGTCTGGCAGCGCGCCTTCAGATCGTCGCCATCCACGTGGATATCCATACAGCTCTGGGCGTAGGATCCGTTTGGCCCGTTCACTCCGGCGTATCTTCCTGGAACATATGCTCCGCCAACCGGAGTACCTGCAGCGCAACGCAGTTTTCCATTGTCGTTCGCAATGTCTCCCCGGCAGCTGTTGAAGTCATCCAGCTTCGCATCATGCCAGCTTCCAT
This sequence comes from Candidatus Acidiferrales bacterium, assembly GCA_035553195.1. Classification (GTDB taxonomy): domain Bacteria; phylum Acidobacteriota; class Terriglobia; order Terriglobales; family Acidobacteriaceae; genus Angelobacter. Next base: position 18,016 of record DATNDP010000235.1, read on the forward strand.
CCTGCGCCTGACAGCGGGCGTGCAGATCGTCGCCTCCGACATGAATCTCCGTGCAGGTTTGCATGTACGATCCATTGGGTCCGCTTACAGTGCCATAACCGGGACGTCCATAAGGGCCGGGCGCACCGCACGGACCACGCGGCCCGGTGGCAGCGACTGGCGCTCCTGTTCCGCAATGCAGATGGCCGTCTTCGTTGACGATATCTCCTGTGCATTTGCGGTAGTCATCCAGCTTGGCATCACGCACGTCTCCATTTCGAGTGCGGCACTGAGCGTGGAGATCATCCCCTTTCACCTGCACGTTCTCGCACGATTGCAAATACGAACCGGCGGGGCCGGCAACGCTTCCTCCGGGTGCGCTGTAGCCGCTCACCACGCAACGCAACGTGCCATTGTCATTGTTGATACCACTGCTACAGTTCTGGAAACCTGGCAGGCTCGTGCCGTGCCACGTTCCGCTCGTGTCCTGGCAGTTGGCGACCAAGGTGTCACCGTTCACAGAGATATTGTTGCAAGTCTGCTGATATGACCCTTGTGGAATGCCCTGCGCCGCTGCGGCTGTCCCCCACAAAGCCAGCACTGATGCAGCGAATGCAATCATGATGGATCGCGCCATGTGTGTCCCTCCCTTGCTTCTCTCGGCCATCCAAAGAGCCGCAGAAACCATTTCCTGACTTAGATTCTGGTCCGGGTTCCGCAGTTGTGAGCCTGCATCCAGCCATTGGTTTCAGCTGCAGCGCTGCAGGCGTGAACCGCTGGAAAATTCCGGAACAATAGCCAACCCCAACAAGCAAATCGCGCGATCCTCAACTGGATCGCGCGACTGCGTGCTAGCAAATGCTTGCGAGAATTACCTTTTTATTTTCAGCTCGCGAACAATCTCTTCCACCAGGTTTTCTTTCATCCGTTCCATCACACGATGAACAGCCTGCGCTATGGTGTCATGCTCTGCCTCTGCCGCTTGTGCCTGTTGCGCAATGGCTTCTGCCGCGTTGGGCAGTTCCTGTTCTACTCTTGCCGCGATCTCTTCGTGGCTCACGCCGGCCGCCTCATCTTGCATCCCATCCTGAATGGTCTCAGCCTGAGACGAAAATGAAGGAATTGGAGCAGCAGCGCTGGGTGGTTCCACCCGCTCTACGGGATTGGCTTCCGTCACGTGCTGGTGAGATTCCGGTGCGGGCTCTGGAATGGCCGCTTCCATCGCTCTCGCAGCCGCCTCGAGCGCGGCATCATCCATCACCTCGATTGGCTGCGTTTCATCCGCTGACCCATATTGCACAGCGCTGTGCTGGTGCGGTGTGGCCGCAGTTTGAGCGACTTCCGTAGGTTGGCCGTACGCAGCCAAAGCTGCTGCTACGCGCGCTTCAAAATCTGCTTCTGAAAGTGACGGTGCATTCGGATGGGCCGGATTGACTGTTGCTTCCGCCGGCAGGACCGCACTCGCCGTGAACTCCGGCTCGGGCGCCATCTCCGAAATCGTGGAGTTGTTTTCCACACTCGTAACCAGGGTCTCCAGGCCCGGAGCCGTGGCGGTTGCAACATCGACCGCGTGGGGAGCAGGAATGTAATGTGCTGTGGGCACAAGATCAGGATCGCGATGGTCGGCTACCGTGTTACGAGTGGCTTCATGCGCGCTTTCCTGGAGGCCCGCTTCGCGCGAAATTTCGATATCGCCGACAGGCGCAGATCCAGTGGGGACAACTTCAAACTGTGGAGCTTCCGGTTCGTGATAAACGGGAATCTGCAACGGACGCACCGGAGCTGCAGCTACGGCTGGACCTGCGCTTGCGGCTGGTGATTCGACCATCCGGGGCTGAGGTTCAGGTTCCGGCCTCCATGATGCGGGCACATCATACTCGGGAGCGGGCGCAGTCACCGCCTCTTCACGCACCGCGGACGCGGGCGGCGCCTGGACTGGCGGCACATGGAAGTTCTCCACGCGCGCTGCATCTGTGCTCAGCAAATCACTGAAAGCCGATGAGCTCGCCATGTGGTCAGGAACTTCCACCATGGGCTGTATCACTCGCGGCGGAGGCTCGTGATTTGTTTCCGACGCGTGTGCTGTGATTTCCTCCCGGACCTCTGGAGGTGGCGGAGGAGCAACGGCCGTCGTTTCGGCGATCCGCTCCTCAAACTTCTTCACGATGGCCAGCAGATCGCTCGCTTCAAATGGCTTGATGATTACACCATCGGCCCGTACGCGATTCGCGTCTTCCGGCTTGTACGGCTCCATTTTCCCCACGGTCAGAAGCACCGGGGTTTTGATGGTCGCAATTGAGGAGCGGACCTTCTCGCAGACCTCCAGGCCGGAATAGCCCGGCATGTAAACGTCCAGAATGATGATGTCCGGCTTCTGCTCGGCGATTTTTTTTACCGCCGCGGCGCCGTTGCTGACAGCTACAACCTCATAGCCGGCTTCCGTGAGGATTTTCTTGCCCATGTTCTGGGCGGTTACGCTGTCATCGGCAAATAGGATTCTTAGCGACACGTCAAAATACCCTTATAAGGCGGGGAAATAGGGACAACTTACTGGTAATTACCTTTGAAGTCAATGGAAAGACCACCTCAGTATCCGTGAGGTATATGTCCTAGCGCATTCAAAGGTTCTAGCACTCTCGTACGCACAAGTTCAGAACGGGATTAACTTCCCCAGGCCTTTCTTCTTCTTTTTCTTGCTGGTCGATTCTTTTTTCTTGTCCACCTTTGAGGCGGCCTTGCGGTCCGCTGCAGTGGTGGTTGTTGCCTGCCCGGAGTTCGCGTTGCCTGTTGCTGCCGTCTGCTGCTGTTGCCCTTGCACTTCGTTGACCTGTGCCGGCGGCGTGGCCGGAGGAGCGCCTTCCGCAGACGGCGCTGAATTTGGCGCAGAATCCGCCGCCGGCGCCGCGTTTGTCGTTCCCGGAGGCGGTTCATTGGGGCCCGGCGCTCCCTTGCCTGCGATTCCGGTTAGGGCTTCAATGCCCACCTTACCGCTCGGCTGGCCTCCGGCATTCAGTTCCTTCTCCAGATCGTGGACCATCTGCGACGGATCGACGATTTTCTCGTCCTGAAGGCTCGGGTCGCCAACGCGCGACGATTTGGCCACCATGGGATGCTTTTTGAAGTTTCCCATCAGCCCTCGCATCATGCTGATGTTGCCGCGGCTTTCCTCTTCCGCCTTGCTCTCGGCCAGAGCGTCTGGCGTGGGTACCGGGATGGTAGCGTTCAGCGCTGCCAGGCGTTTCTTCGCGTCCGCGGCGCGATCCATCGCTGGATAGCGAGTAATGATTTTGGAATACGCCTCAATGGCGCGTTTCTGGAAATCCGCTGCCAGCTTCTCTTTCTGCGCCTCGGGGATCTTTAGTTGCTTTTTCATGGTGTCAGCTTCTTTTTCGAAGAGCTGGCCCAGTTCGAACAAAGCATCATCAACACGGCTGTAGAGAGGGTAGGAATCCACCAGGGATTCGAGGCGGGCCTGACAAGCCGCATAGTTCTGGCGCAGGAAATAGAAGTTGGCGATCCGGAACTGCCGTTCCGCCAGTACTTCCTGAACTTCACGCAGCCGCTGTTTGGCTTCCGGTACCAGCGGGCTGTCCGGATAAGTCTGGATCAGCGTCTTGTATTCGTCGGCAGCATGCATGGCCTGCGCGTAGTCACGATCAGGCTTTTCCATTTGGCGATAATGAATGTTCGCCACCTTGAGCTGGGCCTCGGAGGCTTCCGGCAGATTCGGAAAGAAGGTTTGAAAATCCTTGTACTCAGCTTCGGCCTGCTGCCACGCCGCTGTTCCGCCTTCCTGGTACCAGGAGTCGCCCACCGCAAGCTTGGCGCGGGCAAGGTACTCGGAATCCGGATAGGTATTGATCAGCGTTTCCAGCAGGGTGCGCGCTTCCTGGTAGCGCCCGTGCTTCATGGAGTCAATCGCGCGGTCATAGAGACCTTTATCGGGCTGCTTGGAATCGATGTTGGCCAGTGGGTTCTGGACCTTATGATGGCACCCTGCAGCCAGCAGCAGCGCGCAGGCCAGTGCGGTACAAACAAAAAATTTGCGAACCATTACCTACCTCAATAATTGCTTAATCGCTCACACCTTTTGCAGGGTGGCTTCCTGGGCCAGCTTCAGTAAATTGCGCGTGTTCTCTTTCGGATTTCCATGCCCGAAGACCGCGTTGCCTGCCACCAGAATCTCCACGCCGGCGCGCACGGCCTGAGTAATGGTCTCCGGTGCAATTCCACCGTCCATCTCGATCCTGAAATTCGCCCGCCGCTCGGCTCGCATGGCGGCCAGCCGGCGAGCCTTTTCCAGCGCGATGGGGATGAACTTCTGCCCGCCGAATCCGGGATTCACTGACATCACCAGAACGTGGTCCACCATGTCCAGTACGTCTTCCAGCATCTGCACTGGAGTCGCCGGGTTGATCACGACGCCCACGTTCATCTCATGGCTATGGATCAGCTCCAGAGTGCGATGCAGGTGTACGCAGGCCTCCTGATGCACGGAAATCCAGTCGGCGCCGGCATCCACAAACGCCGGAATGTACTGGTCAGGGTTCTCGATCATCAGGTGCACATCCAGGGGCAGTGTCGTGACCTTACGAAGAGACGCCACCACAGGGGGCCCGATCGTGATGTTGGGGACAAAATGCCCGTCCATCACATCCACGTGCAGCACGGTCGCGCCGCCTTCCGTTACCGCATGCACGGCATCGGCAAGGTGCGCAAAATCCGCGGAAAGGATCGAGGGCGCTAGTTCAATCAAGAAAAGGTTCTCTCAACTGGAGTTAACCAGATTCTAACACGCTGGCCTGCGGGCACTTGCGCTCTCTGCCTGTGCCCGGTCGCACCTTTGCTGCCACTGAGCAAGCGCTTTTCTCTTTGAACGACCTGTCTATGCGAGTCTTGCATCAGTGTCGCTTGGTTCCTCTCCCCCTGATCGCCAAACCAGCGATCCTCCGATCTGTTGTGTCAGGGATCCTCCCGGTCCGGACCCCGATTGATAGGGGGTACCCCCCGGGGTCAACCCCGAATTTAAAGGACTTAGCCCACGTCACCCCGGCGTCATCCCGCTTCCATGACATTACTCGCTCCCTAAAAGCACGAAGCGCCACAACCGAAACATCCGGCTGCGGCGACAATGTCTGCTGGCTTTTGCCAGCAACTCACAACATAGCAAACAATCAGCGAAAAGTCAACCGCTGTACGGCCGAATTGCTGACGCCAAGTTGAACCGCGAAACGCTCAGCGACAGAAGGATACTCTGAGTGCTGCGGTATATTCCTAAGATGCCGCTCCTTGAAATCCGAAACCTCGTCAAGATCTACCAGACTGACGGCGCTTTCGGCCAGGCGCAGCGGGAAGTCCGCGCAGTGAACGGAGTTTCGCTCGAGATTGAGCAGGGAGAAACGCTTGGCATGGTCGGGGAATCAGGTTGCGGCAAGAGCACACTGGGGCGCATGATTCTCCGCCTCATCGAACCCACATCCGGCACTGTGCGCTTCAACGGACAGGACGTGCTCGCGGCTTCCGGCGGAGAGCTGCGCCGCCTGCGCCGCGACATGCAGATCATCTTTCAGGACCCGTTTGCTTCCCTGGATCCACGCATGAGGATCGAGGACATTGTCACTGAACCGCTGAGCATTCACGAAGGCCGCAAGATTTCCGCAGCGCAGCGCCGCTTCACCGCCGAAGAAATGATGCACGCCGTCGGCCTCAACTCCGCAGCCCTGCGCCGCTATCCGCATGAGTTCTCTGGCGGACAGCGCCAGCGCATCGGCATCGCCCGCGCTTTGATCCTCCGCCCCAAGTTCGTTGTCTGCGATGAGCCTGTTTCCGCGCTCGACGTCAGCGTGGGCGCTCAGATCGTGAATCTGCTCAAGCAGCTTCAGCGCGACTTCGGATTGACCTACCTCTTTATCTCTCACTCCATGCCGGTGGTGCGTTATCTGTGCGACCGCATCGCGGTCATGCGCGCCGGCGAAATCGTGGAACTGGGCCCGGCTGAACAGATCACCTCGCAACCCTCGCACGAGTACACGCGGACCTTGATCGCGGCGACACCGGAACCAGAGCTGAAGTTGAAGTAGCGGAAGGCTCGAGCTGTGACGAAATTGTCCAGGAATGCCAAAATTGCCAAACATTGAAATTCAAACCAGAAATCTCAACGTCTAATGTGCTCAATTTGGATTCTTTGGCAATTTCGGCGATGTTGGCAATAACCTTACTGCTTCCCTAAAAGTCGAATTCTCCCATTGAACGTCCTGCGCCCCTGCCCGAACACTTCGCCGAACGTAGGCGAGTCCACGTTGTTGTCAACGGATGGCGCATTCGAGCTGCCGGTCACGTTTTCGATCCCGGCACGCAGCGCCCAGCGATAGCCGTGGAAATTGAACTTCTTTTCAATGGCGGGATTCAGAGTGAAGAACTCGGGCAGGCGAAAGACTCCCGGCGGGTTCACGATCTGGCCAAAGTTGTTGACGGTGGCAAATGGGTATCCGGTGCGCCACAACAGTGAATAGGCGAAATCGAATTTCCTGAATTTCCAGAACGAGGGCAGCGGCATGGATCCCCAGGAGACTACCTGGTTGGGAGCATCCCATGGCACCGGCCCGCCCACCTGTGCGCCGGTGGTGAAACTATCGATCCCGAAATCCACGCTCTCATTGGAACGTGCCCGCGAGCGCGTATAAGAAAGCATCATCGGATAACCGTGCCAGAACTCCTTACGCAGCGTGATCTGCGCGCCGTCGTAACGGTCTGTCTTCTGGTGCCCGAGAAGAAACGTGCCGTCCGCCTGCGGCTCGTATGCCCAAACCCCATTTCCTTGCCGGCTTAGGAAATCCAGCCTCGCATAGACGTGCCCCGGCAGGCGACGCTCCAGTCCCACGCTCCAATTGACGAAGCGCGGGAGCGTGAGCAGCCTGGGATCCGCAACAAACACACCCGGGATCGTTTTGGGCGCGGGCAGCGGCTCCTGGCACGTGAGTTCCGAAGTAAGATCACAATGGAAGGTGTCAAGCCGCGTTGCTTGAAAGGCCTGGCTCACCTCAAAGAGGTTAGTCCGGTCGTAATAGATTCCGATCCCGGCAGAGAGCTTGGTTTCGCTGCCCGGTGCGAGCATCGCCGTTCCCGCTATACGCGGAGAAAATACATCGCGTCCCAGAAAACTGTCGTGGTCCCAGCGTGCTCCTGTCTCCACCGTGACGCGATCAAATCCTGACCATCGATCCTGCGCAAAGGCGCTAGGCTCCAACGTGCTCAGACTGAAATGGGGAGCATTGGAAAACGTGATATCCCGGAGATCATTGCCCGCCTTGTCCTGAAACTGAATTGTTCCCCGAGTCGCCTGCCCGTTGAAGATCACCCTATTCACGCGCCCACCGAGCGTGAGCTGGTGTTTGCCCAGAAACGACCACGGACGAAGATATAAGTTCGCAAAACCCTGCGTGCGTGAAGAAGCCGTATCGTTATGCAGGTAGTAGTTACCCAATCGTCCGTTTGGGGTTTGCAGGTAATCAAGAAAGCCCTGCGGCTGTATCAGGCTCCTGGTTTGGTGATAGCCGGCGCCAAACTCCAGCAGGGCGCCACCCGCAAGAGTCATCTGGTCTTTCAATGTGAACAGGTCCAGCGAAGAGCGCTGATTGGTGGAATCGCTGATCGGATCAAAGGGGCTCAGGCCGGCATCCGTCGCGCGGAACAGGTTGACCAATGCGCTGGCGGTCAGCACATTCCCCGGCGTCACGTTCAGCCGCAGCCTTGCCATATCCGCGGTGCGCCACTCATTGGTGCTATCAGCCCCGTTGGGAAGCTCTTCAACAATACTGAGGTCCTTCTCGCCCTCGTGCGAAAGATCGAACCACAGCCGGTCCTTGATCAACGGCCCCGAAAAGTAGGCTCGTGGCGTCCAGTTGTTGAGGTGCAACCCTTTTACGATCTGAAAGGTGGGAACAAAATCCGTGGCATTGAAGCGGAAGCGGTTATCGCCGTCCTGTAGCTCGAGATCGGTCAAGCCTCCGGAACCCTTGCCGTACTGGGCCGAAAAGCGCGTGCTGCGAACATCAATTTTGCGCAGCGAGTCAGGGTTAACACGCACGCCCAGCGCGCCCGAGGCAGGCTGGCTTACTTCGAAGCCATCCAGATAATCCTGCACTTCCTGCGTGCTGGATCCCGCCACATGAATCTGTCCGCCGGAATCGGCCAGCACTCCGGGGATAAATGGCAGCACGTTGCGGTAGTCGCGCGTGGTGGGATAAGGAATGGTAGCAATGTCTTCCGCTGTGAGAGGCTGCGAGCCGGATACCTGCTCGGGGTCGATCGGCGAAGGTTGCGCCGTTACCTCCACCTCTTCGCGATACTCGCGCACAGGCTGCAGCCGTACCTCGACCGGCATGGTCGCTCCCGCCGCGATCACTACTTTCTCTACTGATGCTGTATAAAATCCCTGCCTCTCCACGGCAATGCTGTAGGCGCCGGCGTGAAGATGGTTCAGAGTCACACGCCCGGAGGGAGTGGTCTGCGCCTGAGAAACAGCTTTCCCATTCTGCTGCACGATAACCACAGCAGCGGCCAGCGGTTGTCCGTTCTGGTCAGTAACCGCAACGTCCAGCGCGCCTTCCGGTGCGGCCTGCGCAAATGCAGCCACTAAGCCGCTTATAACAAAGCAGCACAGCAGGAGAACGATTGAGCCACGTGACTTGACGTTGGTCAGCAAGTACAAACCTTCAGGGCAGGTTCGCCGAAATTCGTACCTTGGGCGAAAAGGCTAAGATCATTTTAGTCGGAGTGGGGAAAGGGCGGCAGCATCACTGGGTCATGACCGTTGTGCAGCCTCCCGGTCCCGATTTCAGCAACAATAGGTTGCAACTTCTTCTCAACGCCAACGCCAGGGGTGGAGGTTACATCGTGCGCGGGTTCAGGATGGGATCCCCGATTGGGAAAGGTGTTCTCCTGGCACGGCTGCATCGAGAGGGACAGCCTCACAGGCGAGGGCGCCTGTACAACAGGCAATACGGTCCGACTTTGGAGAATGCTGTGTGTTGAGAGACTCGTGCTTACTCACCTTGGCCGCCCGCTGACTCCACAACAATCGCCTGGGGCTTCCGTGGCTCGGACTTTGCCGGTTCCTGCCTGGCTTCCGCGGCCCGCGCGCGTTCGTCGAATTTGCCGAAGATCATCTTGCCCGCCGTGGTCTGCAGCACCGATGTCACCGCAATATCCACGTTCTTGCCGATCAGCTTGCGAGCGTTATCCACCACCACCATGGTGCCATCGTCGAGATAGGCCACTCCCTGGTTGTATTCTTTCCCTTCCTTCAGGATGAACACGCGCATGGTCTCGCCGGGCAGCACAATCGGCTTGAGAGCGTTGGCCAGTTCATTGATGTTCAGCACTTCCACGCCCTGGAGCTGCGCCACCTTGTTCAGGTTGAAATCGTTGGTGATGATTTTGCCTTCGTAAGCCTTCGCCAGCTCGATCAGCTTAAGGTCCACTTCGCGGACGGTGGGAAAATCGTCTTCCACAATCTGGACATTAACGGTGGCGATCTTCTGCACCCGCTGCAGAATGTCCAGCCCGCGACGTCCCCGGTTGCGCTTGAGCGAGTCCGCGGAGTCCGCCACCAGTTGCAGCTCGCGTAGGACGAACTGCGGAATCACCAGGATGCCGTCCAGAAAACCGGTTTCCGCAATGTCGGCAATGCGGCCGTCAATAATGACGCTGGTATCAAGGATCTTGAAGCTCTTGCGTCCCTGCTTCTCAGCCCCGAAAATCCCGCCAAGGGCGGCAAGGTTCAGCAGATCGCCTTTGTTCGCGCCCACCACCAGGCCCACGTAGGACATCAGCAGCATCACCATGAGCTGCATGAATCTTTGCGTTTCCGGATGGGTAATGCTGTTTCTCAAGACTACGCTGAAGAGATAAGCGCCCAGGATACCGAGAATGCTGCCAATCACGGCCCCAATCAGGCGCTTCAGGCTGACGATGCGCAAGCGCATCTCAAAGCCCACAATCACTACGCCCATCAAAACGCCCGCAGCCACAGCGGGCCACCCCTTCAAGCCAAAGGGATGCAGGAACCAACAAGTGACAGTAACCAGGACGATGAAAACAGAACGAATGATGAACAGGTCCATAAGGACCCCTCCCGACCGGGGCCGCGCTGGTCAAGGCGATATGAAATTAAACAATCCGCAGTACCTTGGAATGAGAGCTGCCCCACACAGCTTTAACGGAGCAATAAAACCACATGAAAAAGCCGCTCCGCTTCTCAGGTCGGGCTCAGTATACCTCAATTCGCCCCCTCGGCGTCGGCATCTTCCTGGTTATTAAACGAGCAAGTGCAGCGCCCCTTTTGCTGTTGACCCGCTCGGCAGCCGCACGGCATCTTTGAAATGCAGTTGCTGTCCCTTGCTCTCCATTAGCAAAATTGGCCGAAAGCAGATGAGCGGCCAGTCAGCCCTTTTGTCTCAGGGATGACTTAAAAGCCGGCGCTGAAATCTCGGGGGAGAAACGGCGCCGGTTTCTTCTTCATCACGTCTTGCATATCTCGCCAGTCCCTTAAGGGATGAGCGAGAGTAGGCAACCCCCACAGTCGGGGGTTACTCTCTGCACAAGGGTAATGTTGCCGTCCTGCTGCCGGATGTGCGAGAGTATCCGTTCGCTCGGCAGTCAAGGGAGAATTCCGGCAGCGGATTGGAAGCGGGCCGGCAACAGGTGATTCATGGCAAAAAAAACCCACGCGCGCACTTATGACGAAGCCGTCGCCTGGCTTCGTGATCACGGCTTTGACATTCTGGAACCTCAGGGTACGCAGAACCGCATTTTCCTGAAAAAGCTGAACTGTTCTGCTGCGATTGAAAAAACGCCCGAGGGAGGAGTGCGCGTCTTTGCGAAGCCCGGGTACTTGATTGGCACCGAAATCTCCCGCCTTATTGATAAGGGTTACCAGAAGTTTCTGAAGACGACCAAGACGGAAGTCCCAGCCACGGCCGATCATCTAAAAGCGCTGCACGAATTCTCTGAAGAGTTGCGCGAAGCCGTCGGCGATGTCAGCTTGTACAACGAATCTCTGGGCACCGTGAGCGACAGCTACGTTTATGACCGGGTGAAGGACCGCGACCTGCCTGACGCTCAGCGCCCCAAGCGGGCCTGGGAGTCCGCCCAGCCACAAGCCGATCCAAAACGCGCCTAAGTTGCGGCCCTGCCCCATTATGACTGATCCGGCAATCCTGTTCTGCAGCTCGCTCGGATGTTGAGTTAGTAAACGTGCGAGTGCCGCTCCTGCGTGTTCCTCTCTGCCCTTTCTCGAAAAAGTGACCGGAAGCCGCGAAGCCCTGTTATTCGCCAAAGTGGAGCGCCGTAGGCGCGGCAGATAGTAGCCCAGGCCGATCCCGAGTCGCGCGAAGCGAGATGAGGGATAAGGCCTGGGTACGTGCGGCATCAGACCAGTCCCACGCTGCCGCAGGCCGGAGCGCAGCGAAGCGGAGCGACAACAAAAAAACGATTTTCATGCTCCTCTGGGACCGCTGTGGTGACGGCTCCGTGCTAAAAATCTGCACACACCTGTGGCTGCTTCTGCTTTTTCCGCGCCGCGTTTCCGTGGTGAATCTGCTCACCCGAGTAGCTGCTGCTTTTGACTTTTTTCCGCCAACCTCCTAGACTCCTTTGCCGTCTGTAGAATTGCTGTCCACTTTGCATTTTGCAAGAAGGAGAATAATTCACCATGATCCGGAATTTTGTTCGGGTAATGACTGTGCTTTGCGCGTTGTGCCTGTTCGCCGGAGTAACGTTTGCTCAGGCCGGTGGAGACCAGAGCAGCACCAGCAGCACCAGCACGAAGAAAGCAAAGAGCTCAAAGTCCAGCACAAAGAAGGTTGATGTCAACTCTGCAACCAAAGAGGAGTTGGTAGCGGCGGGCCTGGACGACGCGACCGCCCAGAAAGTGATTGATGGCCGGCCCTACAAGACGAAGGCTGACCTTGTGAAAAAGAACATCATGTCGAAGGATGACTATGACAAGGTGAAGGGCAATCTGATCGCCCACCATGCCGGCGGGAAGATGGCGCATAAGAAAGCTGCTTCCAGCACTCAGTAGCCTGATCGTCCGCTTATGAATCGGCTGTGGCGCCTCGAGGGAGGCGCCTTTTCTTTGGCGCCTTAGATTTTTCCCGCCACTCCACGTTAAATATCTGCACCGGCTCGGATCGTCCTCGGACGCGCCGCGCGCGCAGCTTGCCCAGCTTGAACTCGTCCCCGAGTTCCTCTGCCGTAGGCTGGGAAATAAGAATCTGGCCGCCGGGCGCGTCATCCATCAGGCGGGAAGCGATGTTCACGGCGTCTCCCACCACGGTGTACTCGAGCCTCCGCGGCGATCCGATGTTGCCGGCCGTAACCGTTCCTGTATTGATCCCGATGCCCACCGCCAGTTCCGGCCAGCCGCGTTCCCCGGCGTCGCGGTTCATTTCAGCTACCAGCCGCTGGATCTGCATCGCCGACCGCACCGCATTACCGGCATCATCTCCTTTGGAGATGGGCGCACCAAAAATTGCCATCACGGCATCGCCGATATATTTATCGATCATGCCGCCATAATCCTGAATCACGTCGGTCACGCGGGTGAAGTATTCATTCAGCACTTCCACCACGCGCTCCGGCTGAGTGTGCTCGCTGAACTGGGTAAAGCTGCGAATATCCGCGAACATCACGGTCACCTTCTGATTCAGTCCGCCAAGCCGGATTTGCGGATTGGCGGCCACCATCTCTGCCACCTCAGGAGCCAGGAATCGCTCCAGCGCCAGCCGTTGTTCGGCCTGCTGCGCGATCTTGCGATGCGCCATGGCATTGTCAATGGCAGCGCCTGCCTGGGCCGCCACCAGCGAGAACACATTGAGCTCCTCCTGCGTGAAGGCCCCGGCTTTGTCCATATTGTCCACGTACACGACACCGAACAGCCTTTTGGTGCCGACCAGAGGCGCGCACATGGCGGAGCGCAGGCCGGAAATTTTCAGGCTCTCGCTGGCGCTGAAGCGCTCGTCGGCGCTGAGATCGTCAATCAGGATCGCCTGCCGCTCCTTGCGAATCACCTCAAGCACGCTGTTGCTGAGCATGATTTGTGACTGGCTCTCGGCATGCTCCGGGTCGCGATAGACCACTTCGCTCTGCTGCATCGGCTCGCCCGAATCATCGAACAGCATGACGAAGCCGCGTTCCACGCCCTCAATCATTGACGCCAGGGTGATCACGTGCCGGCTGATGTCCTCAATGGAAAGCTTGGAATTCAGCGCCTTTCCCGCCTCGTACAGCACGGTGAGGAGATAGTTCTCCCGCTCCAGTTTTCTGACCCGGCCGGCAAGATCAACGGGTGATTCAACAACGTGCGATTCGCGCGCCGGGACCACCTGCCCGGTGCGGCCGCGCATGATCTGGTCGAGTGTCGAGGGCCACTCCGCCCGCCGTACCTGGATTCCTTTTTCATCCACGTTCTCAAGACGCAACGCATATTGGCCCACATGGACCACATCGCCATTCTTGAGTTCGCTTTCTTCGTTGATTCTCTCCCCGTTGCGCACGACGCCGTTCGTGCTCCCGCGGTCGGCGATGGAGATGGCATGATCTTGAACTTTGATTACGGCGTGGAAGCGGCTGACGCTGGCGTCATTCAGGACAAGATCATTGGCAGTTCCGCGCCCGACAGTAGTAACAGGCTTGCTAAGCTCCAGCACACCTCGTCTGCCATCGGGAGAAGAAATAATAAGGCGGGGCATAGAAACAGCTTTACTGTTTCTCTAGTATCTCATCCAGATTCACGATTTTGCCGAGTTGGACTCGGATATTTCTCTGCACGGTCTTGTAACCGTCCAGTTGCAACACAATGCTGTACACGCCGGGTTCGGCCGGCCAGCGAGCGTTGGTCTTCTTCGGCGCGGTCTTTCCATCCACGATGATGGTGGCGCCCTCGGGATCAGTTCGGATGTGGACCAGGCCCTTTCCTTCCGGCACCGTATTCTCGGCTCCGAACATTCGTTTGAGCAGGTTCCCGTTGCTGCCGTTCTCAATCTGCTGGTTCACGCTCAACAGCACTGGAGAGAAGCTGGCAGTCTGGCCTTCCGCCACAGTTTCATCGGCTGTGGCGTCCTTGAATCCCGCCTTGCGGACCAACACGCGATGCGGACCCTTGTCTACCGTGAGCTGTGCCGGTGTGAGCTTGCCGGTATCTTTTCCGTCCACCCAGATGTTGGCTCCAGCCGGATTGCTGGTGATGACCAGTGTGGACACCGCGGGGCTAAGCTCCGCGAAAACTTGAATGCTCTTGCCCACAACCGATTGAGCCGCTTCGCCCCTGGGAAGGTAACCGGACTTGCTGAAAGCAATGGTGTGGTACCCGGCGGCAAGATGCGAGGCCGTAAACGGAGTTACCCAGTTCGGCTCGCTCCAGCCGTCAATCTCAACTTTCGCTCCTTGCGGCTTGGAGTCAAACTGCAGCTCGCTTTGCTGTGTGTAAACCTCGTTCGGAGAGCTGGTGGCCTTCTGAACCTTGACCGGCGGCGCAATCACCGGAGCGGGAGCGCGTTTGGGAGTCTTTACAAATTTAATGGTCGTGTCACGGGCGATCACGTCTTCGCTCGCAGGAGCCGCAACCGGGGCGGGCGGATCGTCCTTCTGCTCGGCCAGCGCCTGCTCTTGCCGCGTAGTCTGCTGGAGCTTCAAATCGGCCTGAAGCTGCCGCATCTTTGAGCGCGTGTGCATGTAGGCGTAACCGCCCATGGCTGAGCCGAGCAGCACAATCAGAGCTGTCGCCAGAATCAGCGGGTTCCTGGGCTGGAAGCGGAGAGCAAATGCAGGTTTGCGTAGACGGAAGGGCTTCTTCTGCGGCTTCGGCGCAGGCTGTGTGGCCCGCACCGTACTGCCATTGCCATGCCCATTTCCATTTCCGTTTCCGTTTCCGTTTCCGGTCTTCAGCGGCAAGACCAGGGTCTTATCCTGCGGAAGAGCAGCTCGGGCCGCGGCGGCAGCGATTCCATGATTGGTGGAACCCGACTTGGTGATTCCTGAAGCCAGCTTGCCCAGCGTCAGTTTTGCCGAACTCAGGGTTCCGGTGGCGATTTTTGAAGTGGCGTGCAGCGGGGCTCCGGCTACCTTGTAGTTTTCCAGGTCCCGTACCAGGTCCGCGCCGGACTGATACCGTTCCTCGGGCGATTTGGCCAGCGCCCTTGTAACGATAGCGCTCAATCCGGGGTGGACAGTAACGTCAAGATCACGTGGCGCGATCGGGTTTTCATTCACAATCTTATAAATGATCGTAGTGACGTTCTGTCCCACAAACGGCTTTTCGCCGGTGAGCATCTCGTAAAGAATCACGCCGAAGCTGAAAAGATCGGACCGGCCATCGAGCGGCCTGCCTTTCACCTGCTCCGGCGCCATGTAGTTTGGCGTGCCCAGCACCTGGCCGGTGGAGGTCATGCTCCCGCCGGCCTTGGCAATGCCAAAGTCCATGATCTTCACCGTGCCGTTGGCCGTAATCATGATGTTTGCCGGCTTCACGTCACGATGCACAATTCCATGCGAGTGCGCGTAGTCCAGTCCCTTACAGATCTGTCGCGAGTACTGAATTATCTCTTCAGTAGGAAGGATGTGGTGCTCGGCCAGCAGCTCATGCAACGTGGTGCCCTGAATGAACTCCATGGCGATGTAGAAAATCCCATCGCACTCCCCGGCATCGTAAATCGTAACAATGTTGGGATGGCTGAGAACGCCGGCAGCGCGCGCTTCGTTCTGAAAACGGCGCACCATCTCAGCGGCGTCCAGTCCATGGACGTCGAGACGCAAGGTCTTGAGAGCTACCGTGCGGCCGATGGTGGGGTCCTTGGCCTTATAGACCACACCCATAGCGCCACGGCCAAGCTCTTCAACGATCTCGTATCTGCCAACCGTTTCAATTACGGACATGAGGGCTTCTCTTCTCGACTCAGTGGCGGCCCTTTGCTGTCAGGGGGTTGTGCATGGCTGTCCCCATTTCGCGGGACAGGACTTCAAGTCACTCGAAAATAACCCACGCCCATATGCCGGTCAATGTACCTTTGCACCTACTATGTGACTTTGGTAAGCCCCGGAAATAGGTATTCGCCTTAGACCTGCTGGCCCGCTTACAATGCCGCCATGCGCAGACTATGGCTTTCGCTTTTGCTCTCGCCGCTGCTGTTAATAGCGCAGAAGGACTATCCCGTGCCGCAGCCCTCACAGGGGCCGGGGCAAAGCTCCGCGGAACGGGAGCGCGCGCTCGGCAAAGAACGCGCGCAACTTCAGGCAGCCATCAAGCACGTTCTTGTGTCGCAGGTGGAGGCCTGGAACCAGGGCCAACTGGAGGCGTACATGAACGGCTACTGGCGCTCGCCCGATCTCACGTTCTATTCCGGCGGCACCGTCACCAAAGGTTGGGAGCCGACGCTGGAGCGCTATCGCCGGCGCTACCAGTCCGGCGGCAACCAGATGGGCCACCTCGAATTCCAGGATCTTGAAATTGACCTGCTCAGCCGGCGCTCCGCCGCAGTAATGGGCAAATGGCAGCTCACAATGAAGGACGGCAAAACGCCGCATGGGCTGTTCACGCTGATCTTCAAGCGCTTTCCTGAAGGTTGGAGAATCGTGCACGATCACACATCAGCGGAGTGAACTTCAATTTTCACCGCGGAGGCGCGGAGACGCGGAGAAATGCCGAAGCAATGTCATCCTGAACGCAGGCACGCTTGACGGACAGATCCACGCATCGTTCTACGCGCGGGTTGAGGACCGGCTCCCGCCTATGTTCCGCGGGAGCCCAGCAGAAACCCAATATAGGTTGCGATAATGTTTCACTTCCTCTGCCCTTTTGCGCCGCGCTGCACTTCCCGATAAACTTCGCTCTTCGAAACTCCCCGCTCTTTCGCCAGCACCTTCAACGCTGCCTTTTCATCCACATTGTGCTGCTGCATGATCTCGCGTAATCGCGCGTGCAAATCAATGGCTCCTGCCGCCTGTTCGCCCGCCGCCGCTTTGCCAATCAAAATCGTGATCTCGCCCTTCACCTCACGATCACGAATCTTTTCGGCCAACTCACCTGCTATCCCGCGCAAAAACTCTTCATGCACCTTGGTCAGTTCGCGGGCGATCACCATCGGCCTCTCCGACCCGAGCACCGCAACAATGTCTTCGAGTGCCTCACGAATCCGGTGGGGAGCTTCATAAAAGATCAGCGTATGCTCAGCGTTGCGGATCGACTCAAGCACAGTCCTGCGCTGGCCTGACTTTGCCGGTAGAAACCCGCGAAATTCAAAAGCATCCGTGGGAAGCCCGCTCGCCGCCACCGCCGCCACCAGCGCTGAAGGCCCGGGCACCGGCACAACCGGAATGCCGCGCTCGATGGCCAGCTTGATCACGCGGTAGCCTGGATCAGAAATCCCCGGCATGCCGGCATCAGAGACTTGCGCGACTCTCACACCATCAAGCAGCTTCTGCACGAGTTCCTGTGCCCGCTCGGCCTCATTGTGCTCGTGATAGCTTACGAGCTTCGTCTCAATGCTGTAGTGGTCCAGCAGCTTGCGCGTGTGGCGCGTGTCTTCGCAGGCAATGAGCTCCGCTTCCCGCAGCACGCGAACCGCGCGGTACGTGATGTCCTCAAGGTTGCCTATGGGAGTGCCGACAATGTAGAGCACTCCTGTCCGAGGCTGCGCCGCGTCCGCCATTCTCGTTGAATCCATCAGCAGAGCTCAAAGCATAGCATCAGTATCCGCCGTGCCCTGCATCTCAACAAACGCAAAGGAGGATGGCATGAAGCTGGAAAACCTGCATTCACTTTTTGTGGAGGAACTCCAGGACTTATATTCGGCTGAACAACAAATCATTGAAGCCTTACCCGACCTGATCGAAGAGGCCTCTTCTCCCGATTTGAAGAGCGCGCTCCAGCAGCACCTTGAAGAGACCCGAGGCCAGGTTCGCCGCCTGGACCAGATTTTCTCTCAGATTCCCAAGGTGGATAAAGAAGGCAAGACCTGCAAAGGGATGAAGGGCATCATCAAAGACAGCCAGGACCTGCTCGATACCGATGCTGAGCCAGAGGTGCTGGATGCGGGCATGATCGCCGGGGCACAGCGCGTGGAACACTACGAAATTGCAGGCTACGGGACAGTTCGCACGTACGCCGAGCTTCTGGGCCGCAGAGACTGGGCACAGTTGCTGGAGCAAACCCTGCAAGAGGAAAAACAGGCAGACCAGAAACTCAACGGGCTTGCCAGCCGCATCAATGTCGAGGCTAAAGCCGCTTAGCGAACAACGCTGACCTCACTTACTACTGACATTGGGCGGCACGACTTGAACGCCGAATCGAATTACGCAGCAGGCGCAAAGTTGTGCCGCCCAGGCGTCAGAAGCGCGACCGATTACACGGTCGCCTTTGCGAAAACATCACGAATTGACTCTTTTTCCTGTCCTTCCCTAGAATCAAACTGAATAGCTCATTGTTCAAAGGTTGAATCGTGCCCATCTACGAGTACGTGTGCAAGAAGTGCGGTCATAAGTTCGAAAAAATCCAGAAGTTCTCTGATCCCAAGGTCAAGAAATGCCCTGAGTGCGGAGGGGCCGTGGAACAGGCCATCCACGCACCCGCTGTCCAGTTCAAAGGCACCGGCTGGTACGTAACCGATTACGCAAAGAAATCAGATTCCAAAGAGCCGAACTCAAAACCCAAGGAAGACAGCGGCTCGTCCAAGGACAGCGGCGCTAAAGAAAAGTCCGAAGACAAAAGCAAGAAAGCCCCTTCAAAAAAGAACGATTAGTCTACTGTTGTCGCAGTGGCACAGGCGCCCCGCCTGTGCTTCAGTTGGTCCCGTATTCGACTACCTTGGTTCCATCCGAGGTGATCTCTTTCCATTCCTGACTGGGCACACTGTTTTTTGTTTCGCGCTTACGCCGCTTTCAGCGCTTTGGCCGCCAGCGCCGACTCATCAAACCTGGCCAGCAAATCCGCCGGCCCGGAAAACACCTCGATACATCCTGCGCGGCGCAGCTCCGGCCGGCTCCATCCTCCGCTGAGAACTCCAACACAAGCTACGCTGATCTGCGCCGTGGCTTGGGCGTCATAAGGCGTATCGCCAACCGCGAGCACCTCTGTCGCCGGCGGATTGCCCAGGCGCTCTATTGCTGCGGCAAAGATATCCGGATGCGGCTTGGAGCGCTCGGCATCATCTGACGAGGTTTCATGCTCCACCAGGTGTTCCACTTGCAGCAGCTTTTCGTAATATTCCACTTCGTCGCGTTTGGCTGATGAAGCCAGCGCGATGCGCGTTCCCTGTTCCCGAATGCGCCGAAACAACTCCGGAACCATGGAAAGTGGACGGATCAGCTTCAGATACTTGCGCTTGAACAGCTCGCCGCGATACCGATCCAGCTCTTCACCGCGATTTTCAAACTCCGCACGCGAAAGCAGGGTCTGTAAGAGCTGGTCGCCGCCTTTGCCGATCTGCTTCCGCACTCGCTCATACGGGACCTCGTGCCCGAACTTCCGCAGCGCCTCCTGCCACGCCATGGCGTGGATGTCCACTGAATCGGTCAACGTGCCGTCAATATCGAAGATGACCGCGTTCAGCGGATACACGTATTCTCCTGCGGCACACGCCGCGTTATCTGAAAGATTAGTGGGCCATTCAGGCCGCTTTTTTGTGGCTCGATGACGATTTCTTTCGCGGCACTTTGGCGCCTTTTTTCCTTGCTTTGGAAAGCCCGATCGCGATCGCCTGCTTGCGGTTCTTTACCTTGTGCTTGCCGGAGCGCATGTGGTGCATCTCTGTGCGCACTTCCTGGCCGGCCTTCTTGCCATACTTGCGGCCGCTCGATTTCTTTTTTGAACCTGAACTCTTTTTCTTGCTGGAACTGGACTTGCTGCTGGAACTCGATTTTCTTGCTGCCATTGTTATTCTCCCTTGAAAATGAGACGTAAGTGCAATTCCAAGGGTTGGCAGGAGGGAAGCACTCAGCAGTCAGCACTCAGCTTAAACATCTTGGGCGCAAAAAAGTAAAGCCTTCTTCGTCTTGAGTTGAAGTTGCAAGTTGCTCGCGCGACTATCGATTGCAAACAAAACGGAGGAAGCTGACCGCTTCCTCCTCGAAAATGCTCAAGTGCTGAACTGCTGAGTGCTTTCGTTATCGCTTCTTCGCTCCCACGGGCTCCACTACGGCATGTCCACTCACCGTGAATCTCATCTGCCGCGTTGGAACGTCGGCGGCCACCACAACGTGATCGCCGTGCTTGACCTCGCCTTCCAGGATCTTCAGCGCCAGCGGATCTTGCACCAGGCGCTGAATCGCTCGTTTCAGCGGACGGGCGCCGTAAGCCCGGTCGTAGCCTTCGATGAACAGGAGTTCCTTCGCCGGCTGCGTCAGCTCGATGGTGATCTTGCGGTCGGCCAGCAGCCGCCGCAGATCGTCCAGACGCAGCTCGATAATGTGGGTAAGCTGCTCTTCGCCCAGCGGGCTGAAGACAATCACATCGTCCACGCGGTTCAGGAATTCCGGACGGAAGTGCTGACGTAAAGCCTCCATCACATGCTCCGTGGCTTCCGCAAAAGCTTCGGGCGAGGCGACGCCCTCCGCCTGCAGATAGCTGGCTCCGATGTTCGAGGTCATGATGATCACTGCATTTTTGAAATCCACGGTGCGGCCTTTCGAATCAGTCAAACGGCCGTCATCAAGGATTTGCAGCAGTACGTTGAACACGTCAGGATGCGCCTTCTCGATTTCATCGAAAAGGATCACGCAATACGGCCGGCGTCGCACTGCCTCGGTCAGTTGACCGCCTTCGTCGTAGCCCACGTATCCCGGAGGCGCGCCGATCAGCCGCGCCACCGCGTGCTTCTCCATATATTCCGACATGTCGATGCGCACCATGGCGTGCTCGTCATCAAACAGGAACTCCGCCAGCGCACGCGCCAACTCCGTCTTGCCGACACCGGTGGGTCCGAGGAAGATGAACGAACCGATCGGCTTGCGCGGATCGCTCAAGCCCGCGCGCGAACGCCGAATGGCATTGGCCACGCGACTGAGCGCCGCATCCTGGCCGATGACGCGGTGGCGCAGCCGGTCCTCCATGCTGACCAGCTTCTTCACCTCGCCTTCCAGCATCTTGGAGACGGGAATTCCCGTCCACTTGGAGACGATTCGTGCC
This sequence comes from Candidatus Acidiferrales bacterium, assembly GCA_035553195.1. Lineage (GTDB taxonomy): Bacteria > Acidobacteriota > Terriglobia > Terriglobales > Acidobacteriaceae > Angelobacter. Next base: position 39,176 of record DATNDP010000235.1, read on the forward strand.
ACATCCTCCTCGTCCACTTCTTCCTTCAGCATGCGCGTGGCGCCGCCCTTCTCGGCCGCCGCGCTGAGCTTTGCCAACTCCGCTTCGGCCTGCCGGAGTTCGCCGTAACGGATGGCCGCCACACGCTCCAGTTCGCCGCGCCGCTCCGCCTGCTGCTCTTCAATCTTGAGCTGCTCGATGCGCTCCTTGAGCTGGCGAATGCGCGTGATGGCTTCCTTCTCCTCTTTCCAGCGCAGCTTGAGGGCGGAAGACTGCTCGCGGATTTGCGAGAGCTCTCGGTCGACGGCGCTCAGCCGCTCACGCGAGTTCGGGTCATCTTCTTTCTTGAGCGCCTGCTTTTCGATTTCAAGCTGCGTGGCGCGACGCTCCAACTGGTCGATCTCCGTGGGCATCGAGTCGATCTGAATGCGCAGCGATGCCGCTGCCTCATCGATCAGGTCGATGGCTTTATCCGGCAGGAAACGATCAGAGATGTAGCGGTGCGACAGCGTTGCCGCCGCCACGATGGCCGAGTCCTTGATGCGCACACCGTGGTGCACCTCATAACGCTCTTTCAGCCCGCGCAGAATAGAAATCGTGTCTTCCACATTGGGCTCGCCCACAAAGACGATCTGGAAGCGCCGCTCCAGCGCAGCGTCCTTTTCGATGTACTTGCGATATTCGTTCAGCGTGGTTGCGCCGATGGCCCGCAGCTCGCCGCGCGCCAGCGCAGGCTTCAGCATGTTGCTGGCATCAATCGCGCCTTCAGCGGCGCCGGCCCCGACCAGGGTGTGCAACTCGTCAATGAACAGAATGATCTGCCCCTGCGAATCCTCAATTTCCCTGAGCACTGCCTTCAGGCGATCTTCGAATTCGCCGCGATACTTTGCGCCGGCGAGCATCGACCCAAGGTCGAGCGCGACCACGCGCTTATTCTTGAGAATTTCCGGAACGTCGCCCGAAATGATGCGCTGCGCCAGGCCTTCTACGATCGCGGTCTTACCCACGCCCGGTTCGCCGATCAGGACGGGATTGTTTTTGGTGCGGCGGGACAAAACCTGAACGACCCGGCGAATCTCCTCATCGCGGCCAATCACCGGATCGAGCTTGCCTCGGCGCGCCAGCTCGGTCAGATCTTTCGCATAGCGCTCCAGCGCCTGGTATTTGCCCTCCGGGTTCTGGTCGGTAACACGCTGCGATCCGCGCACTGCCGTCAGCGCCTTGAGAATGCCATCGTAGGTCACGCCGGCTTCGGTGAGGATCTTGCTGCCTTCATTGTTCCGGTCCTTATCCTGGGCGATCGCAAGCAGCAAATGCTCGGTGGAGACAAACTCATCCTTGAATTTGTCAGCCTCTTTAAAAGACTGGTCGAGTACTTTCTGCATTTGCGCAGAAAGGCTCGACTGCATGGCGCCTCCGCCTGAGACCTTGGGCAGACGCTCCATCGCCTGCTTCACATCGGCTTCCACCCGGGACGGATTGGCGCCGAGCTTCGTCAGCACGGGCGCAATGATGCCTTCGCGGTCCTGGACCAGCGCCGCCAGCAGGTGCACCGGCAACATTTCCGGATTGCCGTGCTGCGACGCGATCTCACTCGCCTGCTGAATCGCTTCCTGCGACTTGATGGTGAATTTGTCCCAACGGATAGCCATGTTGTTGCTCCTGTTGCGTACTAATTGAGATGTTTCTGCCTTAACGAATTGTTATGTAAAAAAATCGGGAGGCAGCCGCCTCCCGATTTAGATGTGATTCACCGGAGGTTGATACCTCAGCGTTATTCCTCCTGCAGCGTCTTCTGCGCGCTGCCCACCTTGATTTGTTTCGGCTTGGCTTCGGCGCGCTTGCCCAGCGTGACCTTCAGGACGCCTTTGTCATAGCCGGCCTCAACTTTTTCCGTGTCCACTGTGTTCGGCAGGCGGAAGGTGCGGGTGAACGATCCAAAACGCCGTTCAATGCGGTGGAAGTTCTCTTCCTTCTCTTCCTTTTCGAACTTGCGCTCGCCGCTCACGGTCAAGGTGTTGTTCTCCAGGCTCACGTTCAGGTCGTCTTCGTTCACTCCGGGAATTTCGAGCTTGAGCACCAGGTTGTGCTCATCTTCGTAAATGTCCACTGCGGGAACAAAGGTGCCCTGCGCCAACTGCTCTTTGCCGTTAGCATCGGCAAAATTCTCGAACAGGCTGTTGAACCGGTCCTGCAGCGTGGCCAGCTCACGGAAAGGATCGATCCGGGTAATTGTGGTCATCTTTGTTTTCCTCCAATGAAATGGATCAAGATTGCTTCACTGCATTGGATGCAGTATTTAGCACATACGAATCATAAAATATGAGTATGGCATTGTCAATGCATAATTTGAGCTATGTTTTCAACAGCTTGCAGGGAATCGAAGACGCATTCTCTAAGAAAGGCCCTCTGAGCTTCTGATAAGCTGTGCTCAGAAAACAGAAGGCACCCATGGATCAATCATCGCCGACAGGCACGCCGGCTGAAGCACGCTGGAGCCGTTTCGAACCTCGCCGCAGCCTGGAGGCAGATCTCGCCTACCAGCTGCTGCGGAGGGCATTTCCCAGATGTCGTATCGCTTCCATTGCAGCTTTAAGCGGTGGATACCGGAACGCCAATTTCAAGGTACAGTTGGAATCGCCCGCCATGGCGGTAGTGCTGCGAATCTACGAGCACGCCTCATCCTTGTGCCAGAAGGAGATCGACCTTATCGGGCTCGTGGCTGGCGCCATTCCGGTGCCTGAACTGCTCTTCGCAGAGCCGAGAGAGACCGGCGACATTGCTCCATTCGCAATCTTCCGCTTTGTCGAGGGCGTTACGCTGCGAGAGCTGAAGCAAACTGGCAACCAGCAAGCCATTGCCGAAGCGGCCTATTCCGCGGGCGAGATTCTGGCGGCCCTTGGCAGGTTCACATTCTCCAAATCGGGCTGGCTAAGCGCCGGCGCCGCCGTGACCGCGCCTTTGCTGGAAGGCGCTGATCCGCTGCCGCGTTTTGTTGATCTGTGCCTTGGTTCACCCAATTTCGCCAGGCGGGTCGCACCCGGCGATCGCTCTCGAATCCACGATCTTGTCTGGTCGTGGGCGCCCTGCCTCTCTGCTCCAGACGAAGAGACGTCGCTTGTGCATTGCGACTTCGGCATGCGAAACCTGCTCGTGCGGCCGGAACAAGGCGCGTGGAAGATGGCTGCGCTGCTCGATTGGGAGTTCGCTGTGGCGGGCTCACCTTTGATCGATGTTGGACATTTTCTTCGTTATGAATCCCGTAACAGGCCGCTGCTGGAACCACACTTCTCTGACGGTTTCCGGCGCGGCGGCGGCAAACTGCCGCCCGATTGGCGTCAACTCGCGCGCATCGTCGATCTTTCCGCACTGGTTGCAACATTGATCCGCGACGAACTTCCGCGGAACGTAGAGATTGAAATTGCCGAGCTCATTCGCGCCACAGCCGAAGATCGTGATCCGCAATTGTGACCCTGCCTGAACGATCACGCAACCGAAAGGATGATGCATTTCAAATAGTACGTTTCCGGCACACCTAAGATTATTGGATGGTCCCTGGCTTGAGTCCGCTTTTCCACGACTCTGACGGTCCGATGGGCGTCCTGAGCCGCTTCCGTCAGCATCTCCAGAAAATCTGTCTCACTGACGGCAAACGAGCAGGAGCACGTGACCAGAACTCCTCCCGGCCGGAGCATCTTCATTGCGCGCAGGTTCAGTTCTTTATAGCCGCGAAGCGCGGAAGGAAGGTTCTTTTTTGATTTCGCAAATGCTGGAGGATCCAAAACGATGATGTCGTACTGGCGACCGTCGTCGGCGTAGTCCCGGAGGAGATCGAAGGCGTTCGCTTCAATCCACTCAATCTCATCCTTGATCTGACCGGCATTCAGCTTTTCATTCTGTTCCGCCGTTTCGAGCGCCTCGCGGGAGATGTCCAGCGCCGTCACGTGTTCGCAGACTTTGGCCATATGGAGCGCGAAGCCGCCGTGATAGCTGCACACATCCAGCGCCTCGCCGCGCGCAAATTGCGCGGCCATCGCATAGTTCTCGCGCTGGTCGAGAAAAGCGCCCGTTTTCTGGCCGCTCTGCGCGTCATATCGAAATCGGACTCCGTTCATGGTGAATACCGTCGCGGTCCGGCTCCCCGAGAGCACCCGGGAGGCAAGGGCAGGAAGCTGCTCGAGTTCCCGGATTCGCTCGTCCACGCGCTCGACAATGTGTTCCGCTCCCGCAAACTCCTGAAGTGCTTCGATAATTCCGGCGCGCCGCTCCGCACGGTCCCACGCCTGCGTGAGCACCTGGAGCGTGAATACCTCGTTGTAGCGGTCGATGATCAGCCCCGGGATTCCATCGGCTTCACTGAAAATCAGGCGATAGGCATCCGTATCGCTGACAACCTGCCGCCGATACTCCAGCGCATCGTGCAGCCTCTGCCGCAAGAGAGCGATGAGCTCATCCTCGGAGCCCACGACGTCTCTGGCAATTATGCGCAGCTTGATCTGGGAAGCCGAGCTGTGGATTGCCGATCCCAGCAACTTGCCTTTCGCATTAACCACATGCACGAGCGCACCAGCGGCGGCGCCGCCGTCATTCAGCACATCTGAGGCATAGACCCACACATGCCCGTGCCGTAATCGCGCGGCCGCGCGGTCATTGATGACAACCTTTCTGATAGCCGAGCTCTCTCTCATCTCACTCAGAATATAACGTTGCGCTCTGCTGACTCACTGTGTGGCGTATCATTCTTGGAACTGTTGAGGTGATCTTTTGGCACCCGGCGCGCTCGACGCCTCCCTAATCCCGATCCGAAAATCGCAGCGCCTCGAGTACTTTGACTGGATGCGCGGGCTCGCCTGCGTGCTCATGTTCCAGACCCACTGCTACGACGCGTGGCTCTCACCCGCCGCCCGCAACAGCAGCTTTTTCAATTGGTCGCAATTGATAGGCTCGTTGCCTGCGCCTCTTTTCCTCTTTCTTGCCGGGATCTCTGCCGTGCTTGTGGCGAAGAAAGTAAGTGCGGGAGCCGCTCCCAGCACGTCCGCTGGCCGGCTGGTGAAGCGCGGTCTGGAAATCTGGGGGCTCGGACTGCTCTTGCGCCTCCAGGAATATTTGATTGCTTTTCCGTGGGCGCCATGGACGGACCTGCTGCGCGTGGACATCCTGAATTGTATTGGCGCATCACTGGTCCTGATCGGCCTGCTGCTCTATATCTCGCCGACATGGCGGCGTCTGGCTGCAAATGCTGTAATTGCGACGTCAGCTGTCACGCTGCTGGCTCCGCTGGTCTGGACGCACAGCTTCTCCTCGCTGCCGTGGTTCATTGCCTCATACATCAATGGTGTTCATAATCAGGGCAAGCCGCTGTCCTGGATGTTTCCGCTTTTTCCCTGGGCCGCATTTGCCTTTGCAGGCGTAGTGGTTGGCTGGGCGGTACTCAGCCAGCGGGCCAAGAGAATGGACAGATTTCGGCCGTGGATCGTCGCATGCGCCGGCGTTGCTGTCGTACTTTCCGGTTATGGGTTCGATCACTCCCCCGTCGCGCTCTTTCCCGCGCGTATGTATGACTTCTGGCACACCAGCCCCAGCTTCTTTCTGATTCGGCTCGGCGTTCTTCTGGTCATCGTCGCCGCATCAGATATGCGCTGCCGCCTGCGTTCCGTCTTCACCAACAGCAAAGCCATGGTTCTCATGGGACGGCATTCACTGCTGGTGTATTGGGTTCACATTGAGTTTGTTTATGGCAGGCTTCATGTGCTGCCGCGTCGCGGAATGGGAATTGTGGGTGCATCGCTGGGGCTCCTCGGCATTACCGTAGCCATGCTGCTGCTGGCTTACTTGCGTGGGAAATGGCCTTTCAGGTTTACAGGATTTTCCCGATCTCGGGCCGCCACCGCTCAATAGGGTCCGCTCAGGTTGCACGCTGCACATTCACATCCGGCCGAGGCCATGAGACTGGAGTCCTGCTGCCGAGACAGCTACAGGATGATCCGTTCATCCCCCACGCGACGCGTCACCCGTTCGCGATCAAGGTATTCGAGCAGCGGGATGGCGTACTTGCGCGAAACTCCGGTCAGGTCCTTGAACTTGCCCACATCTATCTTGGAGGAGTTGGCTTTGTAAGAGGTCAGAATGCGGCGCAATTCTTGCAGTGCATTCTGATGGAATACAAGGTCGTCGGCCAGTTTGACCAGAACACGATCGCGCATGAGCAATGTTACGAGCTTCTGCGCGCGCGCCTTGTCTACGCGTAGTCCGGCGAGCACTTCCTTCATGAGGGGAACTTTTAGTCCGGCGGCGGCGAATGCCTTCTCAATCTGCTCTTTGGCGCGCGCTTCTTCATCCTTCAGCTCCACGCCGCGACCGGCCAGTCGCACCTGCTCGCCGGTGACCTCTGCTTTCTTGTCGCGCGCAAGTTGCTGCAGCACGGCTTCCATGATCGGCTGCTGCAAGCCCAGCTTGGCGCGCAGCTCCTCTTTGCTCATTCCCGCCACTAGCGGATTGGCCTTGTGAAAGGCTTCCAGAGCAGCCAGCGTTCGTTCCATTGTTTTGGCAAATGCCTCAGCGGCGATGCTGAATTCGGCCGTTTGTACGATCTTTCCTTTCTGAGCAAGCGCCGCCAAAACGGACTGAAGGACAGACTGCATTAATCCCGTCTCGCAGATGGCCGCCGCCAACGACAGGCCATCCTTGCCGCGCCTGCTGATCCGTGCGAGCAATCGCTGCTCGCGCAGGTCAGACGTCAAGGCCTGGAGAAATGCAATCCGGTCGTCTTTTTTATGACGTGTAAGCGGGAACGCATCCAGGACCTGCGCGCCACCGATGGTGATCACGGGAGAGAACTGCCGCAGGATCACGCGGTCGCCGGGCAGCAGAAGCACAGGATGATCGGTGCGCAATTGAGCAAAGCCGCTGCTGCCGGGCTTGAGCTCATTGCCCTGGTACAGCGTTACCTCGGCGATGGTTTCAGAGGTAAATCCGTGAAGATGCACGCGCGCCCGGTTTTTGAGCGGCTTCGCGTCCTTTAGCAGCGCAAGCTGAACGTCGACCCGCTGGGTCGGCTCCAGTAGACCGGGAGCTGCAAGGGTCATGCCACGCGCCAGATCTTCCAGTTGCACTCCCGCCAGGTTCAGCGCGGTGCGCTGGCCTGCGATGGCCTGATCTGTTGCGGATCCGTGTACCTGCACGCCGCGAACGCGAGCGCGCTGCCGCCGCGGGAACACCTCCACTTCTTCCTCTTTTTTCACCTTGCCGGCAATCAGCGTACCGGTCACTACCGTTCCGAACCCTTTCATGACGAAGGCGCGGTCGATCGGAAGCCGGAAAATGGCGTCGGTATCGCGAGCCGGAACCTCGGCCGCGAGACGCACAATTTCACGTTTGAGCTGGTCCAAGCCCGCTTCCCTGATCGCGCTGACCGCCACCAGCGGAGAGCGGCTGGTGTCGAGGAACGAGCCGCGGACAAAGTCCTCCACCTCAAGCTTGACTACGTTGAGGGTGTCTTCGTCGACCAGGTCGGCCTTGCTGATTACGGTGATTCCGCGCGGGATAGACAGCAGCCTGCAGATCTCAAAGTGCTCGCGGGTCTGTGGCTTGATGGATTCGTCGGCGGCGATCACCAGCAGCACCATGTCAATACCGCCCACGCCGGCCAGCATGTTGCGGACAAAGCGCTCGTGACCCGGCACATCGATGAAGGCCAGTCTAATCCTGTCGCTTCGCTCCAAGCCGCCGGCGATTCTCGTCACCTTGAGATCATTCTGCCCCTGCTCCAGCGCCGCTCGCCGCGTGGCCGGGCTCGCGGCGTCATCTCTGTCGCTGTGCTCCAAACCCTTGCTCGGTAAAGGCAGTTCCAGATGCGCGAAGCCTAGGTCAATGGTGATCCCGCGCCGCTTTTCCTCCTCCAGCCGATCGGCATCGATGCCGGTGAGAGCCTTCACCAACGAAGTTTTTCCGTGATCGATGTGACCGGCGGTGCCGATGATGATGGATTTCATCGGCAACCAGTCTAATTGATGGGCGACTGAGTGGAATCTTCACTAGAGACGTGGCCCCGCCACGTCTCACAGCTTCCTGCTTACAAAATCTAATTCCAGAAGCGTTGGAGTTTTGAGCTTTGGTCTTTGAGACGCGGCAGTGCCGCGTCTCTACGCTGCGTGTGCGAAAATAAGGACATCCGCCTATGCCCACGACGCATGCCAATCCCCC